>JAVBXM010000080.1 GCA_030824585.1 Phaeospirillum sp. | reverse complement strand
GGGCGCGGGAAGGGCGCCCGGTGCCGGAATCCGCCCGGCCGGTCGATGGTGCCCAGAAGCGTCATCAGGATGGCCAGGGCGCGGGTGGTGTGAAAGCCGTTGGAGTGCGCCGCCAGACCACGCATGGCGTGGAAGGCCACCGGGTTGCCGGTGATCTTGTCGTGTTCCTCGCCCCAGCAATCGGTCCAGGCGATGGGCAGCTCGATGGTCTGGTCGCGCGCCGTGACGCCCATCTCGTGGGCCAGCCGGCGGATGGTGGCGGCGGGGATGCCGGTGATGCCCTCGGCCCATTCCGGGGTGTAGTCCTTGACCCGCTCCTTCAGGAGCTGCATGGACGGCTTGACCGGCGTGCCGTCGGGCAGGCTGTAGGAGCCGAACAGGCGGCCCTCGGCTCCCTTGGTCCGCGCGATGACCGGCTTGTTGGAGGCGCGGTCCCACCACATCTTGTCCGGCGTCTCGAAGGTGTCGGGCCGCACCGGCACGCTGCCCTCGCGCACGAACAGGCCGAAGGTATCGCTGTCGGCGTTCTGGTTCACCAGCTCGGCGGCATTGGTGTAGCGGATCAGGAAGTCGCGGTCGAACAGACCCAGCTCCATGATCTCGCGCACCAGGGCCAGCAGCAGGGCGCCGTCGGTGCCGGGGCGGATGGGCACCCATTCGTCGGCGATGGCGGCATAGCCGGTGCGCACCGGATTGATGGCGATGAAGCGCCCGCCGCCGCGCTTGAAGGCGGCCAGATCGCGCTTCATGGGATTGGAATGGTGGTCCTCGGCGGTGCCGATCATGATGAACAGCTTGGCCCGCTCCAGGTCGGGGCCGCCGAATTCCCAGAAGCTGCCGCCGATGGTGTAGATCATGCCGGCCGCCATGTTGACCGAGCAGAACCCGCCGTGGGCTGCGTAGTTTGGGGTGCCGAACTTGGCGGCGAACAGGCCGGTCAGGGCCTGCATCTGGTCGCGGCCGGTAAAAAGCGCGAACTTCCTGGGATCGGTGGCCCGCAGGTGGCCCAGGCGCTCGGCCAGGGTGGAGAACGCCTCTTCCCACGAGATGGGCTCGAAGGCCCCGGCGCCCCGTTCGGTACCTTCCTTGCGCTTCAATGGCTTGGTCAGGCGGGCGGGCGAGTACTGCTTCATGATGCCTGAGGCACCCTTGGCGCACATGATGCCCTTGTTGAGGGGATGGTCGGGATTGCCCTCGATGTAGCGGACCTCGCCGTCGCGCAGGTGCACGCGGATGCCGCAGCGGCAGGCGCACATATAGCACGTGGTGGTCTTGACTTCCGATCGTCCGAGATCGGAATCCGGAATGGATGCGGGATCCCTCATGCCGGTTTGCTCCCCCCTGTTTATTGTCCTTAGCCTCGAAAGGGCTTTTAGGACACTCTACTTTAGGGGGCTCTAATAAGGCAATCGCGAAAGGGCTTGGTCACCGAGTGATCGGGTGAAGGGGAAACTGCCGTTTTTCCCCCTCTCTCGCTTGCGGGAGAGGGTTGGGGTGAGGGCTTTCGTGTCAGCAGATGTCGTTCGGCGCGCTGATGCGCGCGCCCTCACCCGTCTCGGCTTGGCCTCGCCACCCTCTCCCGCAGGCGGGAGAGGGGAAAACGGCGGGTCAGGCCTTGTCGTTCAGCAGCGTCTCACACAATTCGTTGAGGCGGCGGGGCGAGATTTCCGAGACGCGCAGGTTGCGGAGCGCGACCAGTTCCGAGGGGCCGACCCCCTTCTTGGCGGCGGCCATGGTGTCCAGGCCCTGGACGTGCTGGGACAGGCGGTTGAACTTGGCAATCTGGCGGCTGGCGGCCAGCACGTCCTCGATGCCGACCTGTGCCGGGCCGATGGTGTCGCCAAAGGCCCGCTTCAAACTCTTGCGCCAGTCGTCCATGATTTTGATCCCTCCCATCCCGAAGGTGGGATCATACCTTCGGGCTAGGTGGGAGTCTTGTAATAAGTAGTAATAATTGGCCCCTGCTATTGGGCCTATCCCCGTACCGACCTAAGGAAATCCTCGGCCTCGGTCTTGAGGTCGGACACCGCTTCGGTCAGGGTCTTGGCACTCCAGATCACCCTTACCGCGCCGGCGCACGACCGGGCGGACGAGCGCGACAGGGTCGAAACGCTGGACGACACCTCGCCGGCCTGGGTGGCGACCTCGTCGATGTTGCTGGCGATGTGGCGGGTGGTGGATTCCTGCTGCTGCACGGCGCCGGCAATGGCGGTGGAGATGTTGTCGATGGTGCGGATGGTTTCCACCACGCCCTCGATGGAGGCGGTCATCTCGCGGGTGGAATTCTGCACCGCCGTTACCTGGTTGGAAATTTCCTCGGTGGCCTTGGCGGTCTGGTTGGCGAGGTTCTTGACCTCGTTGGCCACCACGGCGAAGCCCTTGCCCGCCTCGCCGGCCCGCGCCGCCTCGATGGTGGCGTTGAGCGCCAGCAGGTTGGTCTGGGCCGCGATGTCGTTGATCAACTGCACCACGTTGCCGATGGCCTGGACCGAATCCGACAGGCCGGTCATCTGGCTGGCCGTGGTGTTGACGTTCTCCACCGCCTGCTGGGCGATGCGGCTGGATTCGCCCACCTGCTGGGCGATCTCGTTGATGGACAGCGCCAGTTGACGGGTGGCCTCGGACACCGTGGCGGCGCGTTCGGTGGTGATGTTGGCCGCCTCGCTGACATCGAGCGAGCGCGAGCCGCTCTGGCCCGAGCGGGTGGCCATGGCGTGGGCGGTCTTCTGGATGCCGGCGGTGGATACTTCCACCTCGGCCACCTTGGCCTTGACCGTGGCCTCGAAATGGTCGGCCATGTCGCGCATGCTGCGGGTCCGCTCCTCGGCGGCGCGCAGGCGCTCCTGCTCCTGGGCGGAGCGCAGGTGCTCGGCCTCCAGCATGTGTTCCTTGAACACCTGGACGGTGCGGGCCATGTCGCCCACCTCGTCCTTGCGGTTGACCGCCTCGATCTCCACCGAGGTGTCGCCGTCGGCCAGGCGCCCCATCAGGGTGGTCATGCGGCCGATGGGCTGGGTGATGACGCTGGTCAGAATCCAGCGCACCCCGAACACCGAGACCAGGGTGGCGATGATGCCGAAGGCGAACAGCCCCATCAGGATGTTGTTGAGCTCGGCCTTCTCGGCGGCGGTGGACAGCGACGAGGACAGGACGGCGATGACCTCGCCGTCATTCATGCCCATGCCGCCGTGACAGGAATGGCAGACCTCGTCCTTGGCGCCGTCGGTGACGCCCAGCACGATGGGCATGGCATAGCGGTAGGAATCCCCCACCAGCCGGCCGACCGGCTGGCCGGTGGTCAGGGCCTCGCGGTCGATGTCGTCCTGGGCCAGCTTGGGGGCGCGCTCGGGCTCGACGTCCTTCATGTGGGCGGCGACCTTGGGGCCCCACACGCTCCACACCTTGCCCGCGTAATGGATGTTGCGGGAATCGAACCACTTGTTGAAGACCTTGATGCCGATATTGTCGCCATCCTCGGGGCGGGTGGCCATGACGTTGACGATCAGGGCGTGCAGCGAGGTCATCTCGTTGACCGAGAGTTCGTGCAGCTTGCGCTCCAGGGCGCGTTCCTCGAACCGGGCCATGAAGATGACGATCACTGCGGCCATGGCGATGACGCCCAGACCGACAACGATCATGAATCGCTGGCGCAGTCTCAGATTCTGCCAGACACCGTCGGACATGCGAATTTCCCCCATCGCGTCTTCCGCTTGACGATCCGCCGCCTCCCCGGGGCGACCGGAATCAGCGCTTGATCTCGAAGGTCTTGTGGGCCTCGGTCAGTTCCAGCATGCGGAACACGTTGTCGCGCGGATTGACCAGGCTGATGGAGGAACCGCCCTCGGCAAGATCCTCGCGGGCGATATAGAGCAGGCCAAGCCCCACCGAGTCGATATGGCTAAGGCCAGACATCTCAAAGGTCACCTTGCGGTTCTTGAAGCCGCTCAGTTGGGCAAGCAATGACTGGAAATCCTCGTTGGCGGCGAAATTCAGTTGTCCTTCGAGGGACACGTGGACACCGGTTCCCTCGTCCTTGACACGAAACTGCATACTACCGTCCTCCTCGTCTCGACGCCTGATTTCGCCCGTTGCCGCCCTTCCCTCCATGGCGCCACGGGCGTGCCGCTCCGTCGAGTATTAGGGTGAAAGCCTTACCTCCGTGGCCGGGGAGATTGCAAGAGGCGAGTATCACGATCAGGCGAAAAAAGTCGTTGTGTAACGCAACGTTTTCATCGGCGAAACGCCATCACCAGGGTACGTCCGCCGTCCTCTCCATGGAGCGAGTGGGTGGCCTTGCGGATCAGGGACAGCCCGCGGCCGTTCTTGGCCGTCGCCGTGGCGGTGTGGGCCAGCTTTTCGTTCAGGTCGAAGCCGCCGCCCTGGTCGGAAACCCCCACGCAGATGAAGTCCGGGCCCCGGGTCTGGACGTTGATCTCGACGCGGCGGCCGGCCAGGGCGGGGTCGGCCATGCGGGCGTGCATGATCTTCTGGAACTGGACGAAGCCCTCGGTGGTGGTCCTGAGATGATTGGGGATGCCGAGATTGCCGTGGATGACGGCGTTGGAGAGCGCCTCGGCCAGGGAAATCTCCATCAGGTCGGCGGTATCTTGGGAGATGCCGCCGAAATTGGCGCGGATGGCCTGGGCCACCAGTTCCAGCGTCTCGAGGCGGTAGACGGTGGCGGTCTGCAGCGACAGCGTCATTCCGCCGCCGCGCACCGTTTCGAAACAGCGCAGCCCGACGCCCAGCACCCCTTCGGCCCCCAGTTCCATGAAGCCGCAATAGGGTGGGGCGAGGCCGGTTCGGACGGATTCCGTCGTTCCCGCCCCACCCAGGATCGAGGCCGGGGGCGGGACGAGGCAGTTGCGGCTCTCGCACAATTCGATGCCCAGGGCGTGGCACTGGGCGGCCAGGTCGTCGGAGGGCGGGGCGTCGACCATCAGGCTGGGACGCCGGTCGGCGGCATGGCAGCCCGGGGGCTTGGAGCTCGTCACCGTGGCCATGCTCAGCCCTCCCCCCTCAGGCGCCGGATACAGACGGCGGTCAGGTCGTCCTCGAAGGGCATCTGGACCTGGCGGCAGACCTCGTCCAGCAGGTGGTCGACCCGCAATTCGCCGTGGCTTCGCAGCAAGCCCTGGATGGCGTCGCCCAGCCCGGCCTCGCCGAACAGGCTCTCGCCCTCCACCGGGGAATCGGTGATGGCGTCGGAATACATGAACAGGGCGGCGCCGGGCGGAAAGGGCTCGCGATACTCGCGGTAATCGGGCGAGCGGGACAGGCCGAGGGGAATGCCCCTGGCGTCCAGGAAGCGGTATTCCTCGCCCTGCATGATCACCGGGGCGGGGGCGCCGGCCGACGCCCACTCGATCTCACCGGCATCCACGTCCACCGTGCACAGGAACATGGTGGCGAACTGCCCCCGGCCCAGCAGGCTTTTCAGCGCGCCGCTCAGGGTGGTCAGCATATCGCCCGGCTGGCGCCGGGGGTCCCAATGGTCGGAGATCAGGGCGTGCAGGCGGAAGACGTTCAGCGCCGCGCCGATTCCGTGCCCGGTGAAGTCGAAGCAGTAAAAGCTCATGCGCGGGCCGCCGCAATCCAGGCAGCCCCACAAATCGCCGCCGATGCCCGACGACGGCTCGAAGAAGGATTCCACCTCGACGCCCAGCCGGGACAGCCGTTCGTCCAGGCGTTCCGGGCGCGGCAGCAGGTCGAACTGCATGGCGCGGGCGGCGTTGACCTCCTCGACCAGATGGCGCTGCTGCTCGGCGATGCGTTCCAGCAGGGCTTGGCGTTCCAACTGGCCGGCCATGCGGGTGATGGCATAGCGGATGGCGCGGCCCACCGTCCGTTCGGGGTCGTCGCTCTTGATCAGGTAGTCCTGGGCGCCGGCTTCCAGCGCATAGGAGGCGAAGCGCGGATCGTCCATCCCGGTCATGATGACGATGGGGGTGCGGGACGCTGCCTCCTGCATGCGCGACACCGTGGCGATGCCGGTGGAATCGGGCAGGCTGAGATCCAGCAGCACCACGTCCACCGGCTGGCCGCTGTTGATGTGGTCGATGGCGGCGGCCAGGGTGCCCACGTGCCTGACCATGAAGACGGGGGCGCTGGACATGCGCAACGCATATTCAACAAGCCGGGCGTCTCCGGGTTCGTCCTCGACCAGCAGGACGTGCAGGGTGTCCTTGACCACGCGGATGCTGCCGCTTCCGGGCTGGTTCACCGCTTCCCCGCCCTTGGGGTCGGTCCGCCAGCCGCCGGTGCGGCTCGGCAAGCGAATGAGTCGCCCCCCCCTGCTCGCCATATTCATCATTCCGCTCCGATATACCTGATGCCAGCACGACCACAGACTAATGGCTAGGTTTGTCCCCAATTCACGTCCCTTGTCAACGGGACGTGAACAACAATGCAAGCATCCGTAATATACCGTAATTTCGTGGCTGCGCGGTATGAGTCAGTTGTCGCCGCCCGGGTTGATGTGATTGCCGTCGGTGAGGTGCAGGTCGCGCTCGGTGACCAGGCAGGCTTTTTCCCCGGTGCCGCGCCCGCCCAGGGGCTCGACCACCGACTGGACCATGCAGCGCTGGGCGCAGACCTCGGCGCAGATCTGTATCTGGTTTTCCCACGTCTCGCCGGCTCCCAGGTCGATATAGCCCTTCATGGCGGCGGCTTCGGCCGCCGTGTAGCGGTCCCCCAGGGCCTTGCCGTACTCGGCCAGCATCCGTTCGGAGCTGATGTCGGAGCATCCGCAATTGGCGATCAATCCCATGAAGCGGCCCATGCGGGCGTAGTATGCCGGCTGGTCCGGCGGTACCGCGCAGGCGGCAAGCAGGCACACAAGCAGTGCGGCGGCGACGTGTCTCATGGTCGTTCTCCCGGCGGGCGGCGAAGGATGAGGGCAAGCGTCATCATCCCAGGTGCCTTGTCTTGGCAACTTGGCTATCATGCCTCCAGGAAGCAAGTCCATGGTGGGCGCGCCGCCGGTTCGGGCAGGCGCGGGGAAGGGGGCGGAATTCAACCGATGTCCATGATGACCGGATGGTCTGATCGCCGGCGATGAACCAGCGCAGATCCATCCTTGCCCTGATCGCCGTGATCCAGGCGGCGGCAGTCCTGGCCCTGTGGGCGCTGCTGCCGGCGGACGGGCGTGTCTGGGCGGCGGCGTTCGGGCTGGCGGCGGCGGCGACCCTGTGGCTGGCCGCCCGCTCCGGCCGGGACGAGGCGGAGCGGGCCGAGCGCCTGCGGGGCGAGACCGCCGCCCTGCGCCATGAGCGCGACCGCCTGAGCCTGCTGTCCGACGTGGTCAAGGAGAGTTCCGAGCGTTACCGCGAATATTCCGAGGCCGCCGCCGACTGGTTCTGGGAAAGCGACGCCGAGCAGCGCTTCACCTTCTTCTCGTCGTCCTTCGAGGCGGTGATGGACGTCTCGTCCGACGAACTGATGGGCAAGCGTTCGTGGGACATCGTCAGCGAGCGCATGGAGATCGATTCCGATCAGTGGCAGGCCCACATCGCCGACCTGACCGCCCAGCGGCCGTTCCGCGACTTCAAGTACTGGCTGGAGGACGGCACCGGCCGGGCCCGCTGGATCAAGGTCAATGGCTTGCCGCGCTTCGACGAGAACGGGGTATTCATCGGTTATCGCGGCACCGGCAGCGACATCACCGCCGCCGTGGAGAACGCCCACCGCATGCACATGCTCAATCGCGCGGTCGAGCAGAGCCCGGTGTCCATCGTCATCACCGACCTGAAAGCCGACATCCAGTACGTCAACGGCAGTTTCCTCAAGGTCACCGGCTATTCCATGGACGAGGTGATCGGCCGCAATCCCCGCATCCTCAAGTCCGACAAGACCGCGCCCGAGGTCTACGAGGCCATGTGGGCGGCGCTGTCCATGGGCGAGAAGTGGGAAGGCGAACTGGCCAACCGCCGCAAGAACGGCGAACTCTACTGGGAAATGGCCACCATCCAGCCCATTCAGAACATCGAAGGGGTGATCACCAACTATCTGGCCATCAAGACCGACGTCACCGAGCAGAAGCAGGCCGCCGCCAAGCTGGCCGAACTGGTCGAGGAACTGCGCCGTTCCAACGAGGAACTGGAGCAGTTCGCCTATGTGGCCTCCCACGACCTGCGCCAGCCGCTGCGCATGATCAGCGCCTATCTCGGCCTGCTGGAAAAGAAGCTGGGCGCCAGCTTCGACCAGGATTCCCGCGATTTCTTCGGCTTTGCCCTCGACGGGGCCAAGCGCCTGGACCGCATGATCGTCGATCTGCTGGAATACTCGCGCATCGGCCGCATCTCGACTCCCATGGCCCCGGTGGATCTGGGCCAGGTGGTGGCCGACAGCATCCGCCATCTGGAGGTGGCCATCGCCGAGAGCGGGGCCGGTATCGTGGTGCCCGACGCTCTGCCGACCATTTCCGGCGACGCCAACGAATTGCTGCGGCTGTTCCAGAACCTGATCGCCAACGCCATCAAGTACATGCCCGAGGGGCGTTCGCCGAGCATCGAGGTGATCTGCCGCGACGCGGGCGGCGAATGGGTGCTGGGGGTCAGGGACAACGGCATCGGCATCGCCGCCGAGGACCTGAAGCGGGTGTTCGGCATCTTCCAGCGTCTGGTCGCCCGCGAACAGTACGAGGGAACCGGCATCGGCCTGGCGGTGTGCCGCAAGATCGTCGAGCATCACGGCGGCCGCATCTGGGTCGAATCCGAGATGGGCGCCGGCAGCACCTTCCTGATCGCCCTTCCCAAGGGGTGATCCTGACCGCGTGTCATGCCCTTCGACCATCGGGAGGAGGGATCTCATCCTGCTCCGGCATTTCCGATTTGGCGCCGGTGTCCCAGGCGGAGATCCCTCGACTTTGCTCGGGATGACAGGAAAGGTCGACGGGCCGTGACCCCACTCAAGGTCCGATGATCGGCTGCCCATATCGCTCCGATATCGCTTAACAGCCTATGCGGATCGGATTACCATTCTCCCATGGTTCATTGCCGGGGAGATGGGTGGTGACGATCCGCAAGGAAGAGTTGCCCGCCGCCCTGGTGGCGGGGGCGGTGACCGGCCTGGTGGTGGTCATCCTGTCGCTGTCCTTCGCCGTGCTGATCTTCTCGGGCGAGCTGGCCGGGCATGTGGGCACCGCCATCGGCATGGCGCTGTTCACCGCCGTGGTGGTCGGCGGGCTGGTGGCGCTGTTCGGTTCGTATCCCGGCACCATCGCTTTTCCCCAGGACAAGATCGCCCCCATCCTGGCCCTGATGGCCTCGATGATCGTCGCCGAGACGCCGCCCGGCGCCGACCCCGGGCAATTGTTCGCCACCGTGGCCACCGCCCTGATGCTGGCCACCGCGCTGACCGGCCTGCTGCTGTTCGCCCTGGGCTATTTCCGTCTCGGCGGATTCATCCGCTTCATTCCCTATCCGGTGATCGGCGGCTTTTTGGCCGGGACCGGCTGGCTGCTGGTCAAGGGCGCCATCAAGGTGATGACCGGCCATGCCCCCACCCTGGAGACCGCCCATCACCTGTTCTCCTCCGCCGAACTGATCAAGTGGGCGCCGGGATTGCTGTTCGCCGTGGCGCTGATCGCCGGCATGCGCCGCTGGAAGCACGTGGCGACCCTGCCGCTGCTGCTGGGTGGCGGGATCGCCCTCTATCATCTGACCGCCCGCGCGCTGGGCATGAGCCTGGAGGCTCTGGAGCAGGGCGGCTATCTGCTCGGCCATTTTCCCGCCGCCGCCGGCTGGCGCCCCGACGCCGTGGTGCGGGCATTGTCCGCCGACTGGCTGATGATCGCCGACCAGGCCGGTTCGGTGTCCACCATCTTGCTGATCAGCGCCATCGGCCTGCTGCTCAATTCCAGCGGCATCGAGGTGGCGGCCAACCGCGACATGGACCTGAACCGCGAACTGAAGATCGCCGGCATCGCCAATCTGGTCTCGGGAGCGGGGGGCGGCATCATCGGCTTTCACACCCTCGGCCTGTCGTCCATGGTGCTGAAGATGGGCGTGCGCTCGCGGCTGGTGGGGCTGATGTCCGCCCTGGTCTGTCTCGCCATGCTGGTGATCGGCACCGAGCCGCTGGCCCTGTTTCCCAAGGCGGTGCTGGGCGGTCTGCTGATGTTCATCGGCCTGGGCTTTCTCGAGGAATGGCTGATCGAGGGGCGCCACCAGATGCCGGCCGCCGACTACGCCATCATCTTGATGATCGTCGGCGTGGTGGGAACCTTCGGCTACCTCCAGGGGGCGGCGGTGGGCATCGTCGCCTGCGTGGTGCTGTTCGTGGTCAATTATTCCCGCGTCGCGGTGGCCAAGCA
This sequence comes from Phaeospirillum sp., assembly GCA_030824585.1. Taxonomy (GTDB): domain Bacteria; phylum Pseudomonadota; class Alphaproteobacteria; order Rhodospirillales; family Magnetospirillaceae; genus Phaeospirillum. The sequence goes on along the minus strand of JAVBXM010000080.1, from coordinate 4,899 downwards.
CGAGCTGACCGCCGCCGAGGTCTCCTCCAACGTGGACCGGCCGCGCGACGAGGTGCGCCTGCTCAAGGAGCATGGCGGCCGCGTCCTGGTGTTCAGCCTGCAGGGCTTCATGTTCTTCGGCACGGCCAACAAGCTGCTGACCCGGGTGATCGGGCGTTGCGGCGAGGCCGGCGGCGAGCCGGTCGAGGTGGTGGTGTTCGACTTCCGCCGGGTGGCCGGCATCGACACCTCGGCGGCCATGAGCTTCGTGAAGCTGCGCCAATTCGCCGAGAAACGGGGACTGTCCCTGGTCTTCGCCTCCCAGAGCGGCGAGGTGGGCATGGTGCTGGAGCGCGCCGGCTTTGTCGGCGTCGAGGGCGCCACCTGGCGTTCGGCCCCCGACCTGGACCACGCGCTGGAATGGTCCGAGAACCACCTGCTGGTCAAGCTGGAGGTGGAAGCCGGCGCCAGGCCGCGCTCGCTGATGGCCGATCTGGCCGAGGATCTGGGCGAGCCGCTGCAGGTGGCGCGCATGATGTCCTTCGTCGAGACGCTGAGCGTGCCGGCCGGCAGCGTGGTGCTGGAACAGGGCGGCGCCGCCCACGACCTGTTCATCTTGGATTCCGGGCAGGTCACGGTGCGGCTGATGGGCGACAACGGCTCGTCCATCCGGCTGCGCACCATGCATGCCGGCACCGTGGTGGGCGAAATGGGGCTTTACCTCAACGAGGAGCGCTCGGCCTCGGTGGTGGCCGACAGCGATTGCGTCATCCACCGTCTGACGGCCCGCAACCTGGAACGCATGGAGGAGGAGGCCCCCCGGGCCGCCGCCGCCTTCCACCGCCTGATGGCCCGCCAACTGGCCGAGCGGCTGCGCAACACCGACCACATGATCCGGGCTTTGACTGATTGACCCGGGAGTTGGCTTGGCCCACCATCCGGGCCGGGGCGACGGGCATCCCGTCAGACCTGCAACAGGAAGGGGATTGAACATGGTTTCCGAGATTTTCGCCGACGGCGTCGGCCGGGTCGATTTCGTCAGCGGCGTGGTGCGCATCGAGCTGGTATCGCTGGAACCCACCGAATCGGGCCAGGGCAAGATGGAAGTGCGTCAGCGCATCGCCATGCCGGTGGACGGCTTCCTGCACTCGCTCAACACCATGGGCGATCTGGTCAACAAGCTGGTCGAGGCCGGCGTGCTGAAGCGCAACGAACAGACCCCCGGCGCCGCTCCCGCCCCCGTCAAGAAGTAGGCATCCCCGACGCAGCGTCATCCGGAGGTCTGTCGTTATTGCGACTGCGTCCTAATTGCGCGATGATCCTCCCGTTCTATGATCGGGAGGGCACATGCGGACGCGGTTGCTGACGGCTTTGGTTCTGGCGTCAACCTTGTTGGGGTTCGCCGCCCGGGCGGAGCCCGGGGTCACCATCGAGCACACGCGAAGCCGCATCGTGGCCGACGAGGCCGGGCGGAACTACGCCGTTTCGCTGTTGGTGCCGCCGGGCGAGCCGCCCGCCGAGGGCTGGCCGGTGATCTATGCCCTGGATGGCGGATGGACTTTCGCCACCTTCACCGACGCGCTGCGGGTGCAGGGCGGCCGGCCCGAGGTGACCGGCGTGCGTCCGGCGGTGGTGGTGGGCATCGGCTATCCGGCGGGCGAGGGGGGAGACAATCCGCGCCGCCAGACGGACCTGACGCCGCCCCAGGCCGACCGTTTCCTGGATTTCCTGGAGCACCGGCTGATGCCCGCGATCGAAGGGGAATTCCCCGTCGACCGTCGCCGGCGGACGCTGTTCGGCCATTCCCTGGGGGGGCTGTTCACCTTGCACGTGCTGCTCACCCGTCCCGAGGCCTTCCGGAACTATGTGGCGGCCAGTCCCTCTCTCTGGTGGAAGGATCAGGCCATGCTGACCGAGGCGGCGGCCGCCCTGCGTCGCGCGCGGCCATCGGTGCTGCCGCCGGTGCTGATCACCGTGGGCGAGCAGGAACAGGTCCTGCCCGGAGCTTCCCCCGAGATGGCCGCCCGTCTCGCCCGCCGGCGCCAGGTGGACAACGCCGCCGAGATGACGGGCATGCTCTCCGCCGCCGGCCTGCCGGCCGAACTGGTGGTGTTCGCGGGCGAGAACCACGGCTCGACGATTCCCGCCGCCGTCAGCCGGGCGGTACGCTTCGCCCTGAGCGAGCGGAAGGGCTGAGGTCCCGGCGGAGATTTACCCCGCCAAAGCCTGCTCGATCCTGTCGATGGCCGTCTGGGCGGCAGACGCGTCGGGGCCGCCGGCCTGGGCCATGTCCGGCCGTCCGCCGCCACCTTTCCCGCCCAGGGCTTCCGAGCCGATGCGCACCAGATCGACGGCGCTGTGCCTGGCCGTCAGGTCCTCGGTGACGCAGACCACGATGGAGGCCTTGCCGTCGGCGTCCGACACCAGGGCGATGATTCCCGAGCCGATCTGCTTCTTGATCTCGTCGGCCATGCCCTTGAGGTCCTTGGCCGGCACGCCGCTCAGCACCTTACCGGCATAGGTGATGCCGTTGACCGTCTTGGTGGCGGCGCCCTGTCCGCCGCCGGTGGCCAGTTGCTTGCGGACTTCGGCCAGTTCGCGCTCCAGCTTGCGCCGCTCGTCCATCAGGCCACTGATGCGGGCCGGCAGGTCGGCAGGCGCCGCCTTCAGCGTGTCGGCGGCCTTGGCCAGCAGGTCTTCCTGGGCTTGGGCCCAGGCCAGGAAGGCCGGGCCGGTCACCGCCTCGATGCGCCGCACCCCGGATGCCACGGCGCTTTCCGCCACGATCTTGAAGCCACCGATGTCGCCGGTGCGGTTGGCGTGGGTGCCGCCGCACAGCTCGGTGGACAGGTCGCCCATGGAGACCACGCGGACCTCGTCGCCGTACTTCTCGCCGAACAGGGCCATGGCGCCGGCCTTGATGGCGTCGTCGGGGGTCATCACCTTGGTGGCGACCTCGGCGTTGGCGCGGACGCGGCGGTTGACCTCGGCCTCGACGGCGCGGGATTCCTCGGCCGACAGCGCCTTGGTGTGGGCGAAGTCGAAGCGCAGGCGATCGGGGCCGACCTGACTGCCCTTTTGCGTCACGTGGTCGCCCAGGATGTCGCGGAGCGCGGCGTGCAGCAGGTGGGTGGCCGAGTGGTGGCCCCTCGTCGCGTCGCGGCGCTCGGAGTCCACGGCGAAATGGGCGTCCTCGCCCACCGTCACCGGGGCGCCCTCGACGGTGCCGAAATGGACGATCAGGTCGCCCAGCTTCTTCTGGGTGTCGGTGATGGTGACGACGGCCTTGCCGCCCGCCACGGTGACGATGCCGCAATCGCCCATCTGGCCGCCCGACTCGCCGTAGAACGGAGTCTGGTTGGCGATGATGGCGACCTGATGGCCGGGATGGACGGCTTCGACGCTCTTGCCGTTCTCCACCAGGGCGATGATCTTGCCCTCGGCCTCCTCGGCGTCGTAGCCGAGGAACTCGCTGGCGCCCAGTTGTTCGCGCAGTTCGAACCACAAGGACTCGGTGGCCGCCTCGCCCGAGCCGGACCACGCCTTGCGGGCCTCGGCGCGCTGGCGCTCCATGGCCAGGGCGAAGCCGTCGGTGTCGACGCCGATGCCCTTGGCCTTCAGGGCGTCCTGGGTGAGATCCAGCGGGAAGCCATAGGTGTCGTAGAGCTTGAACGCCACCTCGCCGGCCAGCTTCTGGCCCGCGCCGATGCGGGTGATTTCGTCGTCCAGCAGCTTGAGGCCCTTGTCCAGAGTGGCCTTGAAGCGGGTTTCCTCCAGCTTCAGGGTCTCGGTGATCAGGGCGTTGGCGCGCACCAGCTCTGGGTAGGCCTCGCCCATCTGGCGGGTGAGCGCCGGGACCAGCTTATGCAGCAGCGGCTCGGTGCAGCCCATCAGGTGGGCGTGGCGCATGGCGCGGCGCATGATGCGGCGCAGCACATAGCCGCGCCCCTCGTTGGACGGCAGCACGCCGTCGGCGATCAGGAAGGACGACGAGCGCAGGTGGTCGGCGACCACCCGGTGGCTGATCTTGAACGGGCCGTCGGCGTCGGTATTCGACGATTCCGCCGAAGCCTCGATCAGGGCGCGCATCAGGTCGATGTCGTAATTGTCGTGCTTGCCCTGCAGCAGGGCGGCCAGACGCTCGAGGCCCATGCCGGTGTCGATGGAGGGCTTGGGCAGGGGGACGCGGGTCTGCTTGTCCACCTGCTCGAACTGCATGAACACCAGGTTCCAGATCTCGATGAAGCGGTCGCCGTCCTGGTCGGGGCTGCCGGGCGGGCCGCCGGGGATGTGGTCGCCGTGGTCGTAGAAGATCTCCGAGCACGGACCGCAAGGTCCGGTGTCGCCCATGGCCCAGAAATTATCCGAGGTGGGGATGCGGATGATGCGGGATTCGGGCAGGCCGGCGATCTTCTTCCAGGCCTCGGCCGCCTGATCGTCGTCGTGGTAGACGGTGACCAGCAGACGGCTCTTGTCGATGCCGAAATCCTTGGTGATCAGGTTCCAGGCCAGTTCGATGGCCAGTTCCTTGAAATAGTCGCCGAACGAGAAATTGCCCAGCATCTCGAAGAAGGTATGATGCCGGGCGGTGTAGCCGACATTGTCCAGGTCGTTGTGCTTGCCGCCGGCGCGCACGCATTTCTGGGCGGTGGCGGCGCGGACGTAGTCGCGCTTCTCGATGCCGGTGAAGACGTTCTTGAACTGCACCATGCCGGCATTGGTGAACATCAGCGTCGGATCGTTGCGCGGCACCAGCGGGCTGGAATTCACGACGGTGTGGCCGTTCTTCTCGAAGAAGTCGAGGAATGTGCGGCGAATCTCGTTGGCGGTCTGCATGGCATCCATCGTGGGCTAGAGGTGCGGCGTAACGGGCGGTTTTAACCCGTGGGGCGGCGGGCTGTCCAGGGGTGGCCCGAGGCC
>JAVBXM010000010.1 GCA_030824585.1 Phaeospirillum sp. | reverse complement strand
TGTGGACGGCGGCCCGCCGATGGACTAAGAATTATGAACGGAATCAAGAAAAGGTGGGGGGAGCGGGTCGCGGCGCGTCGCTGCGGCGTTGTTCTCGTGTGATGGCCTATTGGTGGATCGAATGCGTATGACGGCCCAGAAGAGTGACGAAAGCGCCCTGCCGCTGATCGGCATCTACGAGATCAGCAAGATTCTCGGTGCCACCCTGGACCTGGACAAGGCGCTCCACGACGTCCTCAACGTATTGTCGTCCTACCTGAACATGCGCCACGGCGCCGTGGTGCTGAAGGACGAGGCGGGCCAGCCCCATCTGGCCGCCGTCACCGGCATGTCGCTGCGCCTGGCGCGCGAGGGCGTGCTCAAATATCCCTTCGCCGCCGTGGAAAAGGTGGTGTCCACCGGCATTCCCATGGTGGTGCCCGACGCCGCCGAGGAGCCGCTGCTGGCCGAATACATCGCCGCCAGCGACGACGGGCTGGAGGACGAGCGGGTGTCGTTCTTCTGCGTGCCCATCAAGACCACCGACAAGCCGTTCGGCGCCCTGTCGGTGGAGCGTTCGTGGGACGGCAGCGCCCAGTATGTGTTCGAGCACGATCTGCGCTTCCTCACCATGGTCGCCACCCTGATCGGCCAGACCGCCAGCCTGCACCGCAAGCTGGCCAACGACCGCGAGACCCTGATGACCGACACGGCGCGGCTGCAAAAGCGCATGGCCGAGGTCCGGCCGGCGCTGCCCATCCGGGGATTGGAGGACGTGGTCGGCACCTCCGAGGCCATGGCCCGCGTCTTCGCCCAGGTGCAGCAGGCGGCGCCAACCAAGGCCACCATCCTGCTGCGCGGCGAAAGCGGCACCGGCAAGGAACTGGTGGCCCGCGCCATCCACATCCTGTCGGCCCGCGCCCAGAAGCCGTTCATCAAGGTCAACTGCGCGGCGCTTTCGGAAAGCGTGCTGGAATCCGAACTGTTCGGCCACGAGAAGGGCGCCTTCACCGGCGCGGTGGCCGAGCGCAAGGGCCGTTTCGAACTGTCGTCCGGCGGCACCTTGTTCCTCGACGAGATCGGCGAGATCTCCTCCAACTTCCAGGCCAAGCTGCTGCGCGTGCTGCAGGAGGGCGAGTTCGAGCGCGTCGGCGGCAACAAGACGGTCAAGGTGGATGTCCGCCTGATCGCCGCCACCAACCGCGACCTGGAGGCCGGGGTGGCCGACGGTTCGTTCCGCGCCGACCTCTATTACCGCCTCAACGTGGTGCCCCTCTTCCTGCCGCCGTTGCGCGAGCGCTCGGGCGACATCCCGCTGCTGGCCATGTACTTCCTCAAGCAGTTCAACGAGGAGAACGGCCGTGGGCTGGCCTTTTCCCACAACGCCCTCGAGGCGCTGCAGCGCTGCTACTTCCCCGGCAACGTGCGCGAGTTGGAAAACTGCGTCTACCGCACCGCCACCATGACCAAGGGCGAGGTCATCGACGAGATGGACCTGTCGTGCAAGCAGGACACCTGTCTGTCCTCGACCCTATGGCACAAGCGCAACCCCGGCGACAAGGCGGCCCCCACCCTCAGCGCCCCCATCCCGGTTCCCACCGGTCCCATGACCGCGCCGCCCGCCGCCGCCGCGCCCGTGACGCCGCCGCCGCAGCCGCAGCCGGTGGCCGCTCCTCCCGCTCCCGGCGGCGCCGACGACGAGGACCTGTCCGAGCGCGAGCGCCTGGTCCAGGCCATGGAGCGCTGCGGCTGGGTCCAGGCCAAGGCCGCCCGCCTGCTGGGCCTGACGCCCCGCCAGATCGGCTACGCCCTCAAGAAACACAATATCGAGATTCAACAACTGTGACACCCAAGGCCCCGCTGCTGCCCTTTCCGCTGACCATCTGCGGCATCGACGAATTGCCGGCCCATGCCGGCGCCGGAATCAGCCACGTGCTGACCATCCTCGACCCCGGCTGGCCGGACCCCGAGCATTTCAGCCTCTATCCGCCGCATCGCCGCACCATCTGGCGCTTCCACGACATCGTCAACCCGCAGGACGGGCAGACCCACGCCACCCCCCGCGACGTGGAGGCCATCTTGGAATATGGCGCCGGGCTGAAGGCCGACGTGGTGGAGCATCTGCTGATCCACTGCCACATGGGCATCTCGCGCTCGACCGCCACCGCCATCATCCTGATGGCCCAGCACAATCCGGGGCGCGAGGCCGACGCCTTCGCCCATCTGGCGGCCATCCGCCCCTTCTCGTGGCCCAATTCGCGCATGGTGCGCATGGCCGACCACATGCTGGACCGCCAGGGCGCCCTGGTCGAGGCCATGCGCCTGCACCATCACGGCGTGGCCCGCGTCCATCCCGACAAGATGCCCTATCTCAGGGCCAGCGAACGCGCCGCCGAGGTCCCGCCGGAGGAGTGAGCCTCACTCTTTCGGGCGGCCGTAGCGGCGGTTGCGGTAGCCCTTGAGGCTGCGCTCCACCGCCTCGTCGTCGATTCCCGCCGAGCGCAGCACCGATCCCGCCATCTGCAGGCTGGCCTCCACCGTCTCGGGAATGACGGCGGTGGCGCCGATATCGCCCAGCACCTGCTCCTGGATGCGGTCGCGGGCGCGCGCCACGATGGGCAGCTTGGGCGCCGCCTGCCGGATGCACGAGATGGCCCGCTCGGCCTGGCGGGCCTCGTTGACGGTGATCACCGCCGCCCGGGCCCGCTCGATGCCCACCGAGCGCAGGATGCCGGTCCGCCCGGCATCGCCGTAATAGACGGGAACGCCGTCATCGCGCGCCTTGGCCACCCGGTCCACATCCATGTCGAGCGCGATGAACGGAATGTCGTGCTCGGCCAGCAGCCGGGCGATGGCCCGTCCCACCCGTCCATAGCCGGCGATGACCACATGGTCGGCCAGATGCCGGGCCGTCTGGGGGATCGGCTCACCGCTGCGCTCGGGCGCCAGGCGCAGGGACAGGCGCCGCCCCAGGCCGGCCAGCACGGGGGTCAGCACCATGGACAGCGCCACGCTGGCCACCAGGGCCTGTCCCAGCCCACCGTCGAGAATCTTCAGTTCCAGGGCGCGGCCGAACACCACGAAGGCGAATTCGCCGCCCTGGGCCAGCAGGAACCCCACCCGCAGCCCGTCGGCCGGCGCCACCCGCATCAGCAGGCACAGCACGATCACCACCGCCGCCTTGACGGCGATGGTGCCCAGCGTCAGGCCAAGGACCAGTTCCACCCGGTCGGCGACGAAGGGCAGGTTGATGGACATGCCCACCGTCATGAAGAACAGGCCGAGCAGCAGGCCGCGGAACGGCTCGATATCGGCCTCGACCTGATGGCGATAGCGGGAATCGGCCAGCAGCAGCCCGGCCAGGAAAGCCCCCAGCGCCATGGACATGCCCGCCTCGCCGGTCACCCAGGCCACGGTCAGGACCAGCAGCAGATTGGCGGCGGTGAACACCTCGGGATTGCGGGCGCCGGCGATGAAGCGATAGGCCGGGCGCAGCAGGAAGCGCCCGATCACGAAGATGGCGGCCATGACCAGCACCACCTTGCCGCCGGCCAGCGCCAGGGCCTCGGCCACATGCCGCTCCTGGCCGGCCAGCAGCGGCAGCAGCACCAGCACCGGCACCACCGCCAGATCCTGGAAGATCAGCACCGCGACGGCGATGCGGCCGTGATGGTCCACCGCCTCGCCGCGCTCCACCAGGATGGCCAGCACCGTGGCCGTGGAAGAGAAGGCCAGGGTCAGCCCCACCACCAGCGAGACGGCTCCCGACAGGCCGAGAAAATGGCCGATCCCCCCGATGGCCAGGGCGGTGACCACCACCTGGGCAAGCCCCAGGCCCAGGATATAGCGGCGCATGGTGCGCAGACGCGACAGCGGCAGTTCCATGCCGATGGCGAACAGCAGGAACACCACCCCGAATTCGGCCAGCGGCCGGGTGACCTCCAGATCGACCACCGGGCCGGGAGTATAGGGCCCCAGCGCGATGCCCGCCGCCAGATAGGCCAGCACCGAAGGAATACCGAACCGCTGAAACAACGGCACCAGAACCACTGCCGCCAGCAGCAGCGAAAGAACATCGAACAACGCTTCCGAACCGTGCACGCGAACACTCCCCGAGGCAGTCCCGGGGAGTGTAGCGGTAATAGACCGTTCGGCTAAGCCCTGTTCAACGCGCTGACCACCGCTTTCAGCGAGGCCATGGTGATGGAGGAATCGAGCGCGGCGCCGTGAACCGAGCCCCCGCCGTCGCCGGCGATCTCCACATAGCAGGCCGCCTGGGCCTCGGAGCCGGTGCCGACGGCGTGCTCGTGGTAGTCGCGGACCTTGACCTTGCGGCCGAGGCCGGTTTCCAGCGCATGGATGAAGGCGTCCATGGGGCCGTTGCCCCTGCCCTCGATGCGCTTCTCCACGCCCTTGTCGCGGATGGTAGCGGACAGCGCCCGCACCCCGGCCCGCCCCTCGGAATGGGTTTCGTACTCCACCAGTTCCAGCGGCCAGTCCTTGAAATAGGTCTGGGAGAAGGCGGCCATGATCTCACCCGAGTCCAGCTCGCGCCCCACCTTGTCGGCCATGGCCTGGACCACCCGGGCGAAGTCGATCTGCAGCGGACGGGGAATCTCCAGTCCGTGATCGCGCTCGAGCACGGCGGCGATGCCGCCCTTGCCCGACTGGCTGTTGATGCGGATCACCGCCTCGTAGCTGCGCCCCACGTCGGCCGGGTCGATGGGAAGATAGGGCACCTCCCACACCGGGTCGTTGGCCTTCTTGCGGGCGGAAAAGCCCTTCTTGATGGCGTCCTGGTGCGAGCCGGAAAAGGCGGTATAGACCAGTTCGCCGGCATAGGGATGGCGGGGGTGGACGGGCAGGCCGGTGCACTGTTCGGCGGTGCGCCGCACCGTGTCGATGTCCGAGAGATCGAGGGCCGGGTCGACGCCCTGGGTGTAGAGGTTCAGCGCCAGGGTGACCACGTCCACGTTACCGGTGCGCTCGCCGTTGCCGAACAGGGTGCCTTCCACCCGGTCGGCGCCGGCCATGACCGCCAGCTCGGCGGCCGCCACGCCGGTGCCCCGGTCGTTGTGGGGATGGACCGAGACGATGAGGGCGTCGCGGTTCTTCACCGTGGCGCAGAACCACTCGATGACGTCGGCGTAGATGTTGGGCGTCGACATCTCCACCGTGGCCGGCAGGTTGCAGATCATCCGGCGCTGGGGTGTGGCGCCCCAGGCCTCGGCCACCTTCTCGACGATCTCCACGGCGAAATCGGGCTCGGTGCCGGTGAAGCTTTCGGGTGAGTACTGGAACACCACCTCGCCCTCCGGCCGGGCGGCGGAGAGGTCGCGCACCAGCCGCACGCCGGCCAGGGCGAGGTCGATGCAGCCCTGGCGATCGATGCCGAACACGATGCGCCGCTGCGCCTCGGAGGTGGAGTTGTACATGTGTACGATGCAGCGCCTGGCCCCGGCCAACGCCTCGAAGGTCCGGCGGATCAGCTCGTCGCGCGACTGGACCAGCACCTGGATGGTCACGTCGTCGGGAATATGGCCGCCCTCGATCAACAGGCGGATGAAGTCGTAATCGGTCTGCGAGGCGGCGGGGAAGCCCACCTCGATCTCCTTGAACCCCATGCCCACCAGGGTCTGCCACATGGCCATCTTGCGCTCGGAGCCCATGGGATCGATCAGCGCCTGATTGCCGTCGCGCAGATCGACGCTGCACCACATGGGCGGACGGGTGATGGTGGCGTCGGGCCAGCGGCGCTGGGCAAGGCGGATGGTGGGATAGGCGCGGTACTTGGTGCTGGCGGCAGGCATCATGGCCTGGTCCTCCTTACGGTCGTCGTTTCTGCTGATATGGGAAGCGCGGCCCGATCCTGCCGGCCACCGGGCGGCCGCGAATGACCTTAAGCCCGGCGACCGCAGGTTAGTCGCAGCAGCAGCAATCCGCCGGACGCGCCGACCGAAGCAGAAACCGAAGAGGAGATCACGGAGAGATGAGACATTGCAGCGAACCCGACCCGAAGGCTGAAACCACGAAAACCCGGAACCGAACTTACGATTCCAGGGTGGCTAGCAGCAGCAGGGTGGTCGTGTTGCGTGTCATGGTGCTGGCAGAGTGCCCGAAATGGGGACGGACGGTCAAGTCATAATACGTCAGGCATAATTGGACATGTCGTGGGCGACGGGGATAGGCTAGACTCCGTCGAACGCACTCAGCATCACGGGTTGATGGACTGGCCATGTCCTTGGACGGCACCAGCGAACCGCACTCCCCAGCCGCGCCCCGGGCCGAAGGGCGCAAGGCCGCGATTACCATGGCCCTGACCGCCGTCATCTGGGTCGCCCTGTCCCTGTGGATCGCCGCGTTCTACAACCAGTATCGCGAGGCGCAACTGCGGGGGCAGGCCTCGGCCCTGGCGGTCACCTCGGCGGGGGCGCTGTCCAATGCGCTGAACCAGCGCCTGGCCCAGGTGCGCGGGCTGGCCGCCTTCGTGGCGGTCAAGGCCGCCGAGAACCATCCCGGCGAGATCGAGCGGGAATTCCCGGTCTTCGCCGCCTCCTACTACCAGCAGGTCCCGGGTATCCGGAATATCTCGGTGGCCCCCGACTTCGTGGTGCGCCAGGTCTATCCCCTGGATGCCGGCAACCTCAAGGTACTGGGGCACCATCTGCTGGAGGATAAGCGCCCCGGCTTCATCGAGGCGGTTGACCGCGCCATCCAGACCCGCGGCCTGGTGGTGCACGAGCCGTTGGAGATGATCCAGGGCGCGCTGGGCCTGCTGGCCCGCCATGCCGTCTTCGTGGGCGACCGGCCCTGGGGCGCGGTGGGCATGATCTTCACCATCTCCACCATGCTGGAATCCAGCACTATCGGCATCCTGGAAGGCTATACCTGGGGCCTGCGCACCGCCGCCGGAAGCGTGGTGGGGGGCGACGCCGCCATCTTCGCCATGCATCCGGTTTCCGTACGCATCGACCTGCCCGACGGCTACTGGGAATTCGCCCTGGCCCCCGCCGCCGGCTGGAAGGAAGCGGCCGCCAAGGGGGCGGAGGTGACCGCGCTGCGCTTCGGGCTGCTGATCATCGGCATCGGCATCCTGTGCCTGACCTGGGTCATGCTGCAGAGGCGCGAGTCCCTGGAACGGCTGGTGGAAAGCCGGACCCGCCAGTTGACCTCCGCCAACCGCGAGCTGGAGCGTTTCTCCTTCATCGTCGCCCATGATCTGCAGGAGCCGCTACGCTCCATCGTTTCGTTCAGCCAGTTGGTCGAGCGCGGCCTGTCCACCCAGTTGACCCAGGAACAGCGCGAATGGCTGAGCAGCCTGGGAACCGCGGCGCGGCTGATGCGGGCCCTGCTGCACGACGTGCAGATCTATCTGGGCGAGAACAACGCGCCGCTGCCCAGGCGGCAGACCGATGCCGGCGAGGCGCTGGCCACCGCCCGGCGCAAGCTGAGCGGCCGCATTCACCAGACCGGGGCGGTCATCGAGGCCGGGCCCTTGCCCATGGTGTGGGCCGACCACCACCGCCTGAGCGAGGTGTTCGTCGCCCTGATCGGCAATGCCATGGAATACCGCTCTCCCGAGCGTCCCCCGGTGATCCACATCTCCAACCGGACCGAGCGGGGGTTCGAATTCATCGAGATCGCCGATAACGGGATCGGCATCGAAGAGGCCTATTTCGAGCGTATCTTTGAGGTATTCCAAAGACTTCATTCGCGTACCGCCCATCCCGGAACAGGAATGGGGCTGGCAATCGCCAAGAAGATGGTGGAACATCTGGGCGGAACCATCCGGGTCCGCTCGACCGTCGGGCAGGGGAGCGTTTTCTCCATCATCCTGCCCTCGGCCCCGGCCTGGACCGCCAACGCCCGATTGGAGCCAATGTGACTGAAGCGAACGAACAGCAATTCAAGGTCATGCTGGTCGAGGATGATCCCGGTGACGCCGGCCTGGTCAAGGCCGCCTTCGCCAGCAGCCGCTTCACCTGCCGCATCGAGCACATTTCCGACGGGGTCGAGGCCATGAAGCGCCTGCGCATCCTGGCCGTCGAGGGGGCCACCGCCCTGCCCGACCTGATTCTTCTCGACCTCAACATGCCGCGCAAGAGCGGGCACGAGGTCCTGGCCGAGATGAAGGCCGACAATGACCTGAAGGACCTGCCCGTGGTGGTGCTGACCACCTCGGACGCCGAACGGGACGTGGCCGCCGCCTATCACAGCGGCGCGTCAGGCTTCGTCACCAAGCCGGTGGACGTGGACGCCCTGTTCGAATCCATCCAGGGAATTTTGGAATACTGGTTCGGATTGATGCGCCTGCCGGCCAACCGGCCTTAGAGTTTTTCGCACTTAAGCTGAATCGGAAAGTCGAAAAACTCTTAAGCCCGAGCGGCGCCTGAGCCCTGAAAAAGCAGAGCTTTTTCGTATATACAGAATCCTGGGGTGCTTCAGCTTGAAGCTGATGCACTCTAGCCGCCGCCCCTCTTTTGCCGGGTTTCAGCGCCATGGCGCGTGAAGCCGGCAAAAGGCACGAACTCGAAAACAAGCGCCGAGCCGCCTCAAGCTTATTTTCTCACCTGCCCCTACCCGGGAAGAAGCACACCGGGCGCCGGCGAGGGACTTTTTCCCGAAAGCCTACAGGCCCTTCTCGAAATCGGCCGGTGCCCGCAGATAGGCCCCGAACACGTCGGGCAGCTTGGTGCGCAGGTCGGCATCGGGATCGTCGGCGTCAAGCTTCCACATCTTGATCTTCTCGCAGAACATCTTGACCAGCTTCTTGTTGCCGGGCACGCCGAAGATCTCGGTGAAGGTGTCCTCGCCCAGCTTTTCCGTGCCGACTTCCAGGAAAATGGGAATCTGCGAGTAATTGAGGAAGCGGACGATCTGGTTGATGGCCTCGCCCGACAGGATGTGCAGGTGGCTGGCCATCTGCTCCAGGTCCTTGGCGTTCTGGACCTCCATGGCCTCCAGGCGGTCGCAATCGACGCACATTTCCCAGAACTTCTCGCCCATCTTGTCGTAGACGGTGCCGTGCAGGAAGTCGTAGCGCTCCTTGCCCAGGAACGAAACGCCCTTGGCGGCCAGCGGCTGGGTGTCGAGCATCTCGCGCATCATCTCGTCGGACAGGATGCGCTTGGCCTGATCCATGGAGTGGCGGCCGATATCGGCCAGGGCGGCGATACCCTCCGGGGTGCGCAGGGTGGTGACGCCCCGGCCCATCTCGCGGATCAGCTTGACCGGCAATTCGGCGAAACAGGGAATCAGCGGCACCTGCCAGTCGTAATCCAGGTAGTCCTTGATGGCGCCGTAGAACTGGTCGGCCTGGGTGGGCGACGACTTGGGGACTTCCATGTCGCCCCATTTGCCCGAAACCAGGGACTGGATCTTCTCCAGCAGCGTCTTCGGCTCTTTCTTGGCCGTCACCTGGGCGGCCGGCTTGTCGGCGGTGCCGAAGCGCTTTTCCGCATAGGCCTTGGCACCCGAGCGCACCACCATGGAGATGACCTGGTCGAGCGAGCGCTCGCAACGCAGCAGGCCGTCATCGGTGCTGACCGCGTTGCCGTCCCGGTCGACCAGCAGGTCCTGGAACTGCTCGCGCTTGGTCTTGACCAGTTGCATGCAGGCGTAGAGCAGGTCCGGCGTGGCCAGCACGGCGGCATAGGGATTGGGGAAAGCACCCAGGGCAGGAATCAGCTGGGTGACGCGAGCGGTCACCGGCCCCTTGATGGTCGTGATGATTTCCTTGCGGTTGGCCGCATCCTTATCGAGCGGCTTGGCTGCAGGCTTCACGCTGCCGGACATAATTTTCCCCTCTCGATCAGTCGCCGAGCATGGTAGCCGGCAACTGATTCATCTTGGACAGCAGGTATTCCAGGTCGTCGTTCTCGAACTCCACGCCCAGGTCGCCATACTGCGTCAGGATGCGCTCGATCATACGGCGCGAGAAGCGCTCGCGGTCGTTGGGACCACCGTCGTATTCCATCTCGTAGGATACGTCGATGGCGGCACGCATGGCGGCATAGAAGGCCTTGGGCAGGCCCGCCTTCTCGAACAGCGCCTCGAAGCCGCGCTTGCCGGCGTCGTGGATCAGGGTGCGGCAGTTCTCCACCTTGATCTTGGCCAGCTTGGCGATGGCAACCTCGAAGAAGGTCAGGTCGCCCATGCACACGGCACGCAGCATGATGGACGGCGTCAGGCGTCCCACGTTGTAGAGATGGCCCACCAGTTGGGCCACGTCGCCTTCCGAATTGGATAGGCCGAGCACCGCCAGCTCGCGCGCCTGGATCATCATGGCGGCGGCGGCTTCGGGGGTCAGGTCGGGCCGCGCCATCAGGTGCTGGCGCAGGTTCTCCGACACCTTGGTCATCAGGCGTTCGGCCACCGTGATGGGCAGCACCTTGCGCTCGATCAGGGCCGAACCGACCTCTTCGGACTCGCCGTACTGATCGACGACGCGGTTCAGGGTGTTTTCGTTGAGATCGGCGCCCTCGTTGGAGACCAGGGTGGCCACCGCCGCCTCGTTGCCGGTATCCACCAGGGCATCGGCCAGGGTGGCGGAGACGTGGCTCCGTCCGGCGACGGCCACCTGCTTCTCCGGGCTCTGGCTGCGGACGATCTCGATCAGGTCCTCGTCGGTCAGCACCTCGGAGAACTGCAGCATGGGCAGCGAGACATCCTCGACGTCGCGGGCCAGCGACAACGCCACGTCATGGGGAACCGTCGGGTTCTCCTTGAGCTGGCGGGCCAGCGCCTCGCGCACCCGGACCTCGGCATCGCGGACCATCAGACGGAAGATGTCCTCGGCCAGCTTGCGCTCGCCCTCGCTCAACCCCTGGTGCTGAGACGCGATCTTGTCGGCGATTTCGGCACGCACGTCCCCGGTCGGATTGGAGAGCAGGCGCTTGACGTCTTCTTCGTTGAGCTTCTGGTCCACGGCTGTGTTCTCTTGCCCCTTTGGGCGGACTATACAACGCTTCCCTTGCCCTGAACAGGCGGGAAGCCCCCGGACGGGACTTACATCATATCAGACAAAAAGGCGCCCAGCACCTGCGGGGCGACCGATTCCAGCCCGGCGGCATGACGGGCCGTGTCGGCGCGCAATTGGGGCACCGACAATCCAGGCACGCCGCCGATCTCGCAGGCATGGCCGATGAACCAGCGTTCCAGGCCGGCCCCGGTGGCCTCCACATGGAACTGCAGGCCTAGCGCCGCCTTGCCCCAGGAAAACGCCTGGTTGCGGGTGACGGCGGTCGAGGCGAGGAGAGTGGCACCGTCGGGCAGGTCGAAGGTGTCGCCGTGCCAGTGCAGCACCGGCACGCCGTCCAGGGCGGCCAGGGACGAGGCGCGCCCGGCATGGGTGAGGTCCAGGGCGGACCAGCCGATCTCCTTGCCCCCGTCATTGGGATAGACCCTGGCTCCCAGGGCGCGGGCCATCAACTGGGCGCCCAGGCAGATGCCGACGGTCGGCCGGCCGGCCCGCAGGCGGGTCTCGATCAGCCGCAGCTCGGCGGCAAGGAAGGGGTAGTTGTCGTCCTCGTAGGCGCCGATGGGGCCGCCCAGCACCACCAGCAGACCCACGGCGGGCTCATCGAGGGCGCCGAAATCCTCGATCCCGGCCTCCGCGTAACGGATGGAATAGCCGGCCGCCTCGAGCGGCGCCTGGAAACTGCCCAGGTCCTCGAACGCCACATGGCGGATGGCGACGCAGCTCTTCATGATTCCCCCACCCGAAATCAGGGACAGCCCTCCCCGGCCGGAGCCTCTTCATACCCGACCGGGGTCGCTGCGTCGAGACAGTCTTCCTATGCCAAGGGGCTTAGGCGGCGCGAACGTCCTTCAGGAAGGCCTCGATGGTCGAGCGCAGGTTGGAGGATTGCTCCGCCAGGGTACGCGACGCTTCCAGCACTTCGCGCGACGAGGTTCCGGTCTGGTCGGCCGCATCCTGCACCTGGACCACGTTGCCCGACACCTCGGCGGTGCCGGCGGCGGCCTGCTCGACGTTGCGGGCGATCTCCTGGGTGGCGGCGCTCTGCTCCTCCACGGCGGCGGCGACGTCGCCGGAAATCTGCCCGATCTCCTCGATGACCTTGACGATGGCCCCGATGGTGCCGACCACCCGGTGGGTCTGGTCCTGGATGGCGGCGATCTGGGTGCCGATCTCGTCGGTGGCCCTTGCCGTCTGGTTGGCCAGGTTCTTCACCTCGCCCGCCACGACAGCAAAACCTTTTCCCGCCTCGCCGGCCCTGGCCGCCTCGATGGTGGCGTTGAGCGCCAGCAGGTTGGTCTGGCTGGCGATATCGGTGATCAGGTTGATCACCTCGCCGATCCGCTGGGCGGTGTCGGCCAGTTCGTTGACCACGTCGCCAGCCTTGGAGGCCTCGCCCACCGCGTCCTGGGAAATGCCCGAGGAATGGGCCACCTGGCGGCCGATCTCGTTGATGGAGCCCGACAGTTCCTCGGCGGCGGCGGCGACGGTCTGCACGTTGACCGAGGCCTCCTCCGAGGCGGCGGCCACGGCGGTGGCCTGATGGCTGGTCTGCTGGGCGGTGGCGCTCATGGCGCCGGCCGTGGCCTGCAACTGGCCGGCGGCGGCGGCCACCTGCTGCACCATGGCGCTGGCGGCGGCATCGAAATCGGCGGTCAGCCGCTCGATGCGCAGCGCCCGCTGGCGGGACGTCTCGTCGGCCTGCCGCTGCCTCTCCTCCAGTTCCCGCTGGCGGATCAGGTTGGCGCGGAAGACTTCCATGGCGGCGGCCATCTCGCCCACCTCGTCGTCGCTGCTGGCGACGGGAATGGCCACCGAGGTATCGCCCTTAGACAGGCTGTCCATGGCCCCGGTCATGGCCACCAGCGGCGGCACGATGGAGGCGGCGGTGCGCTGGGCGGTGATCATGGCGGCGAGAAGGCCGGCGATCACCGCCACCACCGCCACGGTGATCATCAGGTTGACCAGCCCCGACACCTCGGCCGAATCGGCGTCGAGCATCTGCTTCTGGTTGTCGATCATGCCGCCCGAACGCCTGCCGTTGACGCCCTTTTCCCCCGAGAACACGGTCACCAGCTTGTTGACCCGCGGCACCGCCTCGGCGACCAGCACGTCGATGGCTTCCTTGGTGGCGCCCAGGCTCTCGGCCTTGGCCTGCGCGGCCTTGAGCTCGAGCAGCAGGACCCGCGCCTCCTTCCAGGAATCCTGGTTGCGGGGATTGGTGAAGCGCGCCACCAGCGCGTCCATCTCGGCCATCTGGGAATCAAGATCCTCCCAGGCCTCGGCCCGCTCGGTCCTGAAGGAATCCTTGCCGGTCAGCAGGTAGCCGCGCAGGGCGGCCAGCGACGCGTACATGTGCCCCTCGATACCGGCGCTGGTCTGGGCCACCGGCATGCGCAGCCCGATCATGCGCTGCGACGCCCGGTTCACCCCCAGGGCCTCGAAAATAATGGTTCCCGTCACCATCGCGATCAGCACGCACAGAATCCCGAACCCCAGCCAAAGGCGCTTTCCGATCCGCATTCCTGATTTCCCCCTCCGTGACATGAGCCCTTCCCCTTCCACGTTCCAGGCCCCAGTTGGCTGTCACCCTTTTGCCGCGCAAAAAGCAACCAACGTTGATATACGTCAAAAGACGTTACCAAAAAGTGGACTCCAAAATCCACCATATATGCGCTTCTACGTACGCACTTCGCGCCGGACGGCGACCGTACTTACCCCTTTGCATCGGGGCCGAGGCAGGCGACAATCGGCGGCGATGAGCAATTCGAAGACATCGTGGCTGAAAACCGTCATCGAGCCGCTGCGCCCGGTGATGCGGGAGCTGTTGGCGGCATCGCTGTTCATCAACCTGATGGCGCTGGCGGTCCCCATCTTCGTGATGCAGGTCTACGACCGGGTGATCGGCCACAACGGCACCGCCACGCTGAAGGGGCTGGTGATCGGCGTCAGCGTGTTGCTGGCCTTCGACTGGATCATCCGCACCTCGCGCGGGCGGATCATGCAGACGGCGGCGCTGCGCATCGACGTGGAGATCGGCACCAAGCTGTTCGACAAGATCATGCATCTGCCGCTGCGCACCTTGGAAAGCCGCCCGGCCTCGTTCTGGCAGACCCTGTTCCGCGACGTGGACGGCATCCGCAACACGGTGTCGGGCTCCACCGCCGTACTGCTGACCGATCTGCCCTTCGTGCTGATCTTCCTTGCCGTGATCTTCGTCATCGGCCGCCCGCTGGCGGTGGTGTTCATCCTGCTGTTCGTGGCCTTCCTAGTGCTGGCCTGGCGCTCGGGCGGCGCCATGAAGGAGAGCAGCGGCAAGGAGAAGAACGTCCAGCAGGCCCGCGACGGGCTGGTGGCCGAGATCATCGCCGGCCGCGCCACCGTCAAGGCGGTGGCCCTTGACCGCGCCATCCGCCCCATCTGGGAGGAAAAGCAGGCCGGAGCCATCGAACAATCCATCCAGCGCGGCGCCACCAACGACGAATACGTCAACCTGGGCCAGATGCTGACCATGCTGGGCAGCGTGCTGCTGACCACGGTGGGCGCGGTGTTCATCATGGACCACGAGCTGACCATGGGCGCCCTGGTGGCCTGCAACATGCTGTCGTCACGCCTTTACGGCCCCATCAACCAGTTGGTGGGAGGCTGGAAAAGCTTTTCCTCGTTTCGCCAGTCGGTCGACCGCCTGGGCGAAATCTTCGCCGAGTCCGAGGAACGCCGCCACAGCGCCATAAGCCGCGAGCGTCCCTCCGGACTGATCACCCTCGAGGACATCTCCTTCGCCTATGACCAGAAGTCCCAGGCGGCATCCTCCATCGACCGGCTGGAAATCCGCCCCGGCGGCATCACCGCCGTGCTGGGCCGCAACGGCTCGGGCAAGACCACCCTGCTGAAGATCATCCTCGGCCTCTACCACCCGGCCAAGGGTCGCGTCCTGCTGGACGGCGCCGACATCGCCCAGTTCACCCGCGCCGAACTGGCCGGGTGGATGGGCTATGTGCCGCAGGAATGCGTGCTGTTCAACGCCTCGATCCGCGACAACATCGTCTACGGCAGCCCCGGCGCCAGCGACGAGCAGATCCTGGAGGCCGCCAGGGAAGCCGGCGTGCACCAGTACATCGTCGACCTGCCCGACGGCTACGGCACCTCCATCGGCGAGGCCGGATCGCGGCTGTCGGCGGGGCAGCGCCAGCGCATCGCCATCGCCCGCGCCCTGCTGGGCGACCCGCCGGTGCTGCTGCTGGATGAGCCCTCGGCCAGCCTGGACCGCCAGGCCGAGGAAGACCTGCGCGCCACCCTGGCCGAACTGGGCAAGACCCACACGGTGATCATCGTCACCCACTCGCCGGTGCTGCTGCCCATCTGCCGCGACGTTGTGGTGCTGGACAAGGGCATCGTCGCCGCCGCCGGCCCGGCCGCCGAGACGCTGCAGCGCCTGTTCGG
>JAVBXM010000167.1 GCA_030824585.1 Phaeospirillum sp. | reverse complement strand
GCGCGACCTGCGCCTCGGCTGCAAGCCGCTGAATTGGAAGCCGACCGACGCCAAGTACCAGCATTCCCTGCGCCGGATCACCCGGCGCTAACCACCTTCCCGGCGGCGATCTCCTCGAAACTCCGGCCATCGCCGTCCAGCACGGCCTTCTGGCCGGTCAGCTTCTGCCAGCGGCCGACGATCACGTCGGCATAGGCCGGGTTCAATTCCATGGCAACGCAGATGCGGCCGGTGGTCTCGGCGGCGATCACCGTAGTGCCGCTGCCCGCGAACGGCTCGTAGACCGCGTCACCCTCGGCGCTGTTGTTGAGGATCGGACGACGCATGCATTCCACCGGTTTCTGGGTGCCGTGGACCGTGGCTTCGTCCTCATCACCGTTATTGCCGATGGCCCAAATGGTGGCCTGATCGCGCGCTCCCTGCCAATGGCCGGTGCCGTTCTTGCGCACGGCGTAGAGGCAGGGTTCATGCTGCCAGTGGTAATCGCCGCGCCCCAGGACGAAGCGGTTCTTCGACCAGATGATCTGTGCGCGGATCTTGAAGTCGTTGGCCTCCAGGCTATCGGCCACGGTCTTGGCGAAGATCGCCGCATGCCAGACATAGGCGACCTCGCCGGGGAACAATGCCCAGGCATCGCTCCAGTCGGCGCGGTCATCATTGGCGACCTTGCCGGTGCGGGCGGTCGAGCAGACACCGGCCTGATTGCGCCAGGAGGGATCGTATTCGACGCCGTAGGGCGGGTCGGTCACCATCAAGTGCGGCGCGGCCCCGGCCAGCAGGTGCTCGACATCGGTGGCCACCGTGCTGTCGCCGCACAGTAGGCGGTGGCGGCCCATGATCCACAGATCACCGGGCCGGGTTACCGGATCGGCGGGCGGCTCGGGAATCTCGTCTTCGCCCGCCTCGCCGGCACCGTCGCCCTCGGCTTCCGCGTCGGCCATCAGCCGGTCCAGATCCTCGTCGGAGAAGCCGATCAGGTCGAGGCTGAATCCCTCTTCTTGGAGACGGGCCAGTTCGGCTGCCAGCAATTCATCGTCCCAACCGGCATTCAGTGCTAACTGGTTGTCGGCGAGGCGATAGGCGCGGGCCTGGGCGTCGGTCAGGTGGTTGAGCCGGATCACCGGCACCTCGGCCAACCCCAGGTGGCGGGCGGCGAGAAGGCGGCCATGACCGGCGATCAGCACGCCGCGTTCATCGACCAGCAATGGCACGTTGAAGCCGAATTCAGCGATGCTGCCAGCCAGCTGCGCCACCTGGGATTCGGAATGGGTCCGGGCATTGGCGGCATAGGGCAAGAGCCGGTCGAGCGGCCATTTCTCGATCGCTTCAACCAGCATGGTCAACTCCGCGCTCGGCCACCACCGCCGCGAACGGGCGGCCATCGGCCAGCGTCACCGGGATTTCGGGAAACAGCGCCTGCCAGCGCAGGATCGCCACATCGACATAGGCGGGTGCCAATTCCATGGCGCGGACCAGCCGACCGGTGCGCTGGCCGGCGATGATGGTGGAACCTGAGCCGGAGAACGGCTCGAACAGGATTTCTCCGGTATCGGTGTAGGTGTTGATGACGAATTCCGGCAGCGCCACCGGGAACACCGCCGGATGACTACCGTCGCCCTCGATGGCCCCCTTGTGCCGCGTCACTCGCAAGACGTTATCGGGAATGCGGTGGTCCTGAATGGCGTTGCCCTGGCCGCTTTTCTTCGGCACGGTCCCATCGGCGGCGCGCAGGCCACCGCCGCCCAGCTTCTCGCCGGCATGGGCGCAGGGCACGATCTTGTTGGGCTGGCGCGAGACCTTGTTGAAGTGGAACACCAACTCGAAGGCCGGTGCGAGGCGTCCACCCCAATCGCCCGGCAGGCCAGGACCTTGGTCCCAGCAGTACAACCCAAACCTGCGCCACCCGACATCACGCATCGCGTCGAGCCAGCCGCGCCAGTAGGGAATCCATTCCCCCTCGCGGTGGATCAGGCCGAGATTGACCAGCACCTGGGCATCCACCGTCACCGGCAGGACGGAGAACACCCCCGCCATCAGCCGGTCCCAATCAGCGATCCCGCCGGAAGCGTAATCCCGTTGCTGGCCGTAGGGCGGCGAGGTGAATACCAGCGCCGCGACATCGCCCGCCATCAGCATGGCGATTGCCGCCGCGTCGGTGGAATCGCCGCACAGCAGGCGATGAGGACCAAAATGCCAGAGGTCGCCAGTGCGTGACACCGGATCGCGGGGCGGTTCCGGGGGCACGTCATCGTCGTCAGCTTCGGCTTCACCATCGTCCGGCTCGTCGTCGAGCGGGGCCATCAGGTCGGCCAGTTCCTCGTCGGAAAAGCCGGTCAACCCGAGGTCGAAGCCGTCGCCATTGAGAGCATGCAGTTCGGCGGCCAGCAGTTCCTCGTCCCAGCCGGCGTTCAAGGCCAGCTTGTTGTCGGCCAGCACATAGGCACGGCGCTGGGCCTCGGTCAGGTGGTCGAGCACCAGCACCGGCACGGTGTCCAGCCCCAGCCGTTGCGCCGCAGCCAGCCGACCGTGGCCGGCGATGATGTTGCCCTGGCCATCGGCCAGCACGGGGTTGGTCCAGCCGAATTCGACGATGCTGGCGGCGATCTGCGCCACCTGGCTGTCCGAATGGGTGCGCGCGTTGCGGTCATAGGGGCGCAGGCGGTCGAGCGGCCAATGCTCGACCGTGTCGGGAAGCGGATGGGTCATGGTCAATCCGTGCAGTCGCAGGGCAGGCAGTCATCGGCGGGACCGCCTTCGAAATCACCTTGGCGGCGGACGAAGCGGAGCATCTCGCGGTAACTGGGGCGGTCGGCCCGGAACAGCGCCATTTCCGGCTTGGTCAGGGTGCCGAGCGCCGGGGCGTTGCGTTCCATGTCGATCCACCAGCGGGCGCGATCCGGGAACAGGCGCATGATCCCTTGGATCGTCGCGGCCCCCTTCATGAAGCACAAATCGCAGTTGCCCAGCGGCGTCTTGCCGGCGTTGTTGGGCAGGCCGAGATCGAAGGGCTGGCGCTTCCAGAACGCCGAGACATCCTGGCGGGTGATGCGGGCCTCGTGCAGCGGCAGAACGGTCTCGAACCGCTCCTTGCCCGCTTCGTTCTGGGCCTTTTGGCGGGCAACGCGGCGGGGTTCGTCATGGCGCAGGCCGACGATGTTGACCCATTCCGGGTAGCCCATCATGTCGCGCATGAAGGCGATGCCACGCTTGACCTTCAGGTAATGGGTGCAGAGCCGCATGGTCGGGTTGGGCAGGAAGCCCCGCGCCTGGATCACCTTGGCGAAGGGTTCGCCGTCGCGGGATGCGCTGTTGTAGCCGACCACGCCGGTGGCGAACGGATCGGCCGGATCGTATTCCAGCCAGGTGATGGTGACCTGCCAGCGCGCCCCACATTCGTGGACGAAGCGTAGCGTCTGCTCGAACTCGCGCCCGGTGTTAAAAAACACCACATGGACGTCGGCGGGCAGTTGCCCATCATGGGCGTCCAGGATCTGGCGCAGCATGAACCCCGAGGTGCGCCCGCCCGAGAACGACACCAGCGCCGGGCCGTCGATTCGGTAAGGATTGCGGGTCACGACCAGTTTCCTTCGATGCGGAGGCCAATCCACCGAATGACGGGGACGGCAAAACTGTTGCCCAGCGCCCGGTAACGGGGGCCGTCGGGACAGCGATCCTCCGGACGGCCGCGCCACGGGATGCGGGTGTAATCGGTCGGGAAGCCCTGGAGCCGCTCGCACTCGGTCGGCGTCAGACGGCGAACCGCCATGCCGTGCTGGACGGCCAATTGGCCACCGCCATTGTCGCGGCCCACCGCGTTCATCGCCCGCAACGTGGGAGCGATGGCTTCATTGACAACCGGGGTGCTGGCCTTGCAGTCGAAAGCGACATAACTGCGGCTCGATCCACCGCTGGCCGCCCGGATGCTGACCAGATTGTCGGCATCCATTTCCGCCTGTGCCCCACCGTCTCGACCGCGCAGGTTGAACGTTACCGGCACCAGCGGCGTGCCGCGCCCGGTTCCGTCCTCGGAAGCGTCGAAGCCTTCGCCACGCAGGGAGTGGGTGACGAAGGTCTCGGTCTCGAAATCCATCCGCCCGCTGGCCGAGGAACAGGCATTCAGGGCGGTGGCGATGTCGATGGGGCCGGAGGTGTTGTTGCCGCCATAAGCGCGGCATGCAGCCGGGCTGGCAGCACTTTGTTCCGCTTCCCTGCGCGGCGGAGAATCCCGGCGCAGGCCCTGGCGCTCAAATAAAATCGCGAGGGGATCGGCCCGGTTTCCAGCACCTGCGATAACGAACACACGACGGCGTCGTTGGGCCAAGCCGAAATATTGGGCATCGAAGACACGCCACGCGACTGTGCGCGCGGGGCCAAACACGCAACCAGCGTCCGTCCATTTTCCCCCTGGCGGGAGCAGCGGAGCACCTTCGCCAGCCAGTCCGGCGAGGAGGCAGCCGAAGGCGTTGTCGCGGGTGGACAAGGCGCCCGGCACGTTTTCCCATATGGTGTAGGCTGGGTCGATGGCATTGGCGAGGTCCACGAATTTGAGGGCAAGGTTGCCGCGGGAATCGTCCAGCGACTTGCGCAGACCAGCCACCGAGAACGCCTGGCACGGCGTGCCGCCCACCAGAACGTCGATCTTTCCCCGCCACGCGGCACCGTCGATGGCGGTCATGTCGCCCAGGTTGGGCACGGCGGGGTAATGGTGGGCCAGAACGGCGCTGGGGAACGGCTCGATTTCGGCGAAGAAGGCCGGTTGCCAACCCAACGGCTCCCACGCCACCGTGGCCGCTTCAATTCCGCTGCACACCGAGCCGTAGACCAGACGGTCGGCGGGCGAGGCGCACGACATCGCGCCGATGGCCGGGGGAGCCGGCTCGGGGAGAGCAAGATGCATGGTGGTAGCCGTGGTACGGGGTGGTACAGGGGTGGTAGCCCGAAGGCGGCTACCGGGCTGGCTACCGCCCCCCGTACCACCCTGCGCAAAAGCGTGAAAGGCGCGATGTCCTTGGACAAACGCGCCTTCCGGGGTGGTAACTGGTACGGGGTGGTAGCCTAGATTTTTCGGCTGTCGCTAGCGAAATCGGGCGCTGAGCCCTCCCGCATAGGGAAAGGTGCCAGGGAGGAACCAATTCTCTGCGCTACGGGGTTCTATTCTTTCGCCCACTTCGGGCGGCGGATCATTTGATGATCACCGCCGCCCGCGCCTCTCGCGAGCATGCCGAGAAGGCTACCCCGTCCGGCCCCTTTCGGTCCTGTCGGAAAATGTCTCACTTTCACTTTTCCGCTGCTGGGCCATGACCTGATCGACGAGGTGATCGCGGGACCGTTTGGTCGGCACGGTGCGTCCGCCCAGCCGCCAGGCGATGACGCAGAGCGCGTACATCCAGTGCCGGTGGACGGTGGCGCGGGCCATGCCGACCTTGCCGCAGATGGCCTTCCATCGGTTGCCGTTGGCGCGAAACCAGACGATGCGGGCATCGGTGGCGTCGAGCCAGCGCAGCCATTCGAGCGCCTGATCCATGCGGTCGATGGCCGCCGCCGAGGGGGGCGGGCGCCGCAGCGTCACCTCGGCCACGCCGTAGGATTCCCAGTATTCCCGCACGAACGGCGGCCAGGTGCTGGCGTAGCCCTGGACCGAGACGTTGGGTAACCGCCGCAGCACGTCGGCGGCCTCGGCCATGCGGTCTTCGACTTCGGTCGGCGTCAGCTTGATGTCAGCCATGGGACGCCTCCTTGGGCCGATCGCCATACAGCTTGGCGCCCAACTGGCGGATCAGTTCGCGCTCGGGCCAGGTCAGGCGCTGGTCGTCCTCGGCGATGACCAGGACACCACGCTCCTGCCAGCCGTCGCGCTTGACCTGCTCGGGATCACGGCGGTTGCCGCCGTAGCCGGGGGGATGCCACCTCATCGCACACCCCCGTGGGTGTCGATGGCCCAGGACAGGATCGCCAGGGCGTCGGCCTCATTGTCGTCTTCGGGATCGAAGCCCTTGGCTCGCATGGCGGCGATGACGGCGTCCTTGCCGGCATTGCCCTTGCCGGTGGCGTGCCGCTTGATGGTGCCGACGGGGACGCCCTGGTACGGCACATGCTTCAGTTCGCACCACGCGGCGAGATGGGCGAGGAAGCCGCCATAGAGGTGGGCGGCGTCGGTGCCGGCGTGGCGGCGGACCTCCTCGAAGTACACCGTGCCGATGGCTTTGGCACCATCATGCAGATGGTCGAGCCAGGAGCGGAAGCGCAGGTAGCGCATGCCGCCGCCTTCATAGCGTCCTGGCCGGAAGGCCATGGTGCCGGAGACGATGACGCCATCGGCGAGCCGCATGGCCCAGCCGGTGGTGGTGCCGAGATCGAGGGCGAGAATGCTCGCACTGCGTTCCGAGCGGCCAATGGTCAGCGGCAGCAACGCCGTCGGCGGACTTGCAATGTCGCCCGGAGGGGGCAGAGTCGAGACAGCCATGATGGCCTCCGTGAAGGGGGATGGTCGTGGTCAGGGCGACGGCGGTTCGTGTTCTTGGCGGGACAGGCCACCGTCGCCCGCCTGTGGTGAAGCGGGTCAGTCTGGCGGGCCGCGGGCTGGCAGACCCATCCACATCCGCACGGCCTGCGCTCGGTCCTCATCCAGCAGCGGGTCGAGGCCGAACTCGTCGAAGATTGCGTCGAAACTGGGGGGCGGCGGGCGGACAGGCTGCGGGGCGACCGGCGTTCCGAGCAGGCGGACGATCTCGGCCTTGCGCTGCCGCAACCGGGCGCGCAAGGACTCGGGCAGCGGCTGGGGTGCGGCGAGGCGCAGGTTGCCGTCTTCGAGACGGACCATACCGCCGTGATCGGCGACCTCCTGGAGGAGTTGGCGGGCGGCGGCGGTCATATGACCTCCTCCCACCAGCGTTCCGGCGCGGGGGGAACGTTTCTCCCCGGTCCAGGGGCACGTTCCCCACCACGTTCCCCGGCAAAATCGTAATGATTTCCGGCAGGTAGTGGACATGGGGAACATGGGGAACGTTTTTCGTCATCCCCACTCATGTGCGTGTGTGCGCGTGCGCCCGTATGTGTGTGAGGTATGGAAAAACGTTCCCCATGTTCCCCACGTTCCCCGGAGCCTTGATTTTCCTCACGAATTTCCGGGGAACGTTGGGAGGAACGTTGGCTTTCGCCGTCACAACGTTCCCCACCCCCGTTGATTCCGGGGTGGTCGCGACGTTCCCCACGTTCCCCGGTCTCAGAAGCAGCCTCGGGAAAACGTTCCCCACCTTCCCCGAATTCCGGGCGCGTATAATGTTCCCCACGTTCCCCCTGGTCGGGCGCCCCGTGTTCGACAGCGAGATGCCACCGCTGCGCCTGATGCGACACGCGACCGGCGCGGACCCGGAGCTTCATGCTGCCGACGGCGAAGATGCGATCCCGCATCCGTCCGAGGGCCTTGCCCAGGCGGGTACGCTGGGAGCGGTCCCCGCCTTCGCCCAGCGGCAGCGGCGGCTCGCTGGTGAGCGCCACCTGATGCAGATCTGCGGTGCCGATATCCGCCGTGCCGTGGCGGTCCCACCAGGCACCGATAAAGGCCCGCCAAGTGGCCCCCTCGGCATCGGCGGTCTCGTAGGTCTCGTCCAGGTTGGCGAGGAAACCGGGAACGCCGGCCACATCCAAGAGGCCGCCCATGATCGCCGCCCAATTGTCGAAGCTGCCGAGGCTGCGCTCACCCTGGCGGGGGCGGCCGGCCGCGATCCATGCCTGGCCGATGGTCAGGCACGCCGCGATGAGGCGGGAGCGATTGGCCTTGGTCCAGCCGCGCAGATCCGCATGGCGGAAGTCGCCGGACTTGCGTCGCCAGGGTTGATCGACATGAGCGTCAAGGCGGATGCGGACGATGCGCCGCGCCATCTCGTGGGAAAATTGCGGGTTGTTGCCGGTGGCGACCCAGACGCAGCGGATGGGAAAGCGGGTCATCTCCGAGACGCCCAGCACCCGGTCTTCCCAGGCGGGCATGGTCAGTGCCGCCGAGAGGGCGCCCGAATCGAGCTTCAGGTTGAGATTGTCGATCACCACCATGGCCGGCATGGCGCGCAGCTTGGCGGTGAGGCGCTTGCGCCATTCGTCGTCGTCGCGGCCCTCGGCCATGAAGGAGGGCGTGGCGCCCAGCGCGACTTCGGCGATCACCTCGACCATCAGGCTGGCACCGGTGCCGGGCGTCGGCTTCTCGATCATGTGCAGCGGCGTCGGCCCGTCGATCAGTTCCCGCATGAACGGCAGCAGCAACAGGGCGAGCGCATGTGCCCGTTCGGCCTCGCAGGTGAACGGGAAATCCCCCAGCAGGTCGTCGAGCAGCATGGTGCGGGCGGCGGCAACATCGGCGGCGGTCGGCTGGGACGGCACCACCGGCGGGACGAAATCTTCAGGCGGCTCAAGTAGCAGCCGGGTGGAAGGATGATAGCCGGGCACCGTCACCAATGTGCCGTCGCGGCCGAATACCGGCGCGGTGACCACACCGGCCAGTACCGGCAAGCCCGGATTGGGGGTGGCAAGCAGGTTCTTGACCACGGCGATGGGCGGATGGGCGGGGGCCAACTGGCTGCGGGCATCGAGCTTGCGCCAGTCAGCCACCAGGGCGAGGACGTGGCGCAGACGGTTCTCGGTCAGGGCGATGGGCTGGGGCTGGCCTTGGTCATCGCATTCGACCCAGCCGGGATGGCCGCCGGCCCGGAATAGCCACGGCGGATTGTTGGCGTCTTCGACGATATCCCAGCAGCGGTTGGTGGCGTCGGCCAGATCGCCGTTGTCGGCGCGCATGCGCGGCAGCATGCCGGTGGGGGCGACGAAGCCGAGCGGCAGACGGGGATCCCGGCGGCGGTGTTGAGCCGGGTTGTTGGCAGCCAATAGATCGGGCAACGGCGTCCATTCCACCGCCGCCTCGACGGCGGAGCGCACGGCTGCCTCCCCTTCGCGCACCAGCAAGTCGTTGAAGTCTTCGCCCTCGGTCGGTGGCAGGGCAATCCACACTCGACGGCCCTCGCGATGGAAGCGGGCGGCGGCGGTTTCGGCGGCGCGCAGGCCGGTGCCGGATGCATCATGGTCGGCCAGGATCACCACGCGGCGAACCTCGGGGGGCAGTGCCACGGCCTCCAGATTGCCTGCCGACAGGGTCGCCCAGGCCGGCAGAGCGGGACAGGCGCGCATCACCGCCAGGGTGGTCTCGATGCCTTCCGCCAGACCGAGCAGACCGTCGGCGGGCTCGGCCAGCCGCACGGCGCCGCCGGCCACCTTGCCCAGCATCTTGCGGTTCTTGGGGATCGACGCTTTGGCCGTGCCGTCGGCTGCCAACCAGGTGCGGTGCAGGCCGAGGGGCGTACCGGCACCATCGCGGATCATCGCCACCATCGCTGGCCAGCCGCTCTTGGTGTCCCAATGGGTGAGATCGGGATGGAATAGCAGATCGGGGCAGATGGCGGGTCCGAGCCCGCGCGCGGCGAGATAGGTGTCGACCAGAGTGCCCCGAGCCGGTTCGGCGCGCGACAGGATGAATTCGATCTCGCGGCTATCGTCACGGGGCTTCGCCGGAGCGGGCCGGGGCGCCGCTCTCATCGGGGAACTGCCGGCAAGGTCGGCGGCATATTCGAACAATTCCCGCCCGGCGAGGCCGGATGCGTGCTCGATGGTGCTCAACACACCACCGCCCTGGTTGCCATCGAAATCGAACCAGTCGCCAGCCCGATCACCCTTCATGGTGATGACGCAGGAGCCTTGCTTGCGCGGAGCATCGCCGCGGATGTTGGCCAGCCGCCAGACATCCTCCTCCCGTCGGCCGGAGGGAAACAGCCGGGGCACCCAGGTGCCGGCGTCATCACGCAGGCGGGCGACCACCGCGTCGAGGTCGATGCGGTCGGGGCGGAGCGGCGCGGTGTCGTTGAAATCAATCAAGGAGCACCAGCCCTTTCTCCGCCCGAGTAATGGCGGTGTAGAGCCAGCGGGCGCGGTCTTCGGCGGTGCGCCCCAGACCATCATCGAACACCACGATGTTCTCCCATTGGGAGCCTTGGCTCTTGTGGCAGGTGATGGCCCAGCCCCATACCGCCTCGATGGTCTTCTTCTTGGCCCAATGGTCGCGGCGGTCGCGTTCCGGGTCGGGGGCGACGTGTTCGTCGAAATGCCCCTTGTAGATGCGGAAGCGCTCGGCCTTGTCGCCGCCAGCCCCGATCCGCTGGCCGTCCTCGGTGACCACGGTGGCGGTGAACGAGATGTCGTCTTCGTCCTGGATGTCGGCGAGATCGACGAACATGCCGTTGACCAGACCGAGATCGTTGCGGTTCTTGAGGCAGATGATTTTCTCACCCCGGCCGGTGGGATAGGTGCCGGGGAAGCCGGCGGCCCGCTTCATGGCGAGGTTCAATTGCAGCCGGGTGGAATTGCGGCCGCAGATGACTTGGCCGCCGCGCAGCATCTGCTCCGGCCCGATCTGATCGCGGCGCATCTTCCAGACGAAATCGTCGTGTTCGCCATAGGGGATGGGCAGACCCTGGCGGGCCAGGGTGGCCAGCCGGATGATGGCGCTTTCGTCGGCCTGACGGTGGATCTCGGTCAACATCACGTCCGGCGTTTGCTGGGTGAAGGCACCTTCGCCCTTCACCGGCGGCAACTGACCAGGATCGCCCAGCACCAGGATCGGCTTGCCAAAGGCCAACAGGTCGGTGGCCATCTCCTCGCCGACCATGGAGACCTCGTCGAGGACCAGCAGCTTGGCCTCCTTCAAGATCGACTGCTCATTCAGGACGAAGCGGGGCTTGTGGATTTCGGTCAGACGCAGTTCCAGGCTGCGCAGCCGGGTCTCCTCCATCATCCGGGAGGCCGGCGGCAGCGACGGCAACTGCGCCCTGATGTCGGCGATGTCGCTCTTGATCTTCTCGATCTCGGCCGGCGTCGCCTCGGAGACGCGGTAGATCAGGGAGTGAATGGTGGAGGCCGGCGTGCCCTTGCGGGTCATCACCAGCGCCGCCTTGCCGGTGAAGGCTGCATAGAGAACACCACCGGTGGCGGAGGCCGAGCCGTCGGT
Organism: Phaeospirillum sp.; assembly: GCA_030824585.1. Classification (GTDB taxonomy): domain Bacteria; phylum Pseudomonadota; class Alphaproteobacteria; order Rhodospirillales; family Magnetospirillaceae; genus Phaeospirillum. The sequence continues at coordinate 4,449 of JAVBXM010000167.1, read as the reverse complement.
GTCGCGTTCCATGGTGTCGAGACCGAGTTCGGCGATGGCGTGGCGGACGATGGTGGTCTTGCCGGCACCGGCATAGCCGAATACCCGGAAGACCTGTTGCTCGGCGGTGCGGTTGGCGAACCAGTCCTTGACGTCCTCGATCGCCTGGGCCTGAAGGGCGGAGGGGGTGAAGCTCATGGTGTCTGCTCCCAGCAGCGTTGGGCGTAGTCGCAGAAGCGGCACACCCAGTGATCGGAATTGGCTGCGATGCGGGGTGGCAATTCGCCGGCATCGACGGCGCGCAGGATGGCAACGGCGCGGTCGGACAGGGCTTGGGCGTCGGTGGGGTCGAACCGGACGGGCTCGTGGAACAGTTCCTGGGTGTTCTTGTTGAGAGCCGAGAACAGCGTTACCGGGACGTCCAGGTAGGCCATGTAGATCTGCACCTGCGCCCAATAGAGCGGCTTGGACTCCTTCAGTCCCTTCTTGACCAGATCCTCCCAGGAGCGGGCGTTGAGCGCCTTGTGCTCCCACAGCGCCGGCCAGGGCAGGCCGACTTCCGGCCCGGCGACGATGACGCCGTCGATGTGGCCGCGGATGCGGCCCCCGGCCACGGAGAAGCCGAACTGGCCGCCGTCGCGGCGTTCGGTCCGCAGATCGAAGCCGGCGGCGCGCAGCCAGCGGATCGACAGCGTCTCGAACACATGGCCAGCATCGAAGATACGGAGCGCACGACCGTCGAAGCCGCGCCCTTCATCGGGCAGGGTGGCACTGATCTCGAAGGCCAGCCTGCGGGCACAGGGTTCGCCGATGCGGCTGGCACCCAGATAGGTGCGGGGCGTCTGGGCGCGGCGCTCGGCCAGGAGGGCATCGTCGAGCAGCAGATTGACCCGTTCGGCGACGCTGCCGATGCCGGTTCCGCCATACACCGCGCCCGATCCATGATTGAGGTCGATCATGGCTGACCTCAAAACGGAATCGGGTCGTCGAAGGCGGTGCCGGTGCGCTCCTTGACCCCGGCCTGGCGCTGCATGGATTCGACATAGCCGGTGACGGCTGCCTCGATGAGCCGGTCGATGTCGGCGGCACTGCGGTGGAAGAAGGGCTCCATCAGCCCCAACGCGGTCAGCGCCTCCGCGAACAACGGACGGGCATCCTTGATGGCCTGGGTTTCTCGGGCGGTCTTGTCGATCATGCCGTTGGTCCTTTTCGCGATCTCTGCGCCGACTTCCAGGCAGCGCATCGAGCAGAAGCGGTAGAGCGGGTACTGGTCGTGGCGGAGCCGGTGGACGTAGCCGAAACCACGCCCCTCCCGGCCGCACACCGCGCAGAGGCTCACCCCAGCAAGAGCAGGGTCAGGTCCGGGTGACCGTCCGGTTCCGCCTTGATGCGTTCCGAGGCCAGGACCACGAAGCGGCTGATGGCGTTGGCCGCCATGGCTTCCAGGTCGGGCCGAGTCAGGCACCGTATAGGCTGGTGCAGCCTTCCTCTTCCTTCGAGCCATTCGCCAATCGCCATTGCCGCTTGATGGGTCATCCAGGCCTGCCACTCGTCATCGGTCATGATGCTGGCGTCAGCCGTTGAGCCAGGCCGGTCCCGCCGGCTGCGCCGGAGCCGCCGTGGCGGCGGACGCAGCCGGTGCGGCCGACTGACGCCAGGCAGGGGTGGCGGTGTTGCCCGCGGGGGACGACGAAGGAGCCGGGGTGCTGGAGGTCTGCTGCCACGCCGGCTGGCTGGAGGACGGCGGCGGTGCGGCCTTGCTGTCCTTCTTGCGGGGACTGGGGCTGGGTGGCACATCCTTGCCCTCCATCACCAGCGGCCATTCCTTCTCGTTGGGCAGCACCGGCCGCTCCAGGCGGTTCTTGTCGGCGTAGCGATCGCTGGCCTCGACCATGATCTTGGCGATGAAGGTGATGCCGCCGAGATCGGCCAACCCGCGCAACTGCCGTTTGGCCTTGGCGGCATCGCTCATGTCGGTGGGGTCGAGGCCGAGAGCGCTGTCGATCATGCCGCGGAACATGCGCTTGGAGATGTTCCAGCCGACCGAGGCGCCCTTCTCATCGACCTTGCCGCCCGACACCGTGAAGCTGTGCCAGAACTTGCGCCGCGCGTGCAGGCCGTCCACCACCGTGAATTCGCAGTCCAGCGACAGCACGTCGCTCTCGGCCGAGCCGGAGGGTTTCAACAGCCCCTTGTCGATGTCGAACGGGCCATCGACACCACCGGGGCGGATGGTCATGGTCACCTTGGCGAAGGTACCGTCGGGGATGATCTCGCCGCTGCGCAGCGGCTCGGCGTCGTTCAGATCGTACATGGTTGGTCTCCGATCAGATGCGGTTGATCTTGGCGAGCAGCGAGCCGAGGTCGGGCGGCTCGGTCATGTCGAGCCGGCCCGAGCGGTCCTTGGCGGGCAGGCTGAAGGGATTGCCGGCGCGGCAGACGAAGCGGCGTTCCGCGCCGGTGTCTGGGGCATGGCGCCAGCCCTCGCCGTCGCGATCGAACAGCGACAGCGTCAGCACTTGGTCGACGATGCCGGGCAGTTCGCGCGCGGCCTTGCCGCCTTCCATCTGCGGCTGCCAAGCGACGCGGTTGAAGTCGTCGGTCACCTTTTCCAGGATCCCGACGAAGATCACGGTGCGGCCCGGCGCATGTTGCAGATGCTTCAGCAGCGCGATCACCTCGCGGGCGAGCAGGCCGTAGGCCCCCCTGGTATCGGGTTTGCCGGTCTTCTCACTGATCGCCTCGGGGCGGGTCTTGGCCCAGGCCATGGCCTGGCGCGTCAGATCGGTGATGGAATCGACGAAGATGATCCGCTTGGTCGCGATGCTGCGGGCGAGGTCGGGATAGCTGGCCAGCAGGTGCTGATGGTGCCCTTCGGAAAAGAAGCCGTCGGCCGGCACCGAGGGATCGACGCCGCCGATCAAACAGGCGATGTCCAGCGCGTCGGGGAAGGTGCGGATGCCGATGCTGTCGCCATGCCATGCCTGGACGGACTTCAGTCCGGCTTCAAGGTCGAGGCACAGGGTTTCCTCGGGCGGCAAGGTCAGCAACTGGCTGGTCTTGCCGCTGCCGCTCGGGCCGAACAGGGCGATGGTGGTCTTGCCCTGGGCCTCGGTGAGGCGCTGATCGGCGCTGACGATGCGCAACGCCATCACGCACCTTCCTTGCCGGCCATGACAGCATCGACGATCCGGTCGGCGCCGACCGCGCCGGCCTGGCGGGCCAGGGAATACAACTTGCGCAGGGCGTGGTAACGGTCGCCGACCGCGTTGTATTCTGCCTCGACGCCCAGCATGGCGAAGGCGATGTCGTCCAGGGTGGCGTCCTCGACCGCCAGGTCGGTGTCGGAGACGCGCACGATCGCGGGCAGCGCTTCAAGGGCGTAATGGCGCTTGCGCAGGGATTCGAGCTTGGGAATAACGGCCATGTTGGCACCTCTTCTATGGAGGGAATCAGGAAGGGTCGGATTGGCGGTCAGGCGGCCTCCGCGCCCAGCAGCGCCGACAGGGAGGCCGTGTGGCCCCTGGGACGCGGGCGGGCGATGAGCAGGTAGCTGTAATCCTCGGTGCCGTTCCGGCGCTGGACCGGGTGGGCCAGGCCGTGCTCGGCAGCCCAGATGGCCCGCCGAGCGACCCGGAGCAGGTCAATGCGCTGGCGATTGGGGAGCCGTTCGGTCAGCGGCGAGGAATCGAGCGCCAGAAAGCCACGGTGGTATTCCAGCATCTCGCCGGGGGCTGCCCGGCCGAGCCAGCCGCAGAGATAGGTCTCGGTGATGGGCTGCGGCGGCTGATTGGTGATGTCGTTGGTCATGAATTGCTCCTACTCGGCAGGATGAGAAACCGTCTCACGCCGCCTGGAGGCCAGTGGCCATGAGGCAAAACCGGATCTCCTTGACCCGGCGGTACAGGCTGCTGCGTGCGCCGTGGCCGGCGGCGGCAAGGCGGTCGATGGTGGTGTGGGAAAGGGCGACGCAGAGGGCATCGTCACCGGGGGCAAGGCAGCCGAGACCGCGTTCAATGTCGAGACGGCGCTCGACGGCGGTGAAGGCGTCCGTCGGCTGGCCCAGCACTGCCGCCAGCCCCTCGTCCTCGGCGACGAGGTCGCCGCGACTGGCCCCATCCATGCCGGCCATGGGCTCGTCGAGGGAGATTCCGTAGAGCAGGCGTTCCCGCTTGGCTTTGGCGGCGATGCGTCCGGCCCGGTGCGTCATGATGGTGCCGACGAAGGCGCCCAGCGAGCCGCGTGCGGGATCGAACGACCCCAGGCGGGCAATCACGTCGAGCAGCAGATCCTGGCGAAGGTCGTCGAGATCGTCATGGGGCAGCCGAAGCTGGCGCCGCAAGCGGCGTGCAGCCACATCGGCCTCGCGTTGCAGGACTTGGAGATCGGAGGGGGAAAGCGAAGGGGACATTGGAGGAAGCCTTGGTCATCAATTGCGATGACCACAGGCTGCCGAAATGCTCCGCCCAC
>JAVBXM010000208.1 GCA_030824585.1 Phaeospirillum sp. | reverse complement strand
TCGCCGCCGATGGGCAGCACCTCGGCCACGCCGGGCACCGCCAGGATGCGCTTGCGCACCACCCAGTCGGCGGCGGCCTTCACCGCCATGCCGTCGTGGCGGTCGGAGCGCAGCGCGATGAACATGATCTCGCCCATCACCGAGGCGGCGGGCGCCATGATCGGTGCGGCCACGTCGGGCGGCAGCGAGGCGCGGGCCAGTTGCAGCTTCTCGGCGACGATCTGCCGCGCCGTCAGCACGTCGGTGCCCCAATCGAACTCGACGATCACGGTGGACAGGCCGACAGTGGTGCTGGAACGCACCCGGCGGACCCCCGCCGCGCCGTTCAGCGCCGTCTCGATGGGGAAGGTCACCAGCCGCTCCACCTCGGTGGGGGCCATGCCATGGCCCTCGGTGACGACGGTGACCGAGGGCGCGGTGAGGTCGGGGAAGACGTCCACCGGCATACGCAGAGTCTCGTATATTCCCCAGCCCAGCAGCAAGGCGGCGGCGGCCAGGACGAACAGCCGCGAGCGTAGCGACCACTGGATGATGTAGCTGATCATGGGAGAGCTTTCCTCAGTGCGCGTGGCCGTGGGACAGCGCGGCCGGAGCCGCCGCCGCCAGCTTCACCTGATAGGCGCCCTTGGCCACCACCCGCTCGCCCGGCGCGATGCCGTCGCGGATGGCGACGAAATCGCCGTCGCGCAGGCCGGGCACCACCGGGCGGCGCTCGAAGGACTCGCCGCCGGTCTGGACGAACACCACCGGCTGGCCGTTGTCGTCGAGGAGTGCCGAGGCCGGAACGGCGGGGCTCTCCTCGGCCGCGCCGGTGAACACCCTGACCTGGGCATAGGCGCCGATGCGGAACCGCTCCTCGGGATTGTCGAACTCGAACAGCGCCGGAACGGTGCGGCTGTCCTTGTCCACCACGCCGCCGAGCGCGATCAGGCGGCCGTTCTTCCCCTGCTCGATGAGGGTGGCGCCCTCGTAGCCGTCGGCGGTGAACCACGCCCCCAGGGGATCGCGGACCCGCCCGATCTGGGCTTCGGGGATCTGCGCCTCCAGCCACAGCTTGGACAGGCCGGCGATATGGAACAGGGGCTGGCCCTGGCCGATGGTGGCGCCCGGCTGGGTGTTGACCGCCGCGAGGCGGCCGGAAACCGGGGCGCGCAACGCGATGCCGCCCTTGGCCCCCTGATAGGGCGCGGCGCGGCGGGCGGCGGCGTCCAGGTCGGCCCGCGCGGCGGCCTCCTGGTTGCGGGCCTCGATCACCCGGCGCTCAGGGATAGCCTCCAGCTTCAGCAGTCCTTCCAGGCGCTGACGCTCCTGCGTCGCCAGATCGAGGGCGAGGCGGGCCTTGCGGCTTCCCAGTTCCAGAGTGGCGGAATCGGTCTCGCCGCCCAATTGCGGCACCAGCCAGGCCAGAATCTGCCCCTTCTCCACCAGTTGTCCGATGCGCGGGAAGTCAGGAGACGGGGTCAGCATCCCGGCGCCGGGCGCCGCGACGATCGCCTCGTCCGAGGCCCGTGCCCGGATGGTGCCGCTGGCCGCCACCGATTCCCGGATCAGGAGGGAACGCACTTCTGTGGTGGCAAAGTCGATTTTCCACTGGACCTCCTTGATGACGGCGATCCGCCCCGTCTTCTCGGCATGGCCGGCCTCGTCCATGGCGGCCTTGGCGCCCGCATCGTCGGCATGCACGGTGGTCTCGCCCAAATCGTGCCCATCGGTCCCGTCCTGGGAGCGCAAGGCGACGCTCAGACGGCGCGGCCCGGCCGCCTTGGGAATGACCAGGGCACGGAAGATGCCGGGCTTGTCCATGAGGGCGGGAAAACTCTCGTCCGGCTGGCCGCCACCCGACAGGGTGATGACCACCTCACCCTCGGCCAGGGGCTTGAAATCGGCCAGCCGGGTAAAGTGCAGGACGAAGTCCCCGGCCTCGCCGGCCACCGAAACCGGATATTCCATGAACAGTTCGGTGGAGGCGGCGAAGGTGGTCGAGGACAGGCGTTCCTCGGCGTGGGCGTGCTCGCCCCCGTTGGAATGCCCTTCCTCGGCATGAGCGGCCTTGACGGCGTGCCGGGGGACCATGGTGGCGTAGATTCCGGCTCCCCCCAGAACGGTTCCGGCGGCCAAGGCGATGATCAGCTTTCTCATGGCGTGGTCTCTCCGGTGGCGAGCGTCAGTTCGGTGTGGGCCTCGCGAGCGCCGAACTCCAGCTCGATGGCGGTGGTTTCGGCTTCCAGCAGGGATTTGTGGGCATCGAGCAGTTCCAGCACATTCATCTCGCCCGCCCGGTAGGCGCCCTCGGCGATGCGCGACAGGTCGCGTGACGCCGGCAGGGAGCTTTCGCGGAATTTCAGCGCCGTCTCGCGCAGTTCGCCGGTTCGGCGCCACAGCCCACGAATCTCGCCCTCGGCCTTGGCGCGGGCCAGGGCCATATCGGCGGCGGTGGCGCGGGACTGGGCGGCGGCCTTGCGGCTGGCGGCCTGGCCCCGGTCGAACAGCGGCAACGGGGCCGAGACGGTCAGCAGGACGCCCTGGTCGCTGCGATCCGGCTGGTCCACCTGCTTCAATCCGGCCCCCAGGGTGAGGTCGGGAATCCAGCCCCGGTCGGCGGCCCGGCGTTCCAGGTCGGAGGCGGCAATTCTGGCCCGCAGCGCCCGCAGGTCGGGGCGGTCCTCCAGGCGCGACATCAGGTCGTCGAGGCCGAGCGATGGCGGCGGCAACAAAGCTCCCTCGATCCGGGGCATAATGGTGCCGGGAGCCCAGCCCATCAGGGCGCGCAGGCGCTCCCACGATTCGGCCAGATCGGCGTTCAGCGCCCGGACCTTGGCATCGGCGGCCACCCGTTCACGGGTCAGGCGGCGGGCGTCGTAGCCCGACACCTCGCGGCCACTCCTCAGCTTGGTCAGCACGGTTTCCGCCTCGACCAGACGGCCGGCCCAGCGTTCCGCCGCCGCCTTGGCCTGCTGGCGCATCAGCACGGTATGGAACAGCTTGCGGGCCTCGCCCCCGGCCTCGCGGGTGCGTTGGCGGGCCTCGGCCTGGGTGGCGTCCACCCGCCGCCCGGCGGCATCCTGGCGCAGGCCGCGTCGCCCGGAGACATCCACCGGCTGGGATAGGCGGTAGGTGTCCTGCACCGTGGCGCCTCCGGCCCCCTTGGTGCGGTCGCGCTCGTACTCGAAGGTGGGATTGGGCCACAGCCCGGCCTCGTCCTCCTCCGCCCTGGAGGCGTCGATGGCGCCTTCCGTGGCGTTGCGCAGATCGTCGCGCCCCTGCGCGGCGGCGATGGCGGCCTGTTCGTCCAGGCGGCCGGTCTCGGCCCAGGCGGGAGCTGAAAGGGCCAGCGCCACCGCCAGCAGCGGCAGCCCGACGCGACGGATCGTTGGCGGGCTCAATGCTTGTGGTCCTTGAGAGCCAGGCCATGGGCCACATCGATGTAGCCCTTGGCCTCGTCGGCCTTACCGTTCTTGCACAGCTTCTCGGCGGTCTCGATCTGCCACTTGGCACGGTCGCGGTCGGCGGGCTTGCCGTCGAAGCGCTTGAATGCCTGCTTGATCTCGGGCAACTGGTTGCAGGGCGAGCCCTTGGACGATTGGGCCCAAGCGGGGGCGGCGAGCAGCAGGGCGGCCAAGGCGGCAATGGTGATGGAACGGGACATGGCGTGGTCTCCTCTTGGGGGGATAGGACGGCTAACCGGCCGGCACGCAGATGCCGGCCGGAAGGTTTCAGTCCGCCTGGGCGGGAAGATCGAACCCGGTCATGGCTTCACAGATTTCCTGCATCCGGGACATGTGGGCGGCGCTCTCCTTGCTGCGGAGGTCGAGGTGGTCGTCGATTTCCCGCCGGCACTTCTCGGCCAGGTCGGCCCGCCGCTTGGTCTCGATGGGGGATCGCCCCGTAATGGCGGGAAGCGCCGCCATGTCGCGGCAAAGCTCTTTCAGATGGCTGGTTTCGCGGGTGGTGTTGGAATCGCGGTAACTGTGCTGCATCTTGGCGGGCATGCGTGCGGCCGTCTGGTCGAGATTCCAGTTGGCCTCGGTGAGGCAGGCGCGGCGGAGGGTTTCTTGCCGCTCCTCGGGCGTCATTCCTTCGAGACGCTTGGCCAAAGGGACACTTGGGGTGGAGGCGCAGGCAGACAGGCCCACCGCCATCAGGGCGATGATCAGGATATTGGGGCGCATGGAATGTTCTCCCGGAACAGCATTCGGGTTCCTTCCGTCACCGGGTAGGCGACGGACAGGTGTAAAAATGGTTGGTCGGGAGAGCGGTTAGTTCAGAAGAACGACCGTGCGATGGGAAACCAAGCGCGGGTCGAGCGGGGGCCTTTCCGCGAGAAAGGCTGTGACAATGGTCGACGGCCCCTTAGGGAAATGAGTCCACGGGGCCAACGCAACGGGCAGCACCACGTCCGAGCCGAGTCCGGCCTGCTTCTTGATGAGCGGGGGAGCAGACAGGGCCAAGGGGATGTCGATGCAATCGGCCGCCGCCGTCAGCTGATGTTCAGCCGTAAGGCCGTCGGTCAGGCCCGCTACCCGTCCGTGATCGAGATTGCCTGTCTCGATCGCTTCGATAGCCACATGGCCGCCGCCGAAACACAGAGCGAACGCCCCTCCCGCCGGTCCTCCAAGCAAGATCATCAGCAGGCTGAGCAGGCCAGCCAGCTTCCGAACCGCTAGAGTGGACATCAAACGGGACACCGAGGCGATCCTTTCAGCCATCACCATCTGACTAGATAGTATGTAGGAAACGGGCTGGCAAATGAACGCTTTTTAATCGCAGCGGGTTGGAAGGAGCCTTTTGCATTCACCTCTAGCCGTCACCAAAACACCGCCAGCCCAATCTTGGAGACATCAGACCAACACCCGCGACACCGCCTCGACCGCCTTCATACCCTGGCCGAAACGGGCCATGGCTTCGCGGTTGGCTTTCAATTCGCCGTAGGGCAGGAAGCGGACCTGGAGGTCGCCAATGCGGCTGAATGCCGGACGAGCCAATTGGGTGCGGACCTCACCCTCGCGGTCGTCGGGGGCAACCAGGAACAGCCCGTTGGGGGAATGCAAGTCGCTTCCGAGAGCGAGGTCGAGCAGACGGACGATACCGGAATAGATGGAGGTGGTGTGCTCGACCTCGAAGGCGCCGACCACTTTGGATGTCCCGCGCTCCAGCCACAGCACGTCGATCAGGCGGATTGCATCGGCACCTGGGGCTTGCTCGATGGTCGGTGGTAGCACGGCGAGGCAGCCATCCGACAGCCGGCCATTGGCAAAGGGCCGGCTGCGGTCGTTGGCGGCAACCCAGACGTCGAAGCCGAGCGACCGGCCGAGGTCGCGCAGCCACGCCTGCACCTCGGTGTGGGTGAGATCGCTTTGGCGGGCGGCGGCCAGGATCTTTTCGGACTTGGCCCCTTCCGCCCGGACCTGGGCCAGATCACTCTCCCAGGCCTTGCGGGCGGCTTCGTCGTCGCTGCGCGGCGGGGGTGGATAACGTCCGCTGCCGATGTCGAACAGGAAGCCGGCGATGGCTCCGAGATCGTTTGACAGCAGATCCCGGTACCTGGCGTTGAGCGCCAGGGTTCCGGCACGCATGGCTAGGTATTCCTCCCACCGCCCCAGTTTGACCTTGGCTCCGGTCAGAGCGTTGTAGCCGTTGACGATGGCGGTGTTGAACGGCGGGATGATGGTCGGGTGATGAAAGTAGAGCAGATTGGCCACCGCCGGCCCCAATCCCTTGATGGCCTGGGAATCGAGCCTGCGGATGGCGGCGATCACCGCATCCTCGCCGCTGCAGCAGGCGCAGACGGCAAGGCAGCGGGCGAAGGCCAGCTGGTTGTCCCGGTTCTCATAGATGTCGGGAATCCGTAACTTCGGCTTCCACAGGAAGGCATGATCCGCCCCCTTGAAGATCTGCCGCTGCTCCGCGATGGCCCCCACCGCCGTTTCCAGCGATGACCCCTTGTAGACGTTGCCGAAGGTGTCGGCCTCGATCTCCGCCACCACCTGAGCAACGCCCCGGCGGATCGAGCGGAAGTTCTTGAGCCGCTCCTCCCACAGGAACCACAGGCGATAAGTGCCGCCGGGATCGTCGCGCCAGCGCGTCAGCAATTCACGGATAGGATCCACCGCCAGATCTCCAGCATTTTCCCCGCCCCTATGATGCAAGCATTCGTCGCATTTGCAACAAGCCCGCGCCTCTTGGGCCGGGAAGGAGGAATGTAAATTTTTGTAACCGTGGATAGAGGTAATATTTACACTTCATTACACCACCGCTCCTCCCGAAATCCGTATGGTCTTGGGCATGGTTTCCGAATGCCAAGGGGGGAATACGTGGCGCAAGCGGATGTCGTCGACCTGATCTTTACGGGCTTGGCCGCCCCAAATGCTGATGAAACCTATGTCCGTCATGCGGCGGTAATCAACCGCAATGACGGCAGGATGTCGATCCTCAACCCGGAAGACCTGTCCCGGGGATGCATTCATTTCCAGGACCAGTACCGGAAGCTGAATTTTGGCGCCGCACAACAGATGTTGGCGCTGATCGAGCAGACGGTCCAGGTGGAGAAGGTGGCCCTCAAGATCCGCGAGGCGATCTATCCCAGATTGCTTGTCGCGGTCGGAGCGCCGCAGGGAACCCCCATTCCTGATCTGATCTGGCAGCTCTACGCCATCTACGCCAAATCGACCCCGGCCGAGATGATGGCGCTGGCTGCCCAGACCGGCGAAATTTTCGACACCGGCTGGAAGAATCTGGCGGCTGACGAGGACGATCTTTCGGTGGAGGCCCTGAAAAGTTTCTATGACAGCCTGCCTTTCCCGGTGGGCTGCACCTTCCGGAAGTTGATCTCGGATAATCTGCAGCTGGCCCTCCAGGCCCTGCCATTTTGGGCGGTCACCCACATCAAACCGAAGGCAGCCTTTGACTTCGGCGGCAATTCCGGCCTGATGACCACCTTGATGGCCACCACCGGCACGGGGCGCTGCCTGCTGGTCGATTTCTCCAGCAAAATGCTGGACTTCGCCCGCTGGAAAGACCGGCGTATGGGCGTCACCAACGTCGAGTACCTGGAACTCGACGCTGCCATGTCCAGCCTTCCCCATCCCTTCAAGGAAAGCTTCGACTTCGGCGTCTGCACCGAGGTGATGGAGCACATTTTCGACGTCGAGAAGGCGGTGGCGACCATGGCGGCCCTGTTGAAGAAGGACGGGCTGCTATTCTTCTCCTCCTCGTTCGGTCATTACCCCTATCCGTCCCACCTTCGACGCAACGTGGTGTTCGCCGGCAAGGAGGACGGTCTGCTGCGCCGCCATGGGCTCCAACCGGTTGACGCCTCCTTCCCGTTCCCCATGGCGACCAACCAGAAGCTCTACAAGAAGGTCGTCAGTTCGACCAGCACACATCGGCGGTGAGCGGTGGCCGGGCTGGAGGAGACCGGTATGCTGCGGATCACCGTTCGCTTCGGCCGAACCTCCAGATCGGTGATGACGGCGATTGCCCTCGCCCAACTGGGCTTTTCCAGGGGATGGCGGGGGCAATGTCTGGAATGTGTGGCAACGGTCGACGAGGTCGCCGCCCCCGGCCTTTTCATGGATGTCTCCAATGTCCTGGCGACGGCCCATCCGGTCGCGTCGCTTGACGCGGACTATTCTCGGGACGACGCCGTCGTGGTCGAGATTGCCGATTGCCGCCGGATGATCTTCCAGCAAATCCGATTGCCGGCCCAACCATCACCTCGGCCACTGTAGGACTTTTCCCGGCGGCTTGTTCGGGCGGGGGTTCCAGATTTTGCGCCATATCCAGGTGAACTGCGCTATTCCCCCGTCCCGCAGGGATAGATCTTGCGGATGTAAAGAATGAAGGCCTGTGGTGCGCTGAGGTGGAAGATATCATCGACGCCCTCGCGGTCGAGAACCTCCAGCCATTCCAGTAGACCTGCCAGCAATTTCTCGTCTTTAACCCCAGAGGGCATACAAACCTGGCGCTCCTGATACATGGGGGTCATCACCCGGATGGTCTCGAAGATAGCCGCAGTGGCCGCCAAACATTTAGCGGCATTGTTGACTACGTAGATATCCTCGGGGGACAGGGGGCGCTTGCCCAGTTCGCTGTCGAGAATTAGAAGTCTCTTGACCTCGCCGCACAGCCCCAGCAGCCGCGACAGTGGCAGGGCGCGGGTGCTGACCAGATGTTCCCGTAGCGGTGCGGCAGGCTGCTCCCCGATAGGGCTGGAGACCTGTTCTCGCGCAGATGCCGGCCATGGCAGCAGGATGGCGCAGACGACCAAAGTCACGAGCCGGCCCCAGATCATCATGGGGACACCCCGCCGCTGATTATGCGGTCTATGAGTTGGCGTGTGAAATTGATAAGCTCCTGGAGCATGAATGATCCAAAGAATAGGATCGCGGCCCCGGTCGCAATGAATTTCGGCACAAAAGTGATCGTCTGCTCCATGATTTGGGTCAGCGTCTGGATTAGAGAGATAAGCAAGCCAACGGCTAACCCTATAATCAAAGCAGGAGCGGACATCTTTATGAAAACGACCATACTTTCTCTTGCGAGATCAATCAGCTCCGCCTCAGTCATGATATGTCACCACAGAAAATAATTCAGACCAACGTTGCGCCCGGTCTTATCGTCAGTGGTTATTGTAGATTATTGATAAGTATATGCGCCGGCTTTATGGTAAATTTTTGTAAATAACGGTGATGTGCAAAGCAAATTTCACATTTCAATCTGGCGATTAATTTTTAAAAGTATTCTAACCTATATTGTTTACTGAAATGCGCCGCGATCAGCAGCCGCTCCGGCGCCTCATTGCAGACTTACATCTACATCTTGGTCGTGGCGCCCAAGCACCAATAAACCGGCGGATGATGCGGCAGAAATTCCATGCTGGAGAGGCCTGGGTTCTACTTCTGGATCCCATGGCTTTCTGGGTGCGGCAGGGCGGCAAGGTCGAAATGCCGCCGGACCAGATTCAACTCGTTGAGGCCTTCGTGGGTTTTTCCTTCCCGGCAGAGCCTCGCCGCGCGATGCAACTCCTGCCGGATCGAGTCGATCTCTGAGACTGGATACCACTTCCCGTTCTCAAGCTTGACCGGGGGCTGTCCAGGCCGGCCAATTGCTCCCATGGGGGCGCCCCGCAGGTTGGCGCCGAGTTCATCGAGTTGGGTTTGGCAGGCTTCGGCCTCGGTAACTTCTCCGGCATGTCCCGTTCCCAGGGAGAGCGGCAACGCCAGCAGGACCATCGCCAGGGCGGGAATGAGCCGTGATGCCGTCATGTCAACCTCCTCTAACCAAGCCTATTTGAGCAGGTCCATCGTTCGGTCCATCATCGCCCGTGAGGTCTGGATCACCTGGAGATTGGCCTCGTAGCTACGCTGGGCCTCGCGCATGTCCATCATCTCGATCAGCGGATTGACGTTGGGGGCCAGCACATAGCCGTCGCGGTCGGCGGCCGGGTGCTTGGGATCATAGCGCCGTTGGAATTCGGCGCTATCGGGGCGAACCTTGTCCACCTTGACCAGTTTGGCTCCCATCTCGCGGTCGAGTTCATTCTTGAAGGTCACCGTCTTGCGCTGGTAGGGCAGCCCCTCGGGGGTCTGGGCCAGGGAATCGGCGTTGGCGAGGTTCTCGGAAATCACCCGCAGCCGCTGCGACTGTACCTTCAGACCGGACTGGGCGATCTTCGAACTGTTCATCAAGGGGTCCATGGACATCCTCCTCAGACGCCGGTGCGACCGAGCGCAAGACGCATCATCTTCATGTTCTTCTGGTAGATGTCGGCGGCCATATTATGAGCCCCCTTGGTGTCATTGATCTTCGCCATCTGCTCTTCCAGAATCACGCCGTTGCCGTTCGGGGTGCTCTCGAAGGGCTTACGTGTGGTTTCGATGGCAAGGGGATTAGTGGCCGGACCGGTGATGTGCTGGGGATGGGTGGTGGCGAGTGTCGGCGCCTGGACCTCGGCCAGCATGTCCTGGAAGTCGAATTTTTTGACGTCCTTAGGCAGATAGCGTGGGGTGTTGGCGTTGGCCACGTTCCCGGCCAACACCTCTTGTCGTTGGGCGGCCCAATCCATGCGCGCCCGCGCCATCTTGAAGATCGTGAGCTGATCGAGCATGTCTTAGCCCTCCAAGCCCTTCGGCGTTTCAGTGACGGTCGTTTCCATGGTGACCTCCCTCCCTGGGGAGCCACCATCACAGCATCGCCATGTAAATGGCTGATGTCGGCGATTGTAAACTTTTGTAAATCGCCGCCTGAAGAGGAAGACGATGGTGGTTCAGTCGGGGGGAAAGCCCCGCCACCATCGCCCCCATCGGGCCGTCGAGGGTGTGCGCAGCCCGATATTCCCTCTTTTACCCCGCCCTAATGCGAATGGCCGGTACCGTAGGACGGGGAGCGCTCGGAATCGGCGTTGCGGTAGCGCCCCGTGGGCTCACAGGCGGCAAGCGCCAGCACTGCGACGATCAGGAGGGTGAGCTTCTTGGACATCAGGCGTTTCCTGGGGTCAGTGTTGTGAAGAGGGTGGAGAGGCGATGATGGCCCGGCGAGGGGGGAAACACCGACCATCATCGCTCGCCCTGAAGCGGCATCGGGGGCGATGACGCCGCTTCACTGGACTTATTTCGGCTGGTAGTTGTGCTCGACCGGATGAGCAATCTCGGGCAGCTTCAGCCAGGCGCGGATTACGTCGAGCCGCAGCAGCGCCTCGTGATCATTACCGCCCTTGCACAGGGACTCGGCCTGGCGGAGTTGGCCATTCATGTAGGTCTCGGACATGGCGTTGTGGTCGTGATCGGCTCGGGTCTTTTTTTCGGCCAGCTTACTGTAGGGATGGGGCACGGCTTTCCAGGCGGCCTGCATTTCGGCGACTTGGGCTTCGCAGGCCGGAGCGGCGGAAGCCGGTGTCGCGGCAATGGCCAGCAAGGCAACGGCGGCAACAGCGAACAGGGTCTTCATGATCAATCTCCTTCTCGGTTTCCGTCGCTTCCCGCGACATCCCCATTGGAACAGGGCGCCGGAAGCCGTCAACGGCCTGAATTGTAAAGTTTTGTAAACTCCAATGGGTGGATGGGGATGGCCGGTTAACTTCGCCCCCGTCCATCCCCGAATCTTTCCGGCGACTACTTCTTGGCGGGCGGCGTGGCCGGCATCTGATGCTCGGGACCGGTCATAATCTGGGTATGGGGATCGACCGGAACATTCTTGGCCCCCATGGCCGGCTTGGTGTCGTTGTTCATCTGGTGATCCCCGCCCGACGGAAGGGCATGGGGATCCAGCGGGATGTTCTTGCCGCCCATGGCCGGCTTGGTGTCGTTGCTCATTTGGTGGTCACCACCCGACGGAAGGGTGTGGGGATCCAGCGGAGCGGACTTGGTCTGGGCGAAGGCCGGCGCGACCGCGAGGGCGGCGAGGACAGCGGCGGCAATCATGAGCTTCTTCATTTTGGTCTCCTCGGTGGGCGGGGCGTTGCCCCCCTGTGGGGCCCCGGCTTCCCGCGACACACCTATTGGACCATCCGCATGTAAATGGCCGACGACCGCGAGTGTAAAGAATTGTAAAGCCAGCCTGAGGGTCAATATGTCCCGAAAACCCTGATCCCACCGGGGCCGAAGGCCTTGATAACATTGCCCTCCTTCGGGCCGTCCATTCCCGGGGAACCGGACGGCATGCCCGGCGAGGCGATACCGGTGAAGTTGGGACGCTTGGTCAGCAACTTGTCGATGGCTTCCACCGGCACATGGCCTTCCACCACATAGCCGTCGATCTTGGCGGTGTGGCAGGAATGCAGGCTGTCGGGCACCTGAAGGCGCCGCTTCAGGTCTTCCATGTTGTCGACGTCGATGACCGTGACCTTATAGCCGTTTCGCTGAAGGTAGGTCGCCCAGCCCTTGCAGCAGCCGCATTGCGGATTCTTGTAGACGACGGCTTCCCGTGCCGCGACGGGTGACGGCTGGAACACGGCAAAGGCGGCGGCGGCGCCCAGAGCAACGGCCCCGGCGAGAATGAGACGTCGAGGCATCATGGGTTTCATCCTGTCTGGTTCATCCAAAATAGTGTTTCAGCTCGACCGCCAACTCCCTGCGGATATCCCGGTCGGTGCCGCTGCCGTAATGGGCGTAAAGCTCACCGGCACGGTCGAGAAAGCGGTCCAGCAGGTGCGGATCGAAATGCCGCCCGCGCTGTTCCGCTAGAAGATTGAGGGCCAGGTCAAGGGGAAGGGCCAGCTTGTAGGGCCGCTTCGAAGTCAGCGCGTCGAAGACATCGGCGATGGCGAAGATCCGGGCCAGCACCGGGATGTTGTCTCCTGCCAGACCCTGCGGATAGCCGCTCCCGTCGAATTTCTCGTGATGGCCGCCGATGATCTCGATGGCCGGGGCCAGCCAACGGGACTGAACGACGATATCGACGCCATGGCGAACATGGCTTTTCATCACCTCGAATTCGTCGGGACTCAGCGAGCCGGGCTTGAGCAGGATGTGGTCGGGAATGGCGATCTTGCCGACATCGTGCAGGAAGGCGCCGCGGATCAGGTGGCGAATCCGCTCGGCCCCCAGCCCGGTGCTTTCAGCCAGGCGGATGGCATAGAGGGTGACCCGGTAGTTATGGGCGTCGGTGTCGCTGTCGCGCTTGGCGATGGCACTGCCCAGGGTGACCAGCGCATCGAGATTGGCCTCGACGGCATCGCGGGCATGGCGCAGCACTTGCCGTTCGAGACCGAGGATGAGCGGGATGAGGATCAGGGTCGAGGTGACGACGATGAGGAAAACGCCCGCCACGGACCACACGACCTGCCGGAACAGTTCACGGGCCAGGGGTTCCTCGACGCGGTAAAGGCCGGTGAACCGGCCGACGGTATCCGCGAGGGGAAATGACAGCAGCATGTAGGTCCGGCCGCCATCGGTGAAGTTGAGATGGCTATGCTCGACATCCGCCGTGGCCAGCAGGGTGTCGAGCCGCTGCCGGGCTGACGTGGGCATATCGCCTTGCCGGATTTCCTGGGCGGGGCTTCCGTCGCCAGCATCGACCCGGAGGTAAAGGAAGCCGCCGGTCGCTAGGCTGGGCGCTCCGGTGGCGCCTTGGCCCCCGCGCAGGGCGTGGATGAGGTGGAGAGCCTGATCGCGGGCCAGCCGTTCGACCAGACTGTCGAGCCGCTCCATCTCCACCATGTAGGTGATCCCACCGCCGAGGAAGGCCAGGACAATGCCGCCCAGCCCGATCAGGCCGACGATCTTGCGCCTCAATCCTCGCAGTCGGCCGGTCGTCATGTTGCCCTCGTCAAATTCACCCGTTCGCGTCGTCAGTGATGGCTATGAGAGTGGGAGTGACCATCATGCTTGTGGGTCGGCGAGGCTGCTTCCGCCACCGGCATGGCGGCAGGAGTGGGCATCGCCCCCGTGTCATGCTGGTGATGGCCGGCGGCTTGATCGATTTCAGCCGTAAGCCTGGTGTAATCCTCCGCCGTCATCTTGGGGAGTTGCTGCATGAGGGCCACTACCGGCCACAATTCCTCGTCGCCGTGGTCGCCCCAGGCGGGCATGCCTGACATCTTGATGCCGTTCTTGACGATCCAGAACAGTTCGGCCGGGCCACGATGCTCCGCCGCATGGCGAAGATCGGGGGGAGCCGGATACATGCCTCGGGCGATGATGTTGGGTTCGACGCCAGGGGCGCCGTGGCAGACGGCGCAATGGGCGCGGTAATGTTCGGCGCCTGCCATGATGCTGGCCCGATCCTCCAGCCCGGCCGGCACGACAATGCCGGCGGCGGCGCTGCGGATGGAATGGTCGCGGACCACCTCAATCGCCCAGGTGGTCGCGGGCCAGTGCCGGGCCCGGGCCGACACATCGAAGGTCGAGAGGGCGATAGCGGCGGCTCCGCCGATGGCGGCGAACAGGCCCGCCGCGACGAAAGTGACGGAGCGCCTATTCATGGGAGACTTCCTTTTCAGCGACATTCGCCAATCCCCGTTGCTTGATCAGGCCGTAGATGGCAGGGATGACGATCAGGGTCAGGATGGTGGATGACACCATGCCGCCGACCATGGGCATGGCGATGCGGCGCATCACCTCCGAGCCGGTGCCGGTGCTCCACATGATGGGCAGCAGGCCGGCCATGATGGCGACCACGGTCATCATCTTAGGCCGCACCCGCTCCACCGCGCCTTCCATGATCGCCTCGTAGAGATCGGCGCGGGTGAAGGGCAGTCCCTCGGCGGTGCGTTTAGCCTTCAGGTCGGTCAGGGCGTGGTCGAGATAGATCAGCATCACCACCCCGGTCTCGGCGGCGACGCCGGCCAGGGCGATGTAGCCCACCGCCACCGCCACGCTCATGTTGTAACCGAGCAGCCATTGCAGCCACAGCCCGCCCACCAGGGCGAAGGGTAGCGACAGCATGACGATCAGGGTCTCGGTCACCCGCTTGAAGTTGAGATAGAGCAGCAGGAAGATGATGCCGATGGTCAGCGGCACGACGATCTTCAGCTTCTCGATGGCCCGTTCCATGTACTCGAACTGGCCCGACCAGGTGACGAAATAGCCGGGCGGCATCTTGACGCTGTCACTCACCGCCTTACGGGCATCGGCCACGTAGCCGCCGATGTCGCGGTCGCGGATGTCGACATAGATGTAGGCCGACAGCAGGGCGTTCTCGGTGCGGATGCCGGCGGGCCCCTTGGACAGGCGCACCTTGGCCAACTGGCCCAGCGGCACCTGGGCGCCGTCCATCCCCGACACCAGCACCCGTTCGGCGATGGCCTGGGGATCGGAGCGGAACTCGCGGGGATAGCGGACGTTGACCGAGAAGCGCTCGCGCCCCTCCACCGTGGTGGTGACGGTCTCGCCGCCCAGGGCGGTGAGGATCACCTCCTGGAGGTCGCCGATGGTGATGCCGTAGCGGGCGAGCTGGGCGCGGTCGGGCTCGATGTTGAGATAGAAGCCGCCGCCGATGCGTTCCGCGTAAGCAGAGGTGGTGCCGGGGACGTTGCGCACCACCGCCTCGATCTGCCGGGCGATCTTCTCCATCTCATCCAGATCCTTGCCGAACACCTTGATGCCGATGGGGGTACGGATGCCGGTGGACAGCATGTCGATGCGGGCGCGTAGCGGCATGGTCCAGGCGTTGGAGACGCCGGGCATCTGCAAGACCTTGTCCATCTCGGCGATCAGCTTGTCGGTGGTCAGGCCGGGACGCCACTGAGATTCGGGCTTCAGATTGATCACCGTCTCGAACATCTCGGTTGGCGCCGGATCGGTGGCGGTGGCGGCGCGGCCCGCCTTGCCCCACACAGACTCCACCTCGGGGAAGCTCTTGATGATCTTGTCCTGGGTCTGGATCAGCTCCGCCGCCTTGGTGATGGACAGGCCGGGCAGGGTGGTCGGCATGTAGAGCAGCGTGCCCTCGTTCAAGGTCGGCATGAACTCGCTGCCCAGTTTGGACAGCGGGTACCAGGAGGCCGCCAGGGCCACCAAGGCCACGGCGATGGTGACGACCTTGGCCTTCATCACCCCGGTGATCATCGGCCG
>JAVBXM010000078.1 GCA_030824585.1 Phaeospirillum sp. | reverse complement strand
TCTCCCTAATGCAGATTGACCGTTCCCGGACAGTTGTCGTCCTTGACCGCCGCCATGGGGCAGGGCAGCGGCGACAGGGCCTTGTCCAGGCAGATTCGCACCTCGGTCAGCGTCTTGCCCTTACACTGAACGGTGATGGATTGGGGCGGGACCGGCCAATGGCGCTTCAGGTCGGTGATTCTGATCCGCTCGGTACCGCCGGCCGGCAAATCGGGGGCGAGGCCGAGGGCCGATACCGCCCGGTTGATCCGGCCGAAATAGTCGTCCTGCCGGTCGGTGATGCACGAGCCGTGCTTGTCCCATTCATGTTGCAGCAGCCTGGCGCCGATCATCACCCGCGAGGCCTGGTCGACGGCGGCCGACGGCTTGACCGGCGGCACCGCCTGGCAGCATTGCGGCCAGCGGCCGTCGGCGTATTGCGGCCACAAGCCGTGCACTACGAAGCCGTAGGAGGCCTGGGGGCCGCATTGCCCGGGATTTTTCCGCCCCGCCGGCGTGGCACAGAAGCTGGGCGCCCAAGAGAGGCTGAGCAGGTAGTAATCGTAGGCGCCGGCCTTGCCCCGTACCGGACCGCATTGCTCGGCCCAAGCGGTGGTGGTGGTCGTCAGCACTCCCAGGAGGGCGGCGCATGCCAGGGCCTTTCCCATCCGCGATCCTCCCTTATTCGCAAGCCGCCTGTTTATTACGGTCGCCGGTCCTGGAAAGCAATCGCGGCGCGAATTACATTCTTAAGAAATGGATGATAACATCCATGACTGAGACATGCCGAGGTGAGCGATGACGGGCCGAGGGCCGGAACACCTGCGCAAGACAACCAATGTCGTGCTGGACGCTCTGGTCCGGGCGGCAGAGCAGGCACTGCACGGCCATGCCATCGACATGCGCACCCTCGAGGCCCTGGTGGCCGAACTGAAGGATTCCACCGCCTTCGACGATTTCTATCGCCGCTCCTACCGCGAATTGATGGAGGTGGTGGAGGGCGAAAGCATCGAGCAGCGGCGCACCAACGCCTTCGGGCGGCTGATGATGCATCCGCTGTCCGGGCTGTTTTCCGAGGAAAGGCTCGACCGCGGGCTGGTGCCCAACATCTTCTCGTTCCTGCACATGGTGCTGGGAGACGAGGAAGACGTCGCCGCCGAACGCTGCAACGCCATCGTCAAGGTGCTGCGGGACGACCTGGGCGACAGCTTCACCTGGGACGCCTTCTACGACGACCCCGAGGCCAAGATCATCCAGTGGCACGTGCTGGTGAAGATTTCCGCCTCGTTCAAGCGCTACGACCTGCGCAAGGACTGGTTCATCAAGCTGATGCAGTACCGTCCCACCACGGTCAGCCTGGCCTCCAACGCCTTCGTCACCAAGGAACACTCTCCCTACGAGGACCCGATCCAGTTCGGCGAGCGCGAGTTCTGCATGTTCTTTCACGCCATGTTCGACCCGCTGCAGAACCTGGACCGCAAGGACGAGGCCGCCTTCCGGAAGGAATTCGGCACCGATCCCCATCACCTGATCGGCGGCTTCCTGGTCAATCTGGCGACGTGCGCGGTCTAATACCCCCACGCCGCCCGGTGTTGCCAATCACCGGCCGCTGGGAGTAGGGTTCCAGCCGAATTTTCCGGGATACCTCAGATGCGCCCCGATCTTGCGGCCAAGTACGACCTTCGCGTTCCCCGTTACACCTCCTATCCCACCGCGCCGCATTTCCATCCCGGCGTGACGGCCGAGACCTATCGGGGCTGGCTGGCGGGCATCGACCCCAAGCTGGAGCTGTCGCTCTATCTCCACATCGCGTTTTGCGCCGAGATGTGCTGGTTCTGCGGCTGCCACACCAAGATCACCAAGCGCTACGCCCCCGTCGCCGCCTATATGGACGCCCTGTGGCGCGAGGTGGACCTGGTGGCCGAGGCGCTGCCCACCCGCATGACGGCGCGCCATGTCCATTTCGGCGGCGGTTCGCCCACCATCCTGTCGTCCGAGGACTTCGTCCGCACCATCGACCTGCTGAAGAACCGCTTCATCCTCAAGCCCGACGCCGAGGTGGCGGTGGAACTGGACCCGCGCACCGCCGACGAGGCCTATGTCAAGGCCATGGCCGGGGCGGGGGTGACGCGGGCCTCCATCGGCGTGCAGGACCTGGACGACAAGGTGCAGCGGGCCATCAACCGCATCCAGCCCTACGAGGTCACCGAGCGGGTGGTGGAATGGTTGGGCAAGTACGGCGTCCCCGAGGTCAACATCGACCTGATCTACGGCCTGCCGTACCAGAGTCTGGACGGATTGCTGGACACCATCGAGACGGCGGTCAAGGGCTTCAAGCCCCGCCGCGTGGCGCTGTTCGGTTATGCCCACGTGCCGTGGATGAAGAAGCACCAGCGTCTGATCCCGGAAGAGAGCCTGCCCGACACCGAGACCCGCTGGCAGCAGTATGAACAGGGCTGCAAGCTGCTGACCGAGACCCTGGGCTATGTCCAGATCGGCCTCGACCACTTCGCCGCGCCCGACGACGCCATGGCCATCGCCTTGAAGGAAAAGCGGCTGCACCGCAATTTCCAGGGCTACACCACCGATTCCGCCACCACCCTGATCGGCTTCGGCGCCTCGGGCATCGGCTCGCTGCCCCAGGGCTACGTGGTCAATGACGGCGAGGTCCACGCCTATCAGCGCGCCATCGCCGAGGGCAGGCTCACCACCTCGCGCGGGGTGGCCATCAGCGCGGACGATATCTTGCGGCGCGAGATCATCGAGCGCCTGATGTGCGATCTGGAGATCGATTTGGACGTGGTCGCCGGCCGTCATGGTTCCGACGGTTCGCAGTTCGCGGCGGAACTGGCCTCGCTGGCGCCCTTGCAGGCCGACGGGCTGGTGGAGGTCCAGGGCCACCGCATCCACGTCACCGAGGAGGGCCGCACCCTGGTGCGCGCCGTCTGCGCCGCCTTCGACCGCTATCTCAAGGCGGGCGAGCAGCGGCATTCCAAGGCGGTTTGAGCACCATGACCATGGCCTGGTACGACTACTTCATGGGCTTCGCCAAGCATGCCGCCAGCAAGTCCAAGGACCCCAGCACCCAGGTGGGGGCGGTGGCGGTCGGGCCCGACGGCGAGATCCGCGCCACCGGCTATAACGGCCTGCCGCGCGGCGTCGAGGACCGGCCCGAGCGCATGGAGCGTCCCGCCAAATACCTGTGGACCTCCCATGCCGAGGAAAACCTGGTGGCCCATGCCGCCCGGGTGGGGGTCAGCCTCAAGGGCTGTACCGTCTACGTCACCCACTACCCCTGTTCGCGTTGCGCCCGCTCGCTGATCCAGGCGGGGGTGGCGGAGATCCATGTGGGCGACGGCACCACCTCCATGCCGGCCGAGGAATTCGACACCGCCCGGGTGATGTTCGAGGAATCGGGCGTCAAGGTGGGGTGAGCCCACTCTGGCCACCCGTCGCGGGTGGGCGGCTCCCACCCAAGTCATTTTCCCACACTCCCCCTCCGGGTGTTCCGTCCCCTGGATGCCGTCGCCATAGTGGCGGCCATGAATACAAGGGCGAAGGCCCGGCACCTCCAGGGAGACGTCTGGATCATGGACCAGTCGAAGCGCTACGTGAATCTGGGGCTCAGCGAGGCCGAGCTGATCAAGGGCGGCCGCCACGTGCTGTGCGCCTATCGCATGAAGCCCAAGGCCGGCTACGGCTATGTGGAGACGGCCGCCCACTTCGCCGCCGAATCCTCCACCGGCACCAATGTGGAGGTCTGCACCACCGACGATTTCACCCGTGGCGTCGATGCCCTGGTCTATGAGGTGGACGAAGCGGACGGGCTGATGAAGATCGCCTATCCGGTGGACCTGTTCGACCGCAACATCATCGATGGCAAGGCGATGATCGCCTCGTTCCTGACGCTGACCGTGGGCAACAACCAGGGCATGAGCGACGTGGAAAACGCCAAGATGGAGGATTTCTTCGTCCCGCCCGGCTTCTTGGAACTGTTCGATGGTCCGGCCTGCAACATCGCCCATATGTGGAAGGTGCTGGGCCGATCCGAAGTGGATGGCGGCATGGTGGTGGGGACCATCATCAAGCCCAAGCTTGGCCTGCGGCCCAAGCCTTTCGCCGATGCCTGCCACCAGTTCTGGCTGGGCGGCGACTTCATCAAGAACGACGAGCCCCAGGGCAACCAGGTCTTCGCGCCGTTCAAGGAGACCATGCTTCTGGTGGCCGATGCCATGCGCCGCGCCCAGGACGAGACCGGGCAGGCCAAGCTGTTCTCGGCCAACATCACCGCCGACGATCCCGCCGAGATGATCGCGCGCGGCAATTACATCCTCGAGACCTTCGGCGAGAATGCCTCCCATGTGGCCTTCCTGGTGGACGGCTTCGTGGCCGGGCCGACGGCGGTGACCACCTGCCGCCGCAATTTCCCCGGCACCTTCCTGCACTACCACCGGGCGGGGCACGGCGCCGTTACCTCGCGGCAGTCCAAGCGCGGCTATTCCGTGCTGGTGCACATGAAGATGGCCCGGCTGATCGGGGCCAGCGGCATCCATACCGGCACCATGGGCTATGGCAAGATGGAGGGCACGCCGGAGGAGAAGATGGTCGCCTACATGCTGGAGCGCCAGACGGCCGAAGGGCCGCATTATGGCCAGGACTGGGGCGGCATGCTGGCCTGCACGCCGATCATCTCGGGCGGCATGAACGCGCTCCGGCTGCCGGGCTTCTTCGACAATCTCGGCCATTCCAACGTGATCCAGACCTCGGGCGGCGGCGCCTTCGGCCACAAGGACGGGCCGGTGGCCGGCGCCCTGTCGCTGCGGCAGGCCCACGAGGCCTGGAGCCAAGGAATCGACCTGGTGGACTACGCCCAGGGCCGCCCCGAACTAAAGGGGGCTTTCGAATCCTTTGCGTCCGACGCCGATCGGCTGTATCCCGGCTGGCGCGATCGCCTGCGCATCGCGGCATAATACCAACCTGCGTCATCGCAGGTTGGATAGGCCCAAGGGGCCGCGCGCCTTATGGCGCGGGAGGCAAGGGCGCCTACCGGCTTCGCCGGCAAACATCGGGATGCACGCCTGCGCGTGCTGGCCCGCCCGCTGATTGAGGGCGTTGGCATAAGGGGGAACTGATGTCGAGGAAACACCCGGTCATCGCCGTCACCGGTTCTTCGGGGGCGGGGACCAGCACGGTCAAGGAAGCCTTCGAGCATATGTTTCGCCGCGAAGGCATCAAGCCGGCGGTCATCGAGGGGGACAGCTTTCACCGCTATAACCGTGCCGACATGAAGAAGGCCATGGGCGAGGCGGAGAAGGGCGGGCGTCGCACCTTCAGCCATTTCGGCCCCGAGGCCAACCTGTTCCCCCAGTTGGAGGAGCTGTTCTCCTCCTACGGCGATACCGGGCGGGGACGGCGGCGCCTGTATGTCCATAACGACGAGGAAGCGGCGATCTTCGCCCATCTGGGAGTGGGCTCGGGCGAGTTCACCCCGTGGGAGGATTTGCCCGAGGACACCGACTGTCTGTTCTACGAGGGGCTGCACGGCTGCGTGGTGACCCGCGACAACAACGTCGCCCAGCACGTGGATCTCAAGATCGGCGTGGTGCCGGTGATCAATCTGGAGTGGATTCAGAAGATCCACCGCGACACCTCGGAACGCGGCTATTCGGAAGAAGCGGTGATGGACACCATCCTGCGCCGCATGCACGACTACGTGCATTACGTGGTGCCGCAGTTCAAGCTGACCGACATCAACTTCCAGCGGGTGCCCATCGTCGACACCTCGGACCCCATCATCGCGCGGGACATTCCCACCGCCGACGAGAGTCTGGTGGTGATCCGCTTCAGGAAGCCCGACCGTTTCCGCGTCGACTTCCCGTTCCTGCTGCAGATGCTGAAGGATTCGTGGATGAGCCGCCGCAATACCATCGTGGTGCCGGGCGGCAAGATGGGGCTGGCCATGGAGCTGATCCTCACCCCCATCCTGCGCCGCATCATGGAGGATCGCCGGGCGGTCCTGGGGTGAACGGCGTCTATCCCCGCAGCCACGCCTCGACCAGGGCCCGGGCGATGGAATCCTTGCGCGGCAGGAAGCGGCCGCCCTCGCCGGGGCGGTCGGCCTCGCCGAAGGCGCCGACTTCGTCGCGGCTGAACCACCGTACCTCCTCGATCTCGTGCGGATCGGGAACCGGTTCGCCGTCCTCGGCCACGGCGTTGAAGCCGATCATGATGGAAGACGGGAAGGGCCAGGGCTGGCTGGCGAAATAGCGGGCCTCGCGCACCCTGATGCCGGCTTCCTCCCACACCTCGCGGGCCACGGCGTCCTCCAGGGATTCGCCGGGCTCGACGAAGCCGGCCAGGCAGGAATACATGCCGGGAGCCCATATGGGCTGGCGTCCCAGCAGGGCGCGGTCCCGGCCGTCGGTGACCAGCATGATGATGGCCGGGTCGGTGCGCGGGAAGTGCAGCGCGCCGCACGTTTCATCCGAGCACTTGGCCGAATGGCCGGAATCCTCGATCAGCAGGCCGGCGCCGCAGGTGGCGCAAAAGCGTGTCCTCTCCCGCCAGACCAGCATGCCTCGGGCATAGGCCAGCAGGGCGGCGTCCTGGGTGGGCAACAGGCCGCCCACCGAGCGCAGCATGACCCAGTTGCCGCCCATCTCGGGGCCCTGCTCGCCGCCGCCCAGGGCGGAGATGTCCAGGGCCAGCAGCGGGCCGGACGGGTCCTCGCCCAGCAGCAGGCAGGTGCCGCCGGTGGCCTCGGCCAGCCGCAGGCCATAGGTCCGGTCAAGCCAGCGGATGGCCGGCGGAGTGCCGCCCACCAACTGGCGGCCGCGCCAATAAAGGGTGAAGCGGGCTCCCGGGCGTCGCATCTGCTCGGCGATGTCGCCGCCCCGGCGGATGGGGTGGGCCCGGTCAAGGCCGAGGCCGGAATAAAGCATGGCAGAGGTCATGGCGGCAGCTTGGCATGGCTTCGAAATGGTCGCGAGAAGAAGATTGCGAATCCGTTGGCAATTTGAAAGATTGTCCCGCACGGTGACGCATGAATGACATCCAAGCCCTTCTCAACGGTCTTCTCGACTCGATTCGCGACGCGGTGATCATCGCCGACGGCGAGGGGAATCCTCTCCGCTCGAACCCGGCGTTCGAGACGCTGATGGGCTTTACCTCGGCCGGTGGCGCCGAGATTTCCCGAACGGCGGCCGGCATGATCCACCGGGCCATGACCCCGGGGGCGGGCGGCCGCTGGCAGGGCATGGTCGCCTGTCCGGACGGCAAGGAACGCCCCTTCGAGGTCACCGCCGCCGCCATCAATTCCGGGGCCGATTTTCCCGACCGCTATCTCTGCGTGGTGCGGCCCGCCGTGGCCGAGGATGCCAGCGGCGACGGCGGCGTCTTCGGCTACGATTCCCTGACCGGGCTGCCCAACCGCGACCTGTTCGCCGACCGTATCGGGCAGGCGGTGCTGCAGGCCAACCGCACCGGCGGTTCGGTGGCGCTGATGATGATGGGGCTGGACCGCTTCACCCTGGTCAACGACGCCCTGGGTCACGGGGCCGGTGACCGCCTGCTGATCGAGGTGGCGCGGCGCCTCAAGATGTGCGTGCGCGAGACCGATACGGCGGTGCGCCTGGATGGCGACAAGTTCGCCCTGGTGATGGCCATCGCCGATACCGACGACAGCGTCATCGTCGCCGAGAAGGCGCTGAACGCCGTCAAGGAGCCGTTCGCCCTGGACGGGCAGGAGGTGGTGATCACCTTCTCCATCGGCATCAGCGTCTATCCGCTGGACGCCGATTCCAGCGTCCAACTGGTCAAGCATGCCGAGAACGCCCTGCATTACGCCAAGATCTCGGGGCGCAACCAGTACCAGTTCTTTTCCAAGGACATGAACCGCAAGGCCAAGTCCCGGCTGGAACTGGAAGGGCGCCTGCGCCGCGCCCTGGCCAACGAGGAATTCGTGGTCTTCTACCAGCCCAAGGTGTCCGCCGACCGCGACGTCATCGTGGGGGCCGAGGCGCTGATCCGCTGGATGGATCCCGAGCGCGGCATGGTCTCGCCCGGCGAATTCATTCCCGTCGCCGAGGAAAGCGGCCAGATCGAGGCCATCGGCACCTGGGTTCTCCGCGAGTCCTGCCGGCAGAACCGCAAATGGCAGGATGCCGGCTATTCTCCGCTCAAGGTGTCGGTCAACGTCTCGGCCCGCCAGTTCCGCTCGCGCACCCTGCTCGACACGGTGACCGCCGCGCTGGACGACACCGGTCTCGCTCCCAAGTGGCTGGAGCTCGAGATCACCGAGAGCATGCTGATGAACGACGTGGACACGGCGGTGCGCAAGATGACGGCGCTGCGCGACCTGGGCATCGGCCTGTCCATCGACGATTTCGGCACCGGCTATTCCTCGCTCAGCTATCTCGGGCGCTTTCCCATCACCACGCTGAAGATCGACCGCGCCTTCATCGCCGACGTGGACACCAACCCCAAGACCGCCGAGATCGCCCGGGCCATCATCGGCCTGTCGCGCGGTCTCAACCTGGAGGTGGTGGCGGAGGGCGCCGAAATCGCCGAGCACATCATGTTTTTGCGCAATAACGGATGCGATACCGTACAAGGGTTCTATTACTCCCGGCCTGTCCCGGCCGAGGAGTTTGAGCGCATGATGGGCCAGCGGACCATGATTCACGCCTGATCTCGCGTTAAGATAGGTTTTAGCCATACTTCGTTACGGTCTTTTGACCAACGTCAAAGCGTCTTGACCGATCCGGTGACATTTTTCCGCCATCAGGCGTCATCCCGGGGGAGAGGGGATGGCCCGCCTAGGGAGGAATTCCGATGTCTGGGCTATTGTCCCGGCGGACGTTGTTGACGAGGCGGCCCGAAAACCGGGCGCCGTCGGGTCCTCGTCCGCCCTGGAGCATCGAGACCTTCGCCGCCGCCTGTGATGGTTGCGGCGCCTGCGTGACCTCCTGTCCCGAACACATTCTCGCCAAGGGTGCCGACGGCCTGCCGGTGGTGGATTTTAGCCGCGGCGGCTGCACCTTCTGCGGTGATTGCGATACCGCCTGCCTTCCGCGCGACGGCCGCCCGGCGGCCCTGGACCGCGCCGCTTTCGACGGTGCCGGCCGCCTGCCGGTCCTGGTGCGGCTGGGGGCGTCGTGCATTTCCATTCAAGGCGTGACCTGTCGCCTGTGCGGCGATCCTTGCGATCCCCGCGCCATCAAGTTCCGGCCGTTGCCGGGCGGCCGCGTGCTGCCCGAGATCGCCGACGAGTCCTGTAATGGTTGTGGGATTTGTGTCTCGGCCTGTCCGGTCGGGGCGCTGTCCATGGCACCTTTGGTTCGAGCCTGAGAGGTAAGGGAATGAGACTCGCGACCTTTGTTGCCACCGAACAATCCAAGCCCAGGGAGCAGGTGGAGAACATCTGCGGCGTGTTGATACACGTCAAGCCGGAGCGCCGGCACGAGGTTCATGATGCCCTCACCGGGATTCCCGGCGTCGAGGTCCACACCATGACCGACGATGGCAGAATGGTGATTACCGTCGAGGATGCCGAAGGCAACTGGGCGGGCGCCACAATAACCAGTCTGACCGACATCCAGGGCATTTTGAATGTGTCCCTGGTCTATCATCACTTTGATTCCGATCTTGATCTGGAAGGGGAGACCGTTTCATGAGCCTCACCAGGCGCGACTTCATCAAGGCGAACGCCGTCGCGGCCACTGCTGCCGCTGCGGGGATCGCCACGCCGGCCGTCGCCCAGCCGGCAAAAGCCAATATCCGCTGGGACAAGGGTGTCTGCCGATTCTGCGGCACCGGTTGCTCGGTTCTGGTGGGGGTGCAGGACGGTCGCGTCGTCGCGACCCAGGGTGACCCGGACTCGCCGGTCAACCGCGGCCTGAACTGCATCAAGGGTTACTTCCTGTCCAAGATCATGTACGGCGAGGACCGGCTGACCAAGCCCCTGCTGCGCATGAAGAACGGCAAGTTCGACAAGAACGGCGAATTCACGCCGATCTCGTGGGACCAGGCCTTCGACATCATGGCCGAGAAGTGGAAGGAACAGCTCAAGAAGCCCGACGGCGTGACCCGCGTCGGCATGTTCGGCTCGGGCCAGTGGACCATCTGGGAGGGCTATGCCGCCTCCAAGCTGTACAAGGCCGGCTTCAGGTCCAACAACCTGGACCCCAACGCGCGGCACTGCATGGCCTCGGCCGTGACCGGCTTCATGCGCACCTTCGGCATCGACGAGCCCATGGGCTGCTACGACGACATCGAGCAGACCGACGCCTTCGTGCTGTGGGGCTCGAACATGGCGGAGATGCATCCGATCCTGTGGTCGCGCGTCACCGATCGCCGCCTGACCCACGAGGGCTGCAAGGTCGCCGTGCTGTCGACCTTCGAGCACCGCTCGTTCGAGCTGGCCGACATCCCGATGGTGTTCACGCCCCAGACCGATCTGGCGATCCTGAACTACATCTGCCACTACATCATCTCGAAGAACGCCTACAACAAGGAGTTCATCGAGAAGCACGTCAACTTCAAGAAGGGGGTCACGGACATCGGCTACGGCCTGCGTCCGACCAACCCGCTGGAGAAGGACCAGGCCAACGCCGCCACTCCGGACAAGTCGGACCCGATGACCTTCGACGAGTTCAAGGCTTTCGTGTCCGAGTACACCTTGGAGAAGGTCGCCAAGCTGTCCGGCGTGCCTGCCGACAAGCTGGAGGCCCTGGCCAAGCTGTATGCCGATCCCAAGGTCAAGGTGGTGTCCTTCTGGACCATGGGCTTCAACCAGCATGCGCGCGGTACGTGGGTCAATAACATGATCTACAACGTGCACTTGCTGATGGGCAAGATCTCCGAGCCGGGCAACAGCCCGTTCTCGCTGACCGGCCAGCCCTCGGCCTGTGGCACCGCCCGCGAGGTCGGCACCTTCGCCCATCGTCTGCCCGCCGACATGGTGGTCATGAACGACAAGCACCGCGAGATCACCGAGAATCTCTGGAAGCTGCCGTCCGGCACGCTCAACCCCAAGATCGGCTATCACGCCGTGCTGCAGCACCGCATGCTGAAGGACGGCAAGCTGAACGCCTATTGGGTGATGTGCACCAACAACATGCAGACCGCGCCCAACATGAACGAGGAGGGGTATCCGGGCTACCGCAACCCCGCCAACTTCATCGTGGTGTCCGATCCCTATCCCACGGTGACCGCCCTGGCTGCCGACCTGATCCTGCCCACCGCCATGTGGATGGAGAAGGAAGGGGCCTACGGCAACGCCGAGCGCCGGACCCAGTTCTGGCGCCAGCAGGTCAAGGCTCCGGGCGAGGCCAGGTCGGACCTGTGGCAGTTGATGGAGTTCTCCAAGCGCTTCAAGATCGAGGAAGTGTGGCCGGAGGAACTGATCGCCAAGAAGCCGGAAGTGCGGGGCAAGACCCTGTTCGACGTGCTGTTCAAGAACGGCCAGGTGGACAAGTTCCCGCTGGCCGAGCTGCAGGCCGGCCACGAGAACGACGAGTCCAAGGCGTTCGGCTTTTATGCCCAGAAGGGCCTGTTCGAGGAATACGCCGCGTTCGGTCGCGGCCATGCCCACGATCTGGCGCCGTTCGAGACCTACCACAAGGCCCGCGGCCTGCGCTGGCCGGTGGTCGACGGCAAGGAGACCCTGTGGCGCTTCCGCGAAGGCTACGACCCCTACGTGAAGGCGGGCGAGGGTGTGAAGTTCTACGGCAAGCCCGATGGCAAGGCCTGGATCTTCGCGCTGCCCTACCAGCCGGCCGCCGAGTCGCCGGACAAGGAGTTCGACCTGTGGCTGTCCACCGGCCGTATCCTCGAACACTGGCATTCGGGCTCCATGACCCGTCGTGTGCCGGAACTGCACAAATCGGCTCCCAACGCCGTGCTCTACATGCACCCCAACGACGCCGCCAAGCGATCCTTGCGCAACGGTGACGTGGTCAAGGTGGCGAGCCGGCGCGGCGAGGTGACCACCCGCATCGATACCCGTGGTCGCAACAAGCCGCCGGAGGGACTGGTGTTCATGCCGTTCTTCGACGAAAGCCAGCTGGTCAACAAGCTCACTCTCGACGCCACTTGCCCGATCTCCAAGGAGACGGACTTCAAGAAGTGCGCCGTCAAGGTGAGCAAGGCCTAGGGAAGAGGGTAGGGGACCGTCCGCGCCGCCCGGCGGGGCGGGCGGTCCCAACCATCGGAGAAGCCAATCATGGCCAAGCACCACAAGACAGGTGGGGATGCTGTGGACCACAACCGGCGAGCCGTGCTGGCCGGAACGGTCAAGGGCGCCTGCACGGTCGGCTTGATTGGTGCGCTCCTCGCCATTCCCGCCCGGCGCCGCGCCGAGGCGGTGGCGCTCAGGCCGCCCGGGGCGGTGGCCGAGACGGACTTCCTTGCCGCCTGCGTCCGTTGCGGGCTGTGCGTCAAGGATTGCCCCTACGATACGCTGAAACTGTCCGATATGGGCGACGGCCCGACCATCGGCACGCCGTTCTTCAACGCCCGCAAGGTTCCTTGCGAGATGTGCGAGACCATCCCCTGTGTCGCCGCTTGCCCGACGGGTGCGCTGGACAAGGGGCTGAAGGACATCAAGAACGCCAAGATGGGCGTTGCGGTCCTGGTGGGGCAGGAAAGCTGCCTGAACTTCCTGGGGCTGCGCTGCGACGTGTGCTACCGGGTGTGCCCGCGCATCGGCGAGGCCATCACCCTGGAGCTTTCCCACAACGCCCGCACCGCCAAGCACGCCTTCTTCATCCCCACCGTGCATTCGGCCAAGTGCACCGGCTGCGGCAAGTGCGAGCGGGCCTGCGTGCTGGACGAGGCGGCCATCAAGGTTCTGCCCCAGGCCCTGGCCACCGGCCAGTTGGGCAAGCACTACCGCCTGGGCTGGGAGGAGAAGAGGCGGGCCGGAGGTTCGCTGGTCGAACCCAGTCCCGAGGTTCAGGTGCGCGGCATGGAGGGCGTCGAGATGACCCCCGGCGGCACCTACAAGCTTGATAAGCGTCCCGATGGCGGCTTCAAGGAGTTCAAGCCATGAGCGTCGCCAAGGCCGCTCATTCCGGACTGGATAATCCCGGCGTCTCGGCGGTGGCCGCCAAGGGCTGGCTGGCCGCCAACAAGTGGCTGCTGGCCCGGCGGCTGTGCCAGGTCCTGGTGGTCGCCGTGTTCCTGACCGGCCCGCTGTGGGGCGTGTGGATCGCCAAGGGCAATCTGGCCTCGAGCCTGACGTTTGGAATTCTGCCGCTCACCGATCCGCTGATGGTGCTGCAGGCCCTGCTGGCCGGGCATGTGATGACCGTATCCGCGCTGGTCGGCGCCGCCATCGTGCTGGGCGTCTATCTGCTGGTCGGCGGCCGCATGTACTGCTCGTGGGTCTGCCCGGTCAACGCCGTCACCGATCTGGCCCATTGGCTGCGGACCCGGCTGGGGATCGAGAAGGGGCTGCCGCTCAACCGCAATACCCGCCTGTGGGTGCTGGGCGGCGTGCTGGCCGCCTCGGCCGCCACCGGGACCATCGCCTGGGAACTGGCCAATCCGGTGACCATGCTGCATCGCGGGCTGGTCACCGGGTCGATCCTGACCTTCGGCTCGGCCGCGCTGGTCACCCTGGCGGTGTTCCTGTTCGATCTGGGTGTCGTCCAGCGCGGCTGGTGCACCCATCTGTGCCCGGTGGGAGCCTTCTATGGCCTGTTGGGACGGGCGGCGGTGCTGCGGGTCAGCGCGGTCAATCGTTCCGCCTGCGACGATTGCATGGATTGCTTCGCCGTCTGCCCCGAACGCCACGTCATCGCGCCGGCCTTGCGCGGCGCGGCCAAGGGGGTGGGGCCGGTGATCATGTCGCACGACTGCACCAATTGCGGCCGTTGCATCGATGTGTGTTCAAAGACCGTGTTCCGCTTCGACACACGGTTTCACAACGTACCCTCCGACGCTCCGTCGGCCAGGGTCGCCTGATGATTTTTCGAGAGTTCTGGAAGGGGAGTGACCGCAGTGAAGACTAAGATCAAGGCAATCGCCCTCGCGCTGGCCCTGGCGCTGGGTATGGGGGTGACCGCTCTGGGGGTCGTGGCCGGCGAGGTGAAGTCGCTTCGTCCCAATGCCGCGGCCGAGGCCGATGCGCCGCCCGCCATCTACAAGGTAATGGAAGGCACCAAGCACGAGCGTGCCTATCGTCAGCAGCCGCCGCTGGTGCCGCACACCACCGACAAGTACGAGATCGACCTCAAGGTCAATCAGTGCCTGCGTTGCCACGAATGGCCGTACAGCGACCAGGAAAAGGCGCCGAAGATTTCGGACCTGCACTACATCGACCGTAACGGCGTGCGTCAGGACGTGGTCAACGGCAACCGCTATTTCTGCAAGCAGTGCCATGTGCCGCAGAATGACGCCAAGTCGCTGGTTGACAACAAGTTCCAGGCCGCCACGACCAACACCAATATCCGCTAGGCCAAGGGAAGGATCGGGCCATGAGCACTGAGAATCCGGCCAAGCAAGGCGTGTTGAGCGGATGGTGGAGCGCGTTGCGCAGTCCCAGCAGCCGCTGGTCCCTGGGCATGTTGCTGGTGGTGGGCTTTGTCGGCGGCGTCATTTTCTGGGGCGGTTTCAATACCGTCTTGGAATTGACCAATACCGAGGCCTTCTGCCTTAGCTGTCACGAGATGGAGCAGAACGTTTATCGCGAATACCGCGGTACCATCCATGATTCCAACCGTTCGGGCGTGCGGGCCACCTGCCCGGACTGCCACGTGCCGCGTCCGTGGATCTATAAGATCCAGCGCAAGATCCAGGCCTCCAACGAGGTGTGGCACAAGATCCTGGGCACCATCGACACGCGCGAAAAGTTCGAGGCCAAGCGCATTGAACTGGCCAAGCATGAATGGGCCCGCATGAAGTCCACGGATTCCCGCGAGTGCCGCAACTGCCATAACTTCGGGGCTTTCGACCTGACCCGGCAGCAGGCACGCGCCCGCAACCGTCACTCCGAGGCGGAACAGCAGGGCAAGACCTGCATCGACTGCCACAAGGGCATCGCCCACCAGCTTCCCGCCGGCGCCTTCAAGGCCGAGCGCGAGCTGAACGATAGCGTGGGCGGGGCGGTCAAGCCGTAGGGACCACCGCTTGACCCCAATAACATGGGCCTCCCGAGACTCCCCGGGGGGCCCTTTTTTTGGCTGGAGTCTGCGGGTTTGGCCGTATTCCACCCGTACGGGAACGCGGAAAAGGCTATCCCCCGGCACCCGGAACCTTAAATCGGACAGAAGTGGGGCAAGCCCGGCCATGACGGTAAATGGAAAGACTCCCCCCTAAGCCGGAGGGAGGACCCTAATTCCGCGCCATCGGTTCGTACCAATCCCTGGGGAACCCGGCTTCCGCTCTGGCTTCGTGGTTGAAGGGGGGCTTCAGCCCGGCGGGGTAGTGGCGGGCCATGTACTCGCCATAGGCCTCCTTGGGATCGAGGCCGCGCTTTTGCGCCACATGGGTGAACCAGCGCACGCCCGCCGCCACGTGGCGGATCTCGTCGTGGTAGATGACGTCCAGCGCCGGGGGCGTCAGGGTATCGCCGTTCCTCGCCAGTTTCGCCATGGTGGCCGGGGTGGTGTCGCAGCCCCTTGCCTCGAGCGTCATGGGCACCACCACCAGCCGGGCCAGGATGTCGTCGGCGGTCTTTTCGGCCGCCTGCCACAGTCCGTCATGGGCGGGAAGATCGCCATAGGCGGCGCCCAGGCTGGCCAGCAGGCGCTCCAGCATCTCGAAATGCTCCACCTCGTCGAGCGCCACCTGCACCCAGTCGGAGGCGAAGGCGTGGGGCAGGCCTTCATGGGCGAAGCGGGCCACGATGTCCCAGCCGAGATCGATGGCGTTCAGCTCGATATGGGCCAGGGCATGGATCAGGCCGATGCG
>JAVBXM010000090.1 GCA_030824585.1 Phaeospirillum sp. | reverse complement strand
CCCTCTCCAAGGCCCACAATCCGGTGCAGAACATCTATTTGCGTCAAGTCAAAGGCGGTCAGGAGGTCGTGCTCGACGTCGCCGCGAAAGCCCTCGCCGATCCCGCCCGCGGGTGCAAGTCCGTCTAGTCGCAAGTCCGCCTAGTCGATAGATGGAGGGAAAGCCTTACCCACAGCGGAGGCTCTTCCTTCATTGCTCTGCCTTTGAGGGCCTGCACAATGGATTTCTGGTTTTCCCTGATCCAGATTTTGAACGGGGTCCAGTACGGGCTGCTGTTGTTCCTGGTGGCCAGCGGGTTGACGCTGATCTTCGGCATCATGGGCATCATCAACCTCGCCCACGGATCCTTTTACATGCTGGGGGCTTATCTGGCCTATTGGCTGGCGGCCAAGACCGGCAGCCTGACCATGGCGGTGGCGCTGTCGCTGCCCATCGCGGCGCTGGTCGGTTACGTCATCGAGTCGCTGCTGGTCCGAACGCTTTACCGGCGCGACCACCTGGACCAGGTGCTGCTGACCTATGGCCTGATCCTGATCTTCAACGAGTCGCAGCGCATGCTGTGGGGCTCGGACGTCCACGGGGTCCAGGTGCCGGCGCTGCTCGACTGGTCGATTCGCTTGAACGAGACGCTGAGCTATCCCGTCTACCGCCTGGCGGTGTCGGGAGTGTGCGCGGTGCTGGCGGTGGGGATGTGGGTGGTGATCCAGCGCACCCGCTTCGGCATGTGGGTGCGGGCCGGCGCCTCCAATCGCGAGATGGTGGCGGCGCTCGGCATCGACGTGAAATTGCTGTTCGGGGTGGTGTTCGCGGCGGGTGCGGCGCTGGCCGGTCTGTCGGGGGCCATCGCCGCGCCGATGAATTCGGTCTATCCGGGCATGGGCGAGAGCGTGCTGATCATTTGTTTCGTGGTGGTGGTCATCGGCGGCGTCGGTTCGATCAAGGGCGCCTTCCTGGGGGCGCTGCTGATCGGGCTGGCCGACACCTTCGGCAAGGTGTTCGTGCCCGACTTCGCCAGTTTCACGGTCTATGCGGTGATGGCGGCGGTGCTGCTGTGGAAGCCGCGCGGATTGTTCGCGTGAGGACCGCATCATGACCGATCGCCTTCCCCGTCCCCTTGCCCTGCTGCTGCTGGCCCTGCTGGCGGTGCTGGTGCTGTATCCGCTGTTCGGGCCGATGCTGTTCCCCGAGAAGCACACCTTCCTGCTGCAGAAGCTGACCGGCATCATGATCCTGGCCATCCTGGCCATGAGCCTCGACCTTCTGGTCGGCGTCGCCGGGCTGGTCAGCCTGGGCCATGCCGCCTTTTTCGGGCTGGGCGGCTACATGCTGGCGATCCTGTCGCCCCAATACGATGCCGCCAACATCTGGGTGGTGCTGCCGCTGGCGCTGCTGGCGGTGGCCGGCGCCGCCGCGCTGGTGGGGTTCCTGTCGATCCGAACCTCGGGAATCTATTTCATCATGGTGACGCTGGCGTTCGGACAGATGGGCTTCTACCTGTTCAATGACACCAAACTGGCCGGCGGCTCGGACGGGGCCTACATCATGGTCAAGCCGGCGGTGGAGATTGCCGGCTACGCCCTGGTCAAGCTGGGAAGCAAGCAGAGCTTCTACTACGTCGTCCTTGGGCTGTTCGTCGGGGTCTACTTTTTCTTCCGGATGTTGTTGGCCTCGCCGTTTGGGCGGGTGGTGCGCGCCATCGGTGTCAACGAGAACCGGGTCCGCGGGCTCGGCTTCAATCCCGCCCTCTACAAGCTGGTGGCCTTCACCATCGGCGGCACGGTGGCCGGGCTGTCCGGCTTCCTCGCCGCCACCCAGTACGGCTTCGTCAACCCGTCGATGCTGTCCTGGCACCATTCCGGCGAGGCGCTGGTGATGGTGATCCTGGGCGGCATGGGCACCCTGTTCGGGCCGGTGCTGGGGGCGTTCGTCTTCGAGTTGGCCCGCCTGGGCTTCGAGTCGATGACCGAGCACTGGCTGGCGCTGATGGGCGCCATGGTGATCGCCATCGTCCTGCTACTGCCCAAGGGGCTGGCCGGGTTGCTGCTGCAGGTGTTCGGCGACCCCGAGCCCAAGGCGGAGGAGGAGGAATGAGCGTGATGATAAAGTCCGCCCCCGAGGCCGCCCCCGAGGCCGCCACTGACGATCGCCCAACGGTGCTCGAGACCCGTGGTCTGACCAAGGCGTTCGGCGGCCTGGTGGCGGTGAACAACGCCAGCCTGTTATTCCGCGAGCGCCAAACCCACGCCATCATCGGCCCCAACGGTGCCGGCAAGAGCACCTTCGTCCATCTGCTGACCGGGCATCTGTCGCCATCCGGCGGGCAGGTGCTGTTCATGGGTGCCGATATCACCCACCAGCCTGCCCACAAGGTGGCGCGTCTGGGCATCGGCCGCAGCTATCAGAAGACCAATGTCTTTCCCAGCTTCACCTGCTTCGAGAACTGCCGCCTTGCGGCACAGTCGCGGCTGTCGACGTCGATGCGCTTCCTCAGGCCGGCAAAGGCCTATCGCGAAACCAACGACCTTGCCGAC
This sequence comes from Phaeospirillum sp., assembly GCA_030824585.1. Classification (GTDB taxonomy): domain Bacteria; phylum Pseudomonadota; class Alphaproteobacteria; order Rhodospirillales; family Magnetospirillaceae; genus Phaeospirillum. The sequence continues at coordinate 13,374 of JAVBXM010000090.1, read as the reverse complement.
TGGGCGCTCGATCTCTGCGGATTGAAGCTCCGGCGCGACCGCATCGCCGCCTCGATGTCCTACGGCGAGCAGCGCCAGCTGGAGATCGGCATGGTGCTGGCCACCGGCCCCAAGGTGCTGGTGCTCGACGAGCCGCTGGCCGGCATGGGCAAGGAGGAGTCCGAGATGATGGTCGGACTGCTGAAAGAATTGGGTACGCGCTTCCCCTTGATCCTGATCGAGCACGACATGGATGCGGTGTTCTCCCTGGCCGAAGTGTTGACGGTGATGGTCAACGGCACGGTGATCGAAAGTGGCCCCGTCGAGGCGATCCGTGCCTCCCAGGCGGTGCAGGACGCCTATCTCGGCGACGGTGCGGAGGCCTATTGATGACCGCTGCCATGCTTCCCGCTCAGGCGACCCGCCACAGCACTTTCATCGAAGCCGCCGGGCTGCACACCTATTACGGCTCCAGCCATGTCCTGCACGGCGTCGACTTCCGCGTCCACCGCGGCGAGACGGTGGCGCTGATGGGGCGCAACGGCATGGGTAAGTCGACGCTGCTGAAGTCCATCCTCGGCATCGTCCGGCCGCGTCAGGGCCGGGTGGTGGTCGACGGCATCGACGTCACCGGCGCCGAGACCCACGCCATCATCCGCCGCGGCATCGCCTATGTGCCCGAGGGCCGCGGCGTCTTCCACAATCTGACCGTCGCCGAGCACCTGCGCATGGCGGCCCGCCCCGGCCCCACCGGCCGCCTCGACTGGACCTACGAGCGGGTGCTGGAGACCTTCCCCCGCCTGGCCGAGCGCCTGGACAACCTGGGCAACCACCTGTCGGGCGGCGAGCAGCAGATGCTGTCCATCGGCCGCGCCCTGATGACCAATCCCGAGCTGCTGATCCTCGACGAGGCCACGGAAGGGCTGGCGCCGCTGATCCGCCGCGAGATCTGGCGGGTGGTGCGCGCCGTCAAGGAAACCGGCATCGCCTCGGTGATCGTCGACAAGAATGTCGGCGTGCTGCTCGATCTCGCCGACCGCAACGTCATCCTCGTCAAAGGCTCCGTCGTCTACTACGGAAATGATCTAACCGCCAACTCGGAAGTCCTCAAGCGTCATATCGGCGTTTGAACAAAAGGAATTTAGCAATGGCGTTTGACGCCCATCGTTGGGTGATGACAGCGACTGGCCAGCCGATGGTCAAAGCGCCCTTGGAGATCGGGACGCCAAAGCCGGGGGAAGTCCTGGTGGAAGTTGCCGGCTGCGGGGTCTGCCATACCGACCTCGATTACTTCTACAACAACGTGCGGACCAACCACCCGCTGCCGCTTGCCCTCGGCCACGAGATCAGCGGCCGGGTGGTCGATGCCGGCGCGGGGGCAGAAGCCTGGCTGGGCAAGTCCGTCGTCATTCCGGCTGTCATCCCGTGCGGCACCTGCGACCTGTGCCGGCGTGGCAAGGCAACCATCTGCCGCGACCAGAAGATGCCGGGCTACGACATCCAAGGCGGCTTCGCCACCCACATCGAGGTTCCCATCATCGGACTCTGTCCGGTCGATGAGGAGCGCCTTTCCGCTTCCGGCCTGACCCTGGCCGAGATTTCGGTCCTCGCCGACGCGATCACCACCCCCTATCAGGCGGCGGTGCAGGCCGGCATCGGCCCTGGCGATCTCGTCATCGTCATCGGTGTCGGCGGACTTGGCGGTTACTCGGTCCAGGTGGCCTCAGCGTTGGGAGCCGCGGTGGTCGCGTTGTCGTCGAAGACGGACCCCGCCCAGATCGAGCAGATCCGACGCTCCGGCGCCGACCTCGTCCTCAATCCCAGGCAGTTCGCATCCATCAAGGACGTCAAGGCAGAGATCCTCGGATTCGCCCGAGAGCGAGGCCTGCGCTCGACCGAATGGAACATGATGGAATGTTCCGGGAGCCTCCCCGGCCAGGAAGCCGCCTTCGATCTGATGGTCGACGGCGCCACGATCTGCGTGATCGGCTACATCATGGCCAAGGGTGAATATCGGCTCTCCAAGCTGATGGCCCATAACGCCAAGGCGTTGGGGAATTGGGGATGCCCTCCTGACCTCTACCCCCCCGCCCTCAATCTCGTTCTCAGCGGGAAGATCAATGTGAAGGACTTCGTTGAATGCCGGCCCTTGGCCGCCATCAACGAAGCCTTCGCCGCGACAAATGAGCACCGCCTCACACGCCGGGCCATCCTGGTTCCCTGAGCCTCCCCCAACCACCAATCCAGACAGGCTTGCGATGCACTCCACCGACCCCAAGGCCGATCGCCGACTCACCGACCACAGCCTTCCCCTGTTCACCGTGGCTGGCATCCTTTTCGAAAAGCGCCCGGCCAGGACGGAGCGTGGCGAAACGGTCGACGGCGTGTTCAATGCGTGGATCACCATCGACAACCCCAGGCAGTTCAATGCCTACAGCATCGACATGCTGAAGGCGCTGCAATCGTCGATCAAGGCGGCCTCGGAAGCCCGCGACATCGTCGCCGTCGTGCTGACCGGAGCCGGCAGCAAAGCGTTCTGCACCGGCGGCAATGCGGTGGAGTTTGCCCACTACTATGGGGGCAATTCCCAGGAATTCCGGCGCTTCCTGCGGCTGTTCGGCGACACCGTCTCCGCCATCCTCGCCTGCGACAAGCCGGTGGTCTGCCGCGTCAATGGCATGCGCACGGGAGGAGGCCAGGAACTGGGGCTCGCCTGCGACATCACGGTGGCGCAGGATCTTGCCGTGTTCGGCCAGGGTGGGCCGAAGCACGGCGCGGCCATGCTGGGCGGTGCGACCGACTTCCTGCCCGTGATGATCGGCGCGGAACAGGCCTTGGCGCTCGGCGCCATGTGCGAGCCCGTCTCCGCCCACAAGGCCCGTCGCCTCGGCATGATCACGGCGGTGGTGCCGGCCCTCAAGGTGGATGGTCGCTTCGTCGCCAACCCGCTGGTCGTCACCGACCGCCTGGTTGACGCGTTCGGCGAATTGGCCTTGGGCGAACCCAAGACCGGCGAGGCGTTGGACGAGGGCAAGCGGCTACTTGCCGCAGGCCAAATCGATCTGTCGGCCCTGGATGCCAAGGTGGAAGCCATCTGCGCCAGATTTACCGCGATGTTCCCCGAGAGCCTCGCCAAGACGCTTGAGGAGCTGCGCAAGCCGAAACTGGACGCATGGACCCGCAACAAGGAAAGCGGGCGGGCCTGGATGGCGGCCAACATGGCCACCGAAGCCAAAGCGGGTTTCAGCGCCTTTGCCGTTGGCACTAAGGATACCGGGAGGGAAATCGACTTCCTCGCACTGCGCCGGGCGCAGGCCGCTGGAATGCCGTGGAGCGACGAGTTGATTGCCAGCCTGATGCCGCGGGCCAAGGAGTGAGCCTGGGATAGCGCTCCGGTCGACGGTGCTTTTCCCCCACTCTGCCGATTGGACGAAACCGCTGGCGCGGTATTGAGGTGACGTTGCGGTGCCCGGATGTCCCGGAGCGGATCGCCTATGCCCGCCAGCCGCGGCGGTTTGCGGCGGCACCCTGCTCCTCGGCGTCGCCGTTCAGCCGGCAGTTGATCCAAAGGGTGATCCCGAGGATGGCGATACGGCGCCCCTGGTCGATGAGGTCGAGGCGGTTGCCGTCCACCAGGTGGAGTCCACCAGCGGTCTGCCCTTTGGCAGGCCACAAAGACAAGGAACGGCCGACCGGGGAAAGCTCCCCTGTCGGCCGCGTCGTGCGAACCCTGACCTTCTACTTCCCGATGGGCGGTGCCTGCGCCAGCAGGGTGCGGGTCTGCTCGGCATCCGCAGATCCGCCGAACTCGAAGTCGAAGGCGGTGGCGAATTTTCCCGCCAGCAGGGTCACCACCGAGATTATGCTGCCGCCGACGGCGGTGTTGCCATCGACGTGGCCGAACACCATGAAGGCGATGCCGCCCACGATGCCAGCCCCCGCCGTCACCAGCAGGACGTTGGCGCGGGTGTTGCTGCGGCCGGCTTTGATGAATTCGGCGTCACGGGTACGGGCATCCTGCCGGTCGGCCAGGGTGGCGGTCAGCGTGGTGATGGCGCCGGCCATCTGCTGCATGCGTTCCTCGTGGGCGAAGGTCTGGGCCTGGGAGCGAAGCTGGAATACCAAATTGGGATCGGCCAGGGCTTCGCGGGCCTGGGCGGGATCGTCGGTGCCGGTGATGGCGCGGACGGTGTCGGCCAGCTTGCTGACGGCCTTTTCGGCATCGTCGCCGAACAGGCTGGCGATGTCGGGGGCGACGTCGAGGGCCACCTTGGCGAGGCCGGCGACCGGGTTGGCGGCGATGGCGGCGGCATCGCCGAGGAGTTCAAGCAAGTTCATGGGATACCTCCAGGGCGGCGCAGGCGTGAGCGTAGTGGGCCTTGCGGTCTTCGAGTCCGGTGAGGCCGCCATTGATGCGGCGGGTGATGGCTTCGATGTCGCGGGCATCGGCGAGGCGGTTGAGATCGTGGTTGTGCCAAAACCATGCGGCGGAGCGGGCGGCGGGGCCGGGCTGTTCCAGCAGCTCGGGCTGGGCGATCAGGTCGAGGCCAATGGCGGTGCCGCAGGCGGCATAGTTGTCGTGGCCGGTGATCTGGATCAGGCCGCGGCCGCGATAGCGCCAGCCGTCGCCGGAGGTCTCGTCGCCATTGCCCATGCGGTTGGCATAAGCCCGGGCGGCGATGCGTTGCGGCTGGCGGGCATAGGTAGCGGCCTGGCCCGCGTCGAAGTGGCGGGGAAAGACCCGCAGCAGGGCTTCGGCGGAGTAATTGAGGTTCTCGACGAGGGCACGAAGCTGGCCGCTTTCATGGGCAAGCTGGGCGAGGAAGGCCGCCTGCCTGAGGCCTGTGTCGATGCCCCATTCGGCGCAGCACCCCGCCAGCGGGCCGGCGAAGCGGTCGAGATCGTTGGTCCGCGCCCCCGGCATGGAGGCGCGCAGAAGGTCGCGGGTCAGCATAAGAAGCCTCAATTGATGTGGACGCGGGAATCCTCAGCGACGGCGGAAATCTCCACCTGCTCGGCGCGGGGATCCTCGGTGATGCCGCAGTCGAGCAGTAGAGCGCCAAGCGTCACGCCGGGCGCAATTGCGTGGACCGACCGACTGGCGACCGGCTCAAACGGATTGCGGATAACGATCAGGGAAGCGGTCATGGCGCGAACCGGTAGAAGCCCTCAATGGCCCAGCCATTGAGGCGAAGTGCATCGGGCCGCTGGAACACCACGCCGGAATCCTGGCTGCAATGCAGCACCCCGCCACCATCGACATCGATCCAGATGCCGACATGGATGGGATGGCGCGACCGGCGCAGCAGCACGCAGTCGCCCTCGGCGGGGTTCTGCGCCTTTATCCAGCGCCGCCGTTCCGGGTGGTCGCGGAAGGTCCGGCCCATGGCCAGGACCTCCTCCGGGTTGGCGATGTCGGGCAGGGTGCGGCCGAAATGGCGGCTCTGCACCATGCGCACGAATTCCCAGCAATTGAACAGGTCCGGCCCGCTGCCGTGGGCGCTCCACGGCAGGCCGATCAGGGGCAAAGCCCAGTTCATGCGAACCTCGAAAGGAATGGAGGTCTGGAGGCTGGCCTCCAGGCGGGCACGGGCGGCAGCGCGTAATCACATCACCGCGCCAGGCCGGGAAACCGCCGGGCGGTGTAGGTGATGGAGGGGAACGACTTGTTGCCGGCATCACCCATGCGGGCACGCCCGGTCACCCGCAGGGTGTCCGCCTCGACCTCGGACAAGGTCAGGATGATGGGCGGGTCCATATGCGGCCCCTCCAAGTCGGTGGAAAGATAGGGCCGATAGATGATGTCGATCTTGTCCTGGCTGATGGCGGCGGCCTCCAGGGAATCGATGATTTCCTGGCCGACATTGTCGAGCGTGACCGTGATCTCCGGCACCGGGCCGGTATCGACCGCCGGCAATTCGAGATCGAAGGCCAGCGCCACGAAGCTGACCCTCAGGGCGCCATCACGCGGCGCCCCCGTTTCCAGCCGGGCGGTAAGGTCGGCGTGGTCGCGCACCACCCGGATCGGCTCGGTGAAGGTGGGGTGCCAGATCTCAAGGGTGTGGAGGATCACCGTGTCGGCCGGCGCGGCGGCATAGGCCTCGCGCAGGGCCTGGGACAGGGCGGGATCAGGCATCGTCTTTCTCCGCCGACACCCCGCAGCGGGGGCTGTGCCAGGCCGAACAGCGACTGCTCCAACTGCTCGGACGACGCGCCCAGGGCGATGGCGGTGGACTGGAAGCCCTCCAGCAGGGCGCGGCTCTCGCCGGTGGTGATGATGCCGGCCTTCTGCAACGCGGCCAGCCGGGAATAGGCGCCGATCACCGTTTCCAGGGCGGTGCCGGTCTTCTGGGCCTGGGCATAGAGATACGAGGTGGTTTCGGTCAGGGCCGCAGCACCCACCAGCCCTTTGAGGCGGGCCTCCAGGCTTTCCACCTTGATGGTGGACTCGACCATGGCCTTGCCGAACAGGCCGATGGCCGCGCCCGCCGCCAGCCCGGCCGGTCCCAGCGCCATCATCACCGAACCGATGGGGCCGAGGCGCGAGGCGAAAGCCGCCATGCCGCCCTGTATGTCCTGGCTGGCGGCATTGATGGCCAGCAGCGACCGGGAAGCCGGTTGCGCCGCCCCTTCGATCCGCGCCAGCGCCTGCTGACCATCTTCGCCCAGTTTCAGCAGGGCACGGCGGACGGTTTCGCCGTCCTGCAAGGACAGGCGGATGGAGACGGATTTGGTGGCCATCGGTCAGGTCTCGGTTTGAACCTTGGCGGAACCGGCCACCATTCCCCGCTCGGCGAAAGGTAGCAGCCGTGCCAGCAAAGGCTGGTCGTAACCCAGGGCCTCGGCCTGGATCAGCAGAGCCGGAAGGTCGAGCCCGGTAATGCCGCCACGGGGGCCGAGACGGATGGTTCCAATGGAGCCGGCCAGGAGTTCCCAGGCTTGCCAGCCTGCTTCCGTCAGGGGGGCGTTGCGGTCGTAGGGGCAGTCGCAGTCGCCGCCGCAGCCCCGGCAGTATTCCGGCCCGCCGCCGAAGTGCCATTCGGCGCGGGCCTGAAGACGTTTCCCTCGGCGATCACCGTCTCATGGGTCTCGGTGTACTGGACGACGAAGCCTTCCGCCATGCGGGGCAACTGCATCAGATCTGCGATAGCGGAGTCGGTAACCTCGGCGGGCTGGTCGTCGGCATCCAGCACGCCCTCCCATTTGGTGATGGCGGACCGGGCCAGCCCTTGGGCGAACAGCATCTGCGATAGCCCGGCCAGGGCGTCCTCGTCGGACAGGTCCGGCAGGCCGGTGATGTCGGCCCCGGCCGCCTTCAGATCGGCATGCTCGGCGGCGATGGCACGGGCCATGCGCCAGCCCCGCGCCCGGGCAGCCTCGTACACAGCCGTGGTCAGCGGGCGGACGAACACCTTTACCCCGTGGGGCAGATCGATCCAGTAGGGTTCCTTGGGGATGGTCAGGCGGATCATAGTCAGTACCCCGCCACGTCGTTGACCAGGGTGACGCGGAGCAGATACCCGGCCACCGGATCGCGGGCGGCCCGCCAGTCGTAGCTGACCTGAATGCCGCCGGGACCTTTGATCTCCTGCTTCTTCTTGGGCAGAAACACGCGGGGCAGATGGAAGCTCAGCGCGAAGGACGAGCCCGGGATGGTGAAGCCGTATTCCATCGCCACCGGGCTTTCGGCGGCGATGGCGGCGGTGAGCGTGGTGTCGGTGCCGAAGCGGATGTCCACCGAGCCTTCGGCGGTGGCTTCGGTCTCGTCCACGCCGTCGATCAGCCCGTCGGCGCGGATGGTCTCGACCCGCTCCAGGTTGTTGGAGAAGGACAATTTACCGCCCACCACGTTGGCGAGCTGGCCCCCGCCGACACGGATGGTGCCGCTGCCCTGGCTGAACCGCTTCAGGGCGAAGCTGGCCGGATTGGCGTCGATGGCGGCGGCGGCTTCGGTTTCCCCCTGGGCGATCACCGAGATGGTGGCGTTGGCGGCGCCGGAGCGGGCCATGTCGAAGGCCAGCTTGTCCAACTTGGTCCCGGCATGGCGGAAGAACTTGGGCGTCGCCAGCTTGGCGTGGCCGATTTCCAGGGCCAGGCTGGGCAGAGTGCCGCCCGAGGTGAATTGATGTGAGAAGGTGCCATCGCCGTTGTCGGCGGAGACCGGCGTTCCCAGCAATCCCCGCAGCCAGAACCCCAGCGCCCGCACATCGAGCGGCACGCCGACATCGCCCTCGTCCTTGACCGCCTCGTAATAGGGATCCTGGGCATCGCGGCCCTGGCCCAGGAGCGGGTCGTAGCCCAGGGGACGCTCGGCCCCCAGGCTGCACTCCTTGAACGACAGCCGGGTGTAGCCATCGGCCGGAAGCACGCCGTAGCTCGCCTCGAAGGCAGCCAGCAGCACGCAATCGGCGCCATAGGCCCGAGTTTTCGCCATGGGGGACTCCCGTATATAAGGTGTGGATCAGCCGAGCGGGTCGGCGCTGGAATAGTGGATGGTGACGGGCACCGTGGCGCCGCACAGGGATGCGGCACCGTCGATGGCGAGGCCGGAAGTCTTGGGGGCGCCCCAGTCCAACCATTCGGCCAGACCTCCGAGGGGGCGGTCGGCGGCCAGGGCGTTGCCCACTGCCATCAGCAGGGTGTCCAGCGCGGCGCTGTCGTCGTCCTGGCCACGTTGAAGGATCACTTCGATCTCGGTCTGGTGTTCCCAGAGATAGGTCACCGGCGACAGGATCACTTCCGGGTCGCCGGGATCGCCGTCGCGCAGGACGATCAGGCCACCGGCGGGAACCGTCTCAGGCAGCGGCGCTTCCCGCTTGGCGGTGGCACCGGGCACCGTTTCCAGGCAGACCAGCAGGGCGGCGAGGATCTGTTCGCGGACGGTGGGCATTGAATTGTTCCCCGAATGAGGCACATAATGGGGACCAAGGAGGTTCCCCATGTCCAAGACCGAATCGATCCGTGCCCGCGTCGAGCCCGACCTGAAGGCCCAGGCGGAAGCCGTCTTCGGGGCGCTTGGCCTGACCCCGACCGAGGCGATCACGCTGTTCTATCGGCAGGTGACCCTGCACCACGGGTTGCCGTTCCCCGTCCGCCTTCCCAACGAGGCCACGCAAGCCGCGCTGCGTGATGCCATGGAGGGCGAAAACCTGACCGACTGGTCGAGCCTTGATGCGCTGAAAGCAGCCCATCGTTGAGCCTACGCCTTCGCACCACCAAGCAGTTTGAGCGTGATCTCAAGACGGCGACAAAGCGGGGCAAGAACCTCGACAAGTTGTGGGCCGTGGTCGAGTGCCTGGTGAACGGTGAACCGCTGGCAACCCGGCACCGGCCCCACCGCCTGTCCGGCAACTGGAGTCCCTGCTGGGAATGCCACATCGAGCCGGACTGGCTGCTGATCTGGTACCAGACCGAGGAGGAACTGGTGCTGGCGGCCTCCGGCACCCATTCCGACCTGTTCGGCTGATTGGGCCTATCCCCGCCAGTTGCCCACGATCAGCCCCGGTAGGGCGTCGGCCCACCGTTCGGCGGCGGCATCCACATCCAGGCGCTTCTTCAAGCTCACCTGCGGCACCAGGACGAACATCACCACGGTAGCCAGCCCGCGCCCGGTGCGCAGCGCCGAGGCACTGCCATGGCCAAAGCCGCCCCGCTTGCCCGTTCGCGCCCGCATGTTCTCAGCCACCAGCAGCGACGGCGCACCCCGGCGATAGATGAACTGCAGCCGGGCACCGTGCATCTGTTCCCACAGGCCGGGTGTCATGCGTTTGCCTCGGGCGCCGGTGCCGGCGGCGGGTGTGGGGATCGCCAACCAGAAGCCATGCTTGGATTTGATCATGGCACCCTGGTCAAAAGCGCGGATGATGGTCGGTGCCCTGGTGAAGACGAAGCCCGCCGCCTTGATACTTTTCCGGCCCTTGGGATAAAGTTCGGCCCGCCAGGTGTTGGCGAGGCGCTGGCCCATCCCCGCCTCGGTGACCTGACGGCGGAGATCAGCCTTCAGCCCGTCAGCCGCCTGACGCATGGCGGCGGTGACGGCATCCTCGGCGGCCTTGACCTCCTCGGCCATGATCTTGCGCAGATCGCCCGTGATGGCGGCGGCCAATTTCATGCCGGTCTCACGTTGATGGTCCACGCCAACCGTTCGGCGTCCAGGCGGGGTTCTCCCTGGACGACGAAGTTGTCGCCGTCATGGTGGATGATGTCTCCCGCCTGGGGAGCTGGGATGTCCCGCCGCCGGATCTCGAACACCGCCGTCCCGGCGTGGACGGTGATGTCCGAAAATTCGATATCTCGGTCGGGCCGCCGCACCAGGGCACGGATGGACCGGCCCTGATACGTCACCGTGACGGCCATGTTCGGATCGGCGAACAGGTCGTCCAAGGCGTCGGCAAAGGCGGTCATCAGTTGCCCGAGAACAGGCGCACCGCCAGACGCGGCCGCTTGTTGACCGGCAGGATGGAGGCTTCGGTCTTGACATCGATGGCGCTGCCGTCCTGACGGGCAAGCTGCCGGGCGTACATGGGCACGCCCAGGGTGTTGACCGTCTCGATCAAATTGGCCGGGGCGCCATAGGTGACGAAGGTGTCCATGGTACCCAGCGGGAAGGCGATGCCTTCGCCCGCCGGGATCAGGGTTTCGGTCTGGCCGGTGGAAAGGGTGACGGTGGCGCTGTATTCCTCGAACACCATGCCGGCGAAGGGGAAGCGGCGGCGCACGTCTTCCCGCAGCGGCTGGGCGCCGGCCGACGAGAAGAACTGGTAGGCCGTCTCGACCTTGGCATGGCTGATCAGCTTGTCGAAGAACTCCGGGCTGACCAGGGCCAGCACGCTGGTCATGGTCTCGCCCTTGAGCTCGGTCTCCACCTTGCGCAGCACATCGCGGATCTTGCCCTGGACGTTGGTGGTGGCGGTGCCGAGGGTGAAATCCACCTGCTGACGGGTGAGGGCGAACTCGCTGAAGTAGTCGTACAGGGTGGATCCGGAGCCGTCGCGGATGATGCCGCGGAGCGCATGGACCTCCATGAATTCACGGGTTTGGGCGTGCTTGGAGCGCATGCGGGTCAGTTTGCGCTCCATCACGGTGGCCAGCGGATCGGCGGCGTCGGCGACGCCGAAGCCACGCACGCCCTGGACGTCCTGCGGCGTGATGGAATCGTCGTGAGGGATCCACGGCACCGTGAAGGACCGCATGGACCGGGCATCGCGGTTGGCGACGGTGGCCGGACCACCCAGCGGCACGGTGGGCAACAGGTTGAGGACGCCCTCGGCCTGCTCGATGATGACGCTGCGCTGGGTCACGCCCTCGAAGCGGAACAGCCCCATCTGACCGAGCCGGGTGTAGAGGTTGGGCAGGATGTTGATGGCCTGGGTCATCTCGGCGAGCGAGTAGCCGCCCACGTCGAAGGGATTGATGATCTGGGTCATGGGAAAGGCTCCGATCAGACGGTGGTGCGGGCGACCAGACCCACGGTGGCAAGCTGGGCGATCTTGGCGGTGCGCTCGGCGGCCTGATCAACCGAGGCATCGAACGCCAGGGCGCCATCGGCCAGGATGACCGGGCCACGGGCGGCGATCAGGCCGGTGATGGCGCCATCGGTGGCATCCGCCGTTTCCAACAGCACGGCGATGGCGGTTTCCGCGCCTTCATCGCCCACCACCTCGGCGGCGGGGGACAGGCGGTATTCGCCGCTGGCGGTGATGCGGCCCAGCACGGAGCCGAGGGGATAGGACGTGCCCGCTTTCAGCGTCACGGTTTCGCGGGAGTAGCTGGCGTTCAGTTCAAACTTCAGCAGATCGCCCAGGGAGGGCGAAGCGGTCAGCACAGGCATGGCAGCGTGTCCTTATTTCCGGGCGGCGGCTTCGCGGGCACGCCGGACGATGGGGCTTTCGGTTTCGGTCTTGGGAGCGGCACCCGCCGGAGCGGCGGCCACCACGTCGGTGGCATCGGAACGGGCGGCCAGTTGCTCCAGCACCGAGCGGCGCAGCGCCTCGGGGCGGATGCCCTTGGCCATGGCCTCGGCGGGGTCGATGGTGACGCCGAGGCGGGCGGCCTGGGCGGCGATGGCGCTGATCTCGGAATATTCGGCGCGCAGGCGCTGTTCCAGATCCGCGTTGGCCTGGGCGGGCGGCTGCGGCACGGCAGCCAGAGCGGGGACATCCCCTTGGGATTCGGACATCGGGGCTTCCTTTCGGGCGGCGATGGGGCGGGAAATGGTGGGTCGGGCCAGCACAGCCCCGAGATCGGCCAGGGCGACACGCAGGGTGCCGACCTTGTCGGCCAGCCCGGCGGCCACCGCCTGGTCGCCGCGATAGACCGCAGCCTCGGTGGCCCGCACGGCGTCGGGAGACAGCCGCCGCCGCTCGGCCACCAGGGTGGTGAATTTTCCATACAAGGCGTCAACATCGGCCTGGAGCGTGGCGCGGGCAGAGTCAGACAGCGGCTGATGCGGGTTGCCATCGACCTTGCTGGCCCCGGCATGGACGAAGCTCCACGCCAGCCCAGCCTGAGCATCGGCTCCGGATTCGTCGCGGTGGACCGCCACCACGCCGATGGAGCCGATTTCGCCGGTCTGGGTGACGTAGAGGCGGTCGGCGGTGCAGGCGATGGCATAGGCCGCCGACAGTGCCGCCTCATCGGCTACCGCCCAGATGGGCTTGCCACATTGGGCGCGGATGGCCTGGATGTGGTCAACCAAATCGAACAGGCCGCCCACCTCGCCACCGGAGGAATCCACATCCAGCAGGATGGCCCGGATGCCGGGATCGGTGGCCGCCGCCTCGATGGCTTCGGCGATGTCGGAATAAGCGGTCAGCCCGCTGGCGGCGCCGAGATAGCCGGAGCGGGCCACCAGGGTGCCGACCACCTGGATGATGGCGATGCCGTCGGACGTCACCGCCACATCGGCGGACGGAGCCGCATCGCCGTCGAAAGAGACGGCCTGCCCGGCCAGCCGGGGTCCGAGGGCGCCCAGGATCACATCCAGCTTACTGCGGGCGACCAGCAGCGGCGTCCCATACAGGCGAGCCGCGAGATGCGGGAGGTCCGTCATGACCGCTCCCCTGCCATCCGGTCGCGGACACGGTCGGCGATGCGGGCGACATCGACGGTGATTTCGATCTCGCCGCTGCGGCAGGTGACAATATCCCGCCCTGCTGTGCCGTCGGCCGAGGAGCCGACCATATTCACCGCCCGCCGGAGATCGATTCCGATGGAGCGCAGATCGGAAACGACGGCGAGATGCACCATGTCCCTCAGCGTGAAGTCGCGGGCAACGCCATTTCGAGTGCTGTGGATGGGCACGAAATGCCGGCGGCAAATCATCTGGTGGAGGTTCGCTCGTGAAATCCCCGTCACCTCACTGACGGTGTCGATGCTGAAGACGCGTTCGCTCAT
>JAVBXM010000007.1 GCA_030824585.1 Phaeospirillum sp. | reverse complement strand
TGACCCGAATCACCGCTCCCTTGCCCCACGCTGGTTCCACTGAACAGCGACTGAGCCGTCCCGCCCTCGGTGAAGGTCGGAGTCGAAGTGGTGGTCGATACTGTCGGAGCGTGGTTCACACGTTGGACATTCACCGTGGAAACCGAGGAAACAGTGGAAGTTTGCGATCCGGAATCGCTCACTTCGGTCAGTGTCACCACACGGCTACCGGTGGTGAGTGCGCCGCCGGTAGCCGTGTCCTTGTAGGTCATTGCATTGACGTAGGTCTGCCAGTTGGCACTGCTATCGGTCTTGGTCAGCGTCACGGTGGCGGTCCCGCCGCTCACTGTCACCGAATAGCCAATAGTATTGCCACCGGTGCTGGTCCCCGTCGTGCCATTGGTCAAAGCCACATCGGTTCCGTCGACCACCACGTATTCAGTGGTATCACTGACATTGGACACCGTGAACTTTACCGAGGTAATGCTCTGACCGGTATCCACCGCATTTGCCGCCGCACCGGAAAACAGCGTCGCTGCGCTGCCTCCCTCGGTATATGTCGGACTGGAACCGGTAGCAGTCAGAGTCGGATTATCATTGGCGCCATTGATGGTGATCGCCAGAACGGCAACATCGGTCAATACGCCGTCCGACACTGTGTAATTGAAATTATCAGTGAGCGTACCGCCCAAAGCCACCGCCTGAACGGTTGCGTTGCTGTTATCGATCACATAGGTGTAACTACCGTCGGCGTTGAGGGTCAGCGAGCCATAGGTACCTGCCAGGGATTGCCCTACCGTCCCGGCCGTCCCCGCCCCTTCGGTATTGCCGATACGGATTGCCGTTACCGTCTTGGTCGCCCCCGCGTCGGGGTCGGTATCATTGGTCAGCAGGTTACCGGTGGCGTTGCTGCCTGCTGTGCCGTTGGATACCCCGCCGGCCTCGTTCGCCGAACCGGTGTCATTCACTCCCACCGGCGCGTCGTTCACCCCCGTCACGTTGACGGTCAGGGTGGCGTCGGAGCCGGAATAGGCGGTGCCGTCATAGACCTGCAAGCTGAAGGTGGCGTAGCCGCTGCCCGCGCCGTTTGTCGCGCCCACATAGGTCAGCTTGCCGGCGGTGAAGTCGGCCAGACTAACCACCTGCCCCGCCGCGCTGACGGCGGCGCCGTTGTAATACAGCGTCCCGGCCGTCGCCCCGGCCGAGGTCACCTTGATGCCGGAAAAGCTCGCCCCCGTGTCTCGGTCGGTAAAGCCGCCGCTGAAATCCGAGGCGGAGAAGGTATAGGTGGTATCCTCGAGGGCGGTCACCGAGGCGGCCGAGTTGGCGGGCGTATCATTGGCGCCGATGATGGTCACGGTCATGGTCTTGCCCGCCGTGTCCACGCCGCCGTTGTCGCTGGCCTGGATGGTGAAGGTGTCGCTCACCGTCGAGGTGGCGGCGTTGATGGCCGAGGCGTCGGGGACATAGGTATAGGCGCCGGTGGAGCTGTTGACGTAGAGCGTGCCGTAGGTCCCCGCCTTCATGCGGTCGTAGGCGCCGCTGAGATAACTGCCGGTCGAACTGCCGCTGATGCCGTAGCCGGTGACGGAGCCGATGTTCGCCGTGGCGCTGATGGTGCCGGTGGTGTTGGAAAAGCTGTCGTTGGCCGCCGTGTCGGTGTAGGAGGCGGTCACCGCGGTGATGGTCGGACCGACCGTCGCGTCGGTGAATTGCAGATCATCGACCACCAGGGTCAAATTCTTGGCCGCATCGGCGGTATTGGTGCTGAAGACGACTTTATCGACCTTGTCCCAATTGTCGCTGAACACCAGGACGCCGCCGCAGCCGACCGTCGTTGAAACCTGTTGGGAATAGGTCACGATGCCGCCCAGACTGTCGGCACCGCTAAAGGTCGCCGAGTTGAGATTCAGACCGGTGATGGAGACCACCAGAGTCGAGCCTTTGTAGGCCTTGATGTCGATGGTCGAAGCAAGCGTGCTTCCGGGCGTCAATTGGGCGCCGATCGCCATCTTCAAAATCTTGAAGGCGCTGGTGTAGCTCACCTCCAGCGAGGTGGCATGGACAGCGGTATCGAGGCCGCTGGAATCGGCCTCGATGCCCTCGCCCGTCAACGACACGCCGCTGACGTTGGTAAAGGTTCCGCTGTAGCCAGAGACGGCTTCCAGGCTGATGGTGGCAGCATCACCGGTGACGGTGAAGGTCAGGCCATGGGCGGTGATGCTGGCCGTGCTCGATGCCCCGGAGGCGCTGGTGGCGGTTTGATAGCCGTCACTGGTGAAATCTACCGTGCCGGGATTGACCATCAGGCCCGAGAAATCATCCGCCGCCAGGGACTCGACATCGATGGAGCCGGTGCGGGTTTCCAGCGTCCAGTCGCCGCCGCGATCGGCGCTGCCCGTCGCATCGTCCGAGGCCGCCACGTCGGCACCGGTCGCCGCCGCCACGGCGGCGACAAAGGCCTGCCCATCCTCGCCCTTGGCCGCGTCGCAGCCATAGAGCAGCAGATCGCCGCCGGCCTTCAGGGCATGGCCGATCTCGGCCAGTTCGGCCTGGGTCACGGCCTGGGCCACATCCGAGGCATTGAGGGTATTGCTTCCCAGGGTCAGAGAGCCCTCGGACCCGTGGCTGAACACATGGATGGCGTCGTAGCCGGTGTTGGCCTCGGCCCAGGCGGCCATCTGGGCCAGGCCGTCGGCGCCGCCGCCGATCTCGACGATGGCGATGCCGTCCCGGATGCCGGCCTCGATGGCCCTGTAATCGGCGACGGAAGTATCGACGAAGGCCACTTCCTTCTTGCCGCCGCCCTTGGATGGATCGGCCTCGCGCACCACCACCGGAGCGGCAACGGCGGGAATCAGCGCCTTGGCGCTTGCGTCGGCGGCGGCATGGGCCGCGTCGGCCACGGCGGCGCCGTCGAACATCAGGCGGGGCTCAAGGGGAAGAAGCAGAGTACCTAAATGCCGGCCGCGTCGGCCGATCTGCCGACCGATGGAAGCCGCATTGATGGACTTGGTCATGACCGCCCTCTCTTCACCACCATCCCCTCGCCCCACATCGAGACGACACATAGCCACCGGTTGGTTGTGCGTCTTTCCTTGAAATCACTCACCGATGCGCACAGACAACACTAATTGAGATGAGCGTCATCTGCAAATGCAATGCATCGTCGAAATGTGACGCTCTAAAAATCCCTATCGCTTTAAAATATTTGAATATCGGCGGCCATGGCGAGTCCCTAAAGGCATCATAAGCCAAGGTCGGGGGCGCAAGATGCAGCAGCCATATCCTTTTGGCTGCGCAAATCCCCCCTGTCTGCCGGCCAAGTCTCCCAGGACGAGGGAAAGCGCATGCCCCCAGACATCAACAGCCTTTGCGCGCCTTAGATACCACGAGATGACAATATGGATGTGTTTCAATTTGTTTCACTCGTTACACTTGCCGTTCCCCCGGTTTTGTGGATTCCTATTTGCGGACATTCGATGGGCTTAAGCGCGCTTTGGTTGCTGCTGCAAGGCAGTCTCACCCATCGCCAATGCAAAAGGACACCGAGTTTCCGCCGCCCTCGGATCATGTTGCGAGGATCGGTGCAGATGGACGACCCATACAGCCCTGACCACAGCACAGGGGGGGCAAGGCTGGGCCGCGGGACAATCCGGCGACATTTCGGCACGGATGACATTCCGGCCGTGTCGCCACAGTGGAGGACAGGTGCATGGACAGTTATATCTGCCTGATTTTTCCCTTTGCCGGCGCTTACGCACCGGTGGGCTTCGACTTTGCCGCCGGCCAAGTGTTGACCGTTGGCCAGTACCAGGCGGTCTTCTCCATCGTCGGCGCCATTTATGGCGGCAACGGCACCAGCAACTTCGCCCTGCCCAACCTGCAGGGCCGTACTCTGGTGGGAACGGGCACCCTGAGCACCCAGAATTTCATCGCCGGCCAGACGGGCGGCTCGTTCACGGTTGGTCCGACCCTGGGTACGGTCACCCTGACCACGGCCAACACCCCGGTCGGCGCCCACATCCATCCGGCCTCTTTTTCCCCGACCACCGGCACCTCGACGATCAGCATCCCGGCGATTCCCGCCGATCCCGGCACGCCTCCCTCGGTGAGCGTGGCGCTGCAGGGCAACCCGGCGGTCGGCGCCACCAACACCCTCAGCGGCACCAACAACATCATCGCCTCGAGCCCACCGGGCAACGCGGGCACCCTGATGTGGCAGAGCAGCGTCGGAGGAACACCGGTCGGCCTCGGCGGCGTGACCACCACCGTCACTCCCGGCACCCCGGGCCGTTCCGCCATCCCGGCCCAGAACGTCCAGGTCACCACCGTGACCGGCGGCTCGGTGGCGGTGGGGGCGAACACCGGCGGCGGTGTCAGCCAGATTCCGGTAACCGGCGCCCTGCCGGTGATGCAGCCCTACATGGCGCTCAGCTTCATCTTTTGCATGGAAGGCCTCTACCCCATGCGGCAATAGTCGCGGATTTTCCCTCCCCCACCTCGGTGGGGGAGGGGCGATGCCGTTACCCTTCCACCCCATTGCCCAAGGGGAGCTTTTCCCGCCATGACCGACATCTCCACCCTTTCCTGCGACGTCTTCATGCCGTATGTGGGATCGACCATCGCCCTGATCGCCGAGGGCGGCCAGAGCCTCGATACCACCCTGCGGACCGCCAACATCAATCCCAAGGGAACCTTCACCAACGCCCCGCGCCAGGCATTCAGCCTGTTCCTCCACGCCCCCGAGCCCTGCGCCTGGAACAGTTGCGACGCCATCCTGAGCCATCCCGACCTGGGCAGCATCGGGCCGGTCCGCGCGGTGCGCATCGTCTCGGACGAACCGGGGCTCAGCGCCGTGTTCCAGGTGGTGTTCAATTAGGAGATCGCCCCCGGCCGGGCCTCAACCGGCCTGCGCGGCGGCCGCCGGGTTGATCTGCGGCCAGGGCCGGCCCGGCGGGCACCAGATGATTTCCACGTGAGGCGGACGCGAGGCAAGGACCCGGAAACCCTGGCGCATCCAGAACTCCAGGGCTCCCGGCGGAAAGGCCAGGGCCGAACCGGTCAGGGCCATCTTCGGGCCGGCGGCGCCACGCTGCAGGCTGCGTACCACGTCGCTGCCGTTCCCCTTGCGCCGGGCCTCGGGGTGGATCTCCATGATGCTGATCCGCCAGTCGGAATAGCCGAAATCCAGGGTCAGGCGCCCAATCGCCTGACCGGTCCGCTCGATGACGAAATCCAGGTGCTCGGGGTAGACCTGTTCCACCCCATGGCGGGCGATGCGGTACTGGTCCTCGAACAGAAAACGGACGAATTCCGGGTCGTTGGACGTTTCGGCCAGCCACGGCCGGGCCGCCATGAACATGGACAGCAGGAACTGGCCGTCCTCCGGCCGGGTCTGCCGTAGGGAGAGGCCGCCGATTAGCTGTAATTTCCCAGCAAACATGCGAAAAATCTCTCGTTATTAGCTAACAGATGATATATGCAACACCATTAGAAATGATATTTCAACGCAAAACATACCTTTACGATATGGCGGACCCGTGCCGGGCGTTCATTCGCCACAGCATTCGGATGCCATGGCGCCAGCACTCTGCTAGAGTTGAGAGCTGTTCCCGGAGTTTCCCTTGAGGATTTCCCCGCATTGAAAGTCGCCTGGCGCATCACGGGCATCTATGCCGCCGTTGGACTGAGCTGGATTTTCCTGTCGTCCATGGCCGTGTGGGTGAGCGTGGGCGAACCTCCGGGCGTGGCGTCCCTATTGGAGTTGGCCAAAGGCTGCGCCTTCATCTTGGTGACGGCGCTGATACTTCTGGTCTTGCTGGGGCGGTGGGAAAAGGAGCTGAACCGGCGAGGAGCCGCCCTGGCCGAAAGCAATCGCGAACTGACCGACCTCAACGCCCGGCTGTCGGGCATCATGCGCGGCTCCCACGACCTGATCGCCGCCTGGGACCGCAACAGGCGCCTTACCGCGTTCAATCCCCGCTATCAGGTGGTGTGCTGGGATTTCTTCGAGCGCGACGCCAAGATCGGCATGTCCATCGAGGAATTGTTCAGCCATGTTCCCGACCGCTACCACCTATTCCTGGAATGCTGGAACCGCACCCTGGCCGGCGAATCCTTCGTGCAACTGCAATCGCTGACCATCGATGGCGATACGGCGTGGTTCGAGACCAGCTACGGCTCGCTGCCGGGGTCGGACGGCCAGCCCTCGGGGGGGTTTCACATCGTGCGCGACGTCACCGACCGCGTCCGCGCCGAAGAGAACCGCCGCTCCCACGCCGAGAAGCTGGCCAAGACCGTGGAGACCCTGACCGAAGCCAATTCCGAACTGGAGCGCTTCGCCTATGTGGCTTCCCACGACCTGCAGGAGCCGTTGCGCACCGTCGCCTGTTTCGCCCAGTTGATCGAACGCGATTACGGTCCGACCCTGGATGATCGCGGCCGGCAATACCTGGATCTGGTGACCGGCGGCGCCATCCGCATGCACCATCTGATCAACGATCTGCTGGCCTATTCACGCACCACCCGGAGCGAGGGATGGATCGAGCTGGTCTCGGCCGAAAGCGCCTGCCACAGCGCGCTCAACAACCTCCGCGAGGCCATGGACTCCAGCCGGGCCGAGGTCGCCATCGCCCCCCTGCCGGAGGTCGCCGCCGACTCGGTCATGCTGATCCAGGTCTTCCAGAACCTGATCGGCAACGCCATCAAATACCGCAAGGACGGGACCATCCCTCGCATCCAGGTCTCGGCCGAACGCCAGGACCGCCAGTGGGTGTTCTCGGTCACCGACAACGGTATCGGCTTCGACCCGTCGGAGCAGGACGTATTCGAGCTGTTCCGCCGCCTCCACCCCCATTCCGGCTATGCCGGCACCGGAGTGGGCCTGACCATCTGCAAGCGCATCGTCAACCGCCTGGGCGGTCACATCTGGGCGGAATCGGTTCCCGGGGCGGGCAGCACCTTCCGCTTCACCCTGCCCCTCGCCGACACGCCTCGGCCAATCGACACGCCTCTTTAAGCGCCGCCTCGAAATCGGGCTGCACGTCCGAAGGGGCGGCGGCGTACATCAGGTTCTCCACCAGGCCGAAATTCTCGACCACCATGCCGTGCTGGCGGCAGAACAGCCGGCCGTCCTCGTCCCGGTCGTGGGGAACCCGCTCGCTGTAGGGACGCATGTCCTCCGACCAGGCGATTACCGGCTTGCCCAGTCCTTCCGCATAGCCCATCTCCCAGGTGGTGCCGGGACAGGCGCCGGGGCCGCGGAACGGCGAGACGCAGGCGATCACCACGTCGCAGTCGCGGATTCGCTCCATGTTGCCGCGCCGGATCACCGCCGCCAGTTCGGCCGGCGGCAGATCAAGGTGCTCAGCCAGGGGCTCGAACGGCGCCACGCCGTGCAGGCCGTGCTGGCCGCACATTTCCACCAGATAGTCGAGCAGGGCCTTGGCGGCCGGATGAAACACGGCCGGACCGGCGAGGTAGGCCTTGGGCTTATCGGACATGGATGGGAATTTCCGGATATTGGATCAGGCCAGGACGTTCAGGGCGTCCTTCTCCGTCCTGGCGATACTGGAGAAGGTTCGGGCGGCCAGGATATAGGCCTGCTTCGCCTGGCCGAGGTCGACCACTTCGCGCACCAGATCCACCTCGCCTTCCGGCGGCAGCGGCACATAGGCCGCCCCGGTGGGGCGGGTCGAGACCACCTGGCCCCGCTGGGCCTGGTAATCGGGGGTGGTGACGTTGGCGATGTTGTTGGCGGCGGTCTGGGCAACCCGCGACTGGGTGGCGAGGCCACTGAGCAGTGTCGTCGAGGCTATGGAGGAAATCATCTGGGTCCGACCGCCTAGTTAGAGCGGCGTGCGTCACCTGTGACGCGCGCCGTAATCAGCCGGCCGCCAAGCGGCCGAAGGGCCGCGCTTAGGCCAAGGGGCAAACATAACGCTGGACCATCATGCGCCTTCGTCCGCTCTCAAGGCAAGTTGATCGCCGCGAGGCGCGCCATCATGCCGGCGGCATCGGGACGGCGGGCGGGGTCGGCCTCAAGGCATTGGGCCAGCAGATCGGCGAAGGCGACGGGCAATCCCTTTACCGCCGCCAGCCGCCGCCGATCGGGAAAATATCCGGTCAGCATGCGGATGCCGATCACGCCCAGCGAGAAGATGTCGGAACGGTCGGTGGCCTGGCTGGCCCGGGCATATTGCTCGGGGCTGATGTAGTCGCGGGTCCCGAACCACTCCTGCCCCGGCGAGGCCGCCTCGTTGGGCGGCTTGGCCATGCCGAAATCGCTCATCTTCACCCGCCCCCCGGAACCGCCGGCCAGCAGCAGGTTGCGCGGCTTGAGGTCGCGATGGACGATGCCCCGCCTATGAATCGCCACCAGGGCCGACAGGGCCTGCAGCACCACCGCCCTGGTCCGGGCCGGCGTGACGGCGCGGGCCGTCTCCCCCTCCCCGGCCGCTTTGCCCGTTCCCGCATCGAACACGTCGGGACCGATCTCGTGGGCCAGGGAAAGGGGCAGGTACTGCATCAGCAGGCAGGGCCTTCCGTCCGCCGCCTGCTCCAGCCCCACGACCGGGACGATATGGGGGTGGTCGAAGTGGGCCTGCAGCCGGGCCTCCTGAAGGAACCGGCGATGCCATTCGGCGACGGGGAAAGGCGGGATGATGCCGGCCTCGTCGGCCTTGGGGGTAAAGGCCTTCACCGCCACGGCGCGGTCGAGCCCCAGATCCTCGGCCAGCCAGATATCCGAAAAGTCCGTCACCGCCACCAGACGGTGAATGCGATAGCCCCGAAGCTCGGGCGCCGCCGAGGCCTTCACCGGCTTGTCCATATTCCCACCATCCATAAAAAGGTCCGCCCGCCTTGGCAGGCGGACGGACCCGGTAAAACGCTCACCCCATCTCTGGACCTTGCCCCATCTCTAGAACTTGATGGTCTCGATGTTGGTGAACTCGATGGTCTGGTCACCGTCCTGGCTATGGACCGTGATGGTGCCCGCCTTGTCCTGGCCGAGATTGATGGTGCCGGCCGCCTCGTGGTTGCCATCGGACGCCACGGTCCAGTCATGGCCGCCGCTCGAGATGGTGATCGAAGCGCCTTCGCCCATGTTGGTGGACAGATCGATGGTGTCGGTCCAGTTGCCGCCGGCGCCGCCATTGACGGTGTCGTGGCCGGTGCCGAAGTCGAACAGGAAGGTGTCGTTGCCGTCCTGGCCCATCAGCTCGTCGCTGCCGGCGCCCGCCACGATGGTGTCGTCGCCGGCACCGCCATGGATGGTGTTGCCGCCGTTGCCGGCCACCAGCAGGTCGTCGCCGCCGGCCGACCAGATCACGTCGTGGCCGGAACCGGCGGCCACGGTCAGATCGCCGTAATCATAGCGGGTGGTGGTCATGTCCAGGATGACGTTGGCGCCGTCACCCAACTGGATATGGTCGTAGCCGCTGATCTGCTGATCGTGGTCGGCCCCTTCCAGCGACATGTAGTCGTTGCCGCCCGCCCCGATCAGGGTGTCGCCGCTATCGCCGTTATAGGACTCGTTGTGGCGGTTGTAGCCGGTGATGCTGATGCTGTCGCCGGTACCGCCATGGCCGTCGTTGCCCACATCCACGGCGCGCCAGCCGCTGCTCCAGTTGGTGCCGTCATCGGTGGCGTGGATGACGTCGCCGCCGTTGCCGCCGCCGCTGTTATGGCCCCAACCGCCATGGCTGTAGCCACGGCCGCCGCCGGAACCGTGATGACCGCCGCCCGAGCCGCCGTTCTCGCCGTTGTTGTGGTTGCCCGAGTGGCCGGGCGCATCCTGGTCGCCATTGCCCCAACCATTGTTGCCATGACCGCCGCCGGAATGGGTTCCACCCACCGACCACGAGCCATTGGCTCCCCAGCTCTCGTCGCGACCGCCGCCATTGCCCCAGCCGATGGCATGGCCACCGCCGCTGTCACCGCCGCCATGGGAACCGCCGGTGACCTGGACCGAGATGGTCTGGGTCGCCAGACCGCCCTGGCCGTCGTCGACTTGGACGGTAAAGGTGTCGGTGCCGCTCCAGCTGGTGTTGTCGGCATTGTAGAAGAACGAGCCGCTGTCGGCATCGACCACCAGGTTGCCGTGGTGATTGCCGCCGTCGAGCACCGAGTAGGTCAGATTGTCGCCATCCGCATCGGTGGCGGCCACCTGTCCGACATTGGCGGTGTTGTCGCGGCTGTAATCCACCTTCAGCGTGGCCGAGGTATGGGCCGCGTCGATCACCGGCGCATGGTTGGGATCGTCCACATAGACCGACACGCTGGCGACATCGGTGCCGCCATGGCCGTCGCTGACCGTGTATTCGAAGGAGGTCGTCCCCTCGAAGCCCTTGTCGGCGGTAAAGACGATCTGGCCGTTGGAGTCGATGTTGACCGTGCCGTGATGGGCGTTGCCCACCGAGACGATGCTGAGGTGGTCGCCATCGGCGTCGGTGTCGTTGGCCAGCAGATCCGAAGCGCTGATGGTCACCTTGTGATCGGCGCCGGTGGCGATGCGGTCATCGACCACGGTCTCGCCGGCATTGCGGCCAGCCCCGACCAGGGTGGTGACCGACACGTCGCCACCGTGGGCCTCGGTGGAAGACACCGTGGTGGTGAGGTTCAGGCTTCCGGCGGTAACCGGCTGGTCGGTGACCAGGGTCACCGTCATCGGCGCGCCGGACGACACGTTCAGGGTGTAGCTGCCGTCAGCATTGGGAGTCAGAGCCTGGCCGTTCAATTCCAGATGCCCGCCCTCCGGGACGTTGCCGATGGTCACCGGCGACAGCGTCTCGCTGCCGTCGCGGTCGTTCAGCGTCGCCTGGACGGTGATCGGGGTTTCGTAGGTATGGGTTGTGGTGGTGGTCGTCACCGTGGTGGTGGCCTGGAAGGCCGTGGCGTCGCCGATCACCTGTCCATCGGCGAACTTGATGTTCTCGAAATCCTTGACGTAGTTCTTGACGCCGTTGGTGTTGGCATCCCACTGCGCCTTGGTCACGCCGGTCAGTTCGATGGAGTCGGTGCCGGACCCGCCGGTCACCGTCGCCCACAGGTTCTGGCCGGTGATGGTCAGATGGTCGTCGCCCGACCCCATGTCCACCTTGGAGCTGATGGCACCGCCGATCTTGACGGTGTCGTTGCCGGAACCGGCATCGATGGACGCCCAGTCGTTACCCTTGACCTCCAGATAATCGTTACCGGCACCCAGGTCCACCTTGCCACTCAGGTCACGCCCCACCAGCACCCGGTCATCGCCGGAGCCGGCATCGATGCTGCCATTGGCGTAGCCGCCGATCTGCAGGTCGTCATCGCCCGAGCCCAGGCCGATATTGCTGTTGAGGCTGCCGACGATCTTGACGTCGTCACTGCCCGAACCGGAGGCGATCGACCCGTTGGCATCACCGCCCAACTGCAGGCGATTATCGCCGTTGCCCAGGTCGATATTGCTGTTAAGGCTGCCGCCCACCCGCACGGTATCGTCGCCCGACCCGCCGGACACCGAGGCGTTGACGTCGGTGCCAACATCCAGGGCGTTGGTGCCGTTGCCCAGGTCGATCTTGCCGTTGCCGTTGACGCTGTGGCCGATGGTCACCTGATCGTCACCGCCACCGGTGCTGATGCTGGCATTGTTGTCGCGCCCGATGCTGATCACGTCGGCGTTGTTGCTGCCGTTGTTGGCGGAATTGAGGTCGCCGGAAACGGTGGTGGTCGGAGTCGCGGTGGTCGGGTCGGACATGGAGTCCAGACCGTTCCAGGTCACGGTATTGCCCGTCGTGACGGTCGTGGTGGTCGTGGTGGTATGGACATCGTCCACCGTCGCGCCCATGGCGACCGACAGGGCCGGCCCCTGGGCTTCATCGTCGATGCGGCTGTCGTCGCCGGCCACCGGCCCGTGATTGGCCCGGCCGACCGTGACGGTGACGGTCTCGGTGGTGGTGCCGCCATGACCATCGGCAACCTGCACCTTGAAGGTGTCGGTGCCGTTGTAGCTGCCGGTCGGCGTATAGGTGAAGGTGCCGTCCGGATTGAGAACCACCGAACCGTGCTGCGGCCCGTTGTTGCCGGTACCCAGCGAGAAGTGAAGCTGGTCGCCGTCCACATCAGTGGCCACCACTTGGCCGTTGACCGCCGTGTTGGTGGTGGTGGTGACGCTGGCGGCATCGCCGGCATCCGGTCCGTGGTTGGTGAGATCGTCATGGACGGTCGCGCTGGCGGAAGCCGACGCCACGCTGGTGCCGTCGGTGCTGACCGCCGTCACGCTGACGTTGAGATCGCCCGAGAAGCCGGCCGGGGTCTTGACCGACAGGCCGGTCAACTGGCTGGGATTGATGGAGTAGGAGCCATCGGCTCCGGCCACCAGCGCCACGCCGTTCTGATACAGGGTCGAACCGGAGGGCAGACCCGAAATCTTCACCGCATGGCCTTCCGAGCCGTCCATATCGGGGAAGCTGGCCGACACGTTGAGGGCGTGGGTTGCCGTCGGCGCCGCGGTATTCCAAGACACCGACATATTGACGTCGTTGAAGTCGCGATCGCCGCCGCCGGCGAGATCCTCCCAGTTCTGGTTGCCGGTAACGGTGCTGGCATCCTCGGCATGGACCTGATGGTCGGCGTTGAGCGAGCTCTTGTCGAACAGCACCTTGGCGTCGGCACCGCTGAGGACATGGCCGGCACTGTCGCTGGCCTGCCAGTTCCCCGACGCATCCTTCGAGAAGCTGAGCGCCGCCCCGTTGCGCAGGCCGGAATTCTGGCTGCCGCCGTCGGGGATCAGGAAGAAGCCGACCCGGTCGGGATCGACGCCGCTGATGGTCACCGAGGCGTTGGGCGAGGCATGCACGTCGGACCAGATCACGCCGCCCGAGGTCGGGTTGCCGTTATCGTCCATGACGTAATAGCCATAGGTGTTGTGGTACCCGGCCGAGGCGCTGGCATCGTTGTTGGTGACGGTGAAGCTGCCGTTGGGGCTTTCCACCGCCGCGCCGATGGATACCGACACGGCCGCCCGGTCGGCCACCGCGTCCACATCCAGCGCCGCCGAACCGGTGGTGGTGCCGCCATGACCGTCGCTGACGGTATAGCTGACATCCACGTGGCCGCTGTAATTCTCGGTGGGGGTGAAGGTGTAGGTACCGTTGTGATTGTCAACGATGCTGCCGTGGGCCGAGCTGAGGTTGCTCACCGACAGGCTGTCGCCGTCGATGTCCGAAGCGTTGGCCAGCAACTGCGCCTTGGTGAAGGTGACGGAGTTGTCCTCGGCCGCATGGCCGAGATTCACCGCGCCGCTGACCGTCGGACCGTCGTTGGAGCCGGTGATGGTTACCGTCACGTTCTGGCTGGCGGTGCCGTCGGCCGAGGCCACGGCGAAGGTCTTGGTCATGCTCTCGCCGACCCCCAGCGCCTGCACGTCGGCATTGCCGGAATTGACCTGGAAGGTCCACTGGCCGTTCTCGCCGATACTGAAGGTGCCCTGGTCGGTCTGCACCGTGCTGGCCGCCACATGGGCCTGGCCGTGATCGACGTCGGCCACGTTCAGCGTACCGGTGGCACGGCCGTTGCCGTCCTCGCCCACCGAGCCGGTAGTGCTGCCGCTGATGGTGGCGTTGTCGTTGCCGCCCTTGATGGTCACCGTCACGTTCTGGGTGGCGGTGCCGTCGGCCGAGGCCACGGCGAAGGTCTTGGTCATGCTCTCGCCGGCGCCCAGGGCCTGGACATCCGCGTTCGCCGAGTTGACCTGGAAGGTCCACTGGCCGTTCTCGCCGATACTGAAGGTGCCCTGGTCGGTCTGTACCGTGCTGGCCGCAACATGGGCCTGACCGTGATCGACGTCGGCGACGTTGAGTGTGCCGGTGGCGCGGCCGTTGCCGTCCTCACCCACCGAGCCGGTGGTGCTGCCGCTGATGGTGGCGTTGTCGTTGCCGCCCTTGATGGTCACCGTCACGTTCTGGGTGGCGGTGCCGTCGGCCGAGGCCACGGCGAAGGTCTTGGTCATGCTCTCGCCGGCACCCAGGGCCTGGACATCCGCGTTGGCCGAGTTGACCTGGAAGGTCCACTGGCCGTTCTCGCCGATGCTGAAGGTGCCCTGGTCGGTCTGCACCGTGCTGGCCGCAACATGGGCCTGACCGTGATCGACGTCGGCCACGTTCAGCGTGCCGGTGGCGCGGCCGTTGCCGTCCTCACCCACCGAGCCGGTAGTAGTGCCGGTGACCACCGCGCCGTCATTACTGCCGGTGATGGTCACCCCCACCGTGGTGGGGGCGCTCGACATGGTGCCGTCGGTGGCGACCACCTTGAAGCTGTCGGTCTGCACGTCGCCGGCCCGCAGGCTCTGCGCGTCGGCATTGGGCGTGAAGGTGTATTCGCCCGTGGCCGAGTTGATGCTCACCGTGCCGTGGGCGGTGGTCAGGCTGTCCACCTGGTTGCCGCTGGCATCCATCAGGTGGTAGCGGACGCTGTCGCCCACATCCTGGTCGGTACCGCTGACGCGGCCGGCGCCCGAATGATCCTCATCGGTGGACACGGCGGTGGTGCTGGTCACCGTGGGGGCGTTCTCCAGCGCGATATCCTTGCCGTCCACCGTCACCTTCAGGCTTTCCCAGTTCTTCGCATCGACACCCAGGGTGTTGAAATGGAAGCTCTGGCCGGCATGGGCCGGGTCGGCGATGAAGGACTGGAACTGCTGCAGTTCGGCGCGCACCGCGGCGGTGTACTGCGAACCGGTCAGATCGACACGCAAGGTATCCGTGCCGGCGCCGCCGTCGTAATTGTCGCCCGCCGACTGGCCGCCCTTGACGACGCCGAGATCGTTGCCGGCACCGCCGTCGATGGTGTCGGAACCCCAGCCGCCATCCAGCGTGTCGGCGCCGTCGCCGCCGCGCAGGGTATCGTTGCCCGAGGCGCCGTACAGCACGTCGTTGCCGGTGCCGCCGTCGATGACGTCATTGCCCTGGTTGCCCATCAGCACGTCGTTGCCGGCGCCGCCGTCGATGGTCACGTCGCCGTAGCTGTAGCGGTTGGAGGTCAGATCGACCACGTCGTTGCCGTCACCGGCGACAATGCTCTCGATGCCGTCCAGACGCGCACCGCCGGTGGGCGAGGCGCTGTAGCCGTCATCGAGGAACACCGCGTCGTTGCCCGAGCCCATGACCAGGGTGTCGGTGCCGGCGCCGCCGCGGAACACGTCCTGGCTGACGTTGTCACCGGTAATGGTATAGGTCTCGTTGGTGCCGCCGTGGACGGTGTCGCCCACGTTCTGCGACACATAGCCGCCGCTCCAGCTGCCGTCGGCCGAGAAATTCAGCACGTCGTTGCCGTCCCCGCCTTCCAGCAGGTCGGAACCGGTGCCACCCGACAGGGTATCGTTGCCCGCGCCGCCGAACAGGGTGTCGTTGCCCGCGCCGCCATCCAGCGTGTCGTTGCCCGCGGCGGCGCCGCTAAAGCTGATGTCGAAGGAGGTGGTGCTGCTCGCCGTCGAACCGTTGGACGCTTCGGTCGAGGTCGCCGTTACGCTGAGGTGCAGATTGCTGCCCTCGGTGGTGGTCACGCTGAGGCCGGAGAGCTGCGACGGAGTCAAAGTCCAGGTCCCGTCGGCGTTATGGGTTCCGGCCGACAGGGTAGCCCCGGCCGGCAGACCGCCGATGGTGACGCTGCCCAGGGATTCCGAGCCGTCGGTGTCGCCCAGGCGATCGGTGATGTTGAGCGGAACCGTGACGGTGCCGGTACCATCGCCGTACAGCACATCGTTACCCGACGAGCCGTTGACCACATCGTTGCCCGAACCGCCGCTCAGCATGTCGTTGCCGGTGGTGCCGTTCAGGGTCTGAGCCTGACCGGCGCCCAGATCGACGGTGATGCTGGAGGCCGACAATTCGGGCGAATCCGCCACCGCCGCCATATTGAAGTGCGCCGAGCCGGCGGTGGTGCCGCCCTGGCCGTCGCTGATGGTGTAGCTCAGGTCGACGTTGCCGTGGAAGTTCTCGTTGGGCGTGAAGGTGTAGGTGCCGTCGTGGTTGTCGGTGATGGTGCCGT
>JAVBXM010000168.1 GCA_030824585.1 Phaeospirillum sp. | reverse complement strand
ATATAGGAGGCAGCATTGAACCTGGAGCCCAGTCATGGCCGAGATCGAGATCTACACCACCGACGTCTGCCCCTATTGCGTCAAGGCCAAGAAGCTGTTCGACAAGAAGGGCGTGACCTATTCCGAGATCAACGTCTCGACCGACGACGGCCTGCGCCAGTACATGACCAACCGGGCCGGCGGACGCCGCTCGGTGCCGCAGATTTTCATCGACGGGGTGCATGTGGGCGGTTGCGACGATCTTTACGCCCTGGACAAGGACGGCAAGCTCGATCCCATGCTGGCGGGCGCCCGGTGAGGAGCTTCAAGGCGGCCTGCCTGCAGGTCAACGCCTCCAATGACCTGATGGCCAATTGCGAGGCCGCCGCCGCCCTGGCCGTCGAGGCCCGCGCCGCCGGCGCCGAACTGATCCTGATGCCCGAGAACGTGGCGATGATGGAGTGGGGGCGCTCCAACATCGTGCTGAAGGCCCAGCCGGAAGAGGACCATCAGGCGCTGAAGTTCTTCCGCGACCTGGCGCGCGAGATCGGCGCCTGGCTGCATATCGGCAGCCTGCACGTGCTGCTGGACGGCGGCATGGTCGCCAACCGCACCTATGTGCTTGGCCCCGACGGCGAGATCGCGGCGCGCTATTCCAAGATCCACATGTTCGACGTGGACCTGGGACTGGGCGAGGTCTACAAGGAATCCGCCACCTTCGCCCCCGGTGACGAGGCGGTCTGCGTCGATCTGCCCTGGGGACGGCTGGGGCTGTCCATCTGCTACGATGTGCGTTTTCCCCATCTCTATCGGGCCCTGGCCCATTCCGGCTCGTCCTTCCTGGCGGTGCCGGCGGCCTTCACGCGGACCACCGGCAAGGCCCACTGGCACGTATTGCTGCGCGCCCGGGCCATCGAGACCGGCTGCTATGTCTTCGCCCCCGCCCAGTGCGGCGAGCACGTCAACGACCGCCAGACCTACGGCCACGCTTTGATCGTCAGCCCGTGGGGCGAGGTGCTGGCCGATGCGCTCGAGCGGCCCGGCTGGGTGATGGCCGACATCGACCCGGAAAAGGTCAAGGACGCCCGGCGCAAGGTCCCCTGCCTGGATCACGACCGGCCGTTCGCGGTGCCCAAGCGGTAGTACACGTATTTTCACCACGAAGGCGCGAAGGCACGAAGGAAGGAGAAGGAGTCTTTACTCTTTCCTTCGTGTTCCTTCCTCGCCTTCGAGCCTTCGTGGTTGATCTTCAGGCCAGCGTCGCCGGTCCCGGTCCGTTGATGGCGGCGATGCGTTGCACCACCTTGGCGCCGCTCTCGATGCCGTCCTCGTAGGCGACGACCGTCAGGCCGCGCGCCAGGTCCAGCAACTCGCCGCGCCTGAGCAGGTGGTCGGGATTGGCCGGGCGGCCGAATTTTTCGTTGCCGTCGGCGAAGGTCTCGTAGAGCAGCGCGCCGCCGGGCTTCAGCGACGCCAGGATGGAGGGGAACAGCGGCCGCCACAGGTAATTGGTCACCACCACCGCGTCGAAGGAGCGGCCGGCCAGCGGCCAGGGGGAACCGTCCTCCAGATCGGCCTGGACCAACTCCGCCCCCTCGGCCAGACGGGTCTGGCTCACGTCGCGGTCCATGGCGGTCACCGGATGGCCGCGATCGAGGAATAGCCGGGAATGCCGTCCCCCGCCGCAGGCGAGGTCCAGCACCGCGCCGCCCGCCGGCACCAGGGCGGCGAAACGGGCGATCCAGGGGGAGGGGGCAACGCGGAACGGGTCGGTACCCATGGCTGGCTGTCCATACGGTGAAGGCTGTGATAACGCCGGGATATCTGCTAGGAAGGTTTCCAGGCAACGGATATCAGCGGCCATGATCCTGTTCGAATTGCGCTGCTCTGGCGAGCATCATTTTGAGGCTTGGTTCAAGGACGGCGCCACCTACGACAGGCAGGTGGCGGCCGGCGAGATTTCCTGCCCGCTCTGCGGCGATGGCCGCATCGACAAGGCCCCCATGGCGCCGCGCCTGGCCAAGGCGCGCGGCGCGGCGCTGGACGCCCAGGCGGCGGCGGGCGAGTTGCGCAAGATGCTGGTGGACCTGAAGCACAAGGTCCAGGCCAGTTGCGACTATGTGGGGGAGAAATTCCCCGACGAGGCCCGCAAGATCCATTACGGCGACGTCGAAGCCCGTCCCATCTATGGCGAGGCCACGCCCGAGCAGGCGCGGGAACTCGAGGACGAGGGCGTCGCCGTCGCCCGCGTTCCCTGGGTGGCCGAGGGGAATTAGCCTTCCACTCGCCGGGGCGGAGGGCCTATGCTGCGCCGCAGCAAGTCTTATTTCCCGGTGTTCTATGCCCATCTTCTACCTGCGCAGGCTTTCGGGCGATCGGCGCACATCCTCGGCCAACAAACATCTCGGCTATTCCCTGGCCTTCATCGCCGGCGCCATCAATGCCGGCGGCTTCCTGGCCGTCGAGCGTTATACCTCGCACATGACCGGCATCGTCTCGTCCCTGGCCGACAATCTGGTCACCAACCAGCTTGGCGCCGTGCTGGTCGGGCTGGGTTCGCTGGCGGCGTTCGTCGCCGGCTCGGCCTATTCGGCGATCCTGATCAACTGGGGGCGCCATCACCGCATGCACAGCAAGTACGCCTATCCCCTGCTGTGGGAGGCGATCCTGCTGCTCTGCTTCGGATTGATGGGCGGTTCGCTCGAACTGCATCAAAGCGCCTTCATTCCGGTTACCGTGATGCTGCTCTGCTTCATCATGGGATTGCAGAACGCCATCATCTCGAAGATTTCCAACTCGGAAATCCGCACCACCCACATGACCGGCATCGTCACCGACCTCGGCATCGAATTGGGCAAGGCCTTCTATATCAATTCCCAGACGGAATCCGAGCATTACAAGCCGGTGCGGGCCAACAGGGCCCGGCTCGCCGTGCTGTCGTGCCTGCTGCTGTCCTTCCTGGCGGGCGGGGGGGCCGGCGCGCTGGGCTTCAAGTATGTGGGCTACGCCTCGACCATCCCGCTGGCGGTGTTCCTGGTGTTCCTGGCCATCGTGCCGCTGGTCGACGACGCGCGCACCCGCTTCCGGGTCTTCACCCGGCATCGGCTGCATTAGGGGCTGGTCTGGGGGCTACCCCTTCACCCCGAACAGCATGTAATTGACGTCGAGATTGTCGGTCTCGCGCCAGGAATCGGCCAGGGGGTTGTAGGCCATGCCGGCCATCTGGCGGACGGTGATCCCCCGGTCGCGCAGCATGGCGGCGAATTCCGAGGGGCGGACGAACTTGTTCCAGTCGTGGGTGCCCCGGGGCAACCAGCCCAGCACGTATTCCGCCCCCACCACCGCCAGGGCCCAGGCCTTGGCGGTGCGGTTGAGCGTGGCGCCCATGAACACGCCGCCGGGCTTGAGCCGGGCGGTGGCGTGGCCGAGGAAGGCGGAGACGTCGGGGACGTGCTCGACCACCTCCATGGACAGCACCACGTCGAAGGTCTCCTTGGCGTCGAGCCGTTCGGGCGTCGATACCCGGTACTCCACCGCTACGCCGGTCTGCTCGGCGTGCAGGCGGGCCACGGCCACGTTCTTGTCGCCGGCATCGATGCCGGTGACGGAAAAGCCCATGCGGGCCAGGGGCTCGGACAGCAAGCCGCCGCCGCAGCCGACGTCCAGCAGGGTCAGGCCCTCGAACGGGCGCATCAGGCTTTCGTCACGGCCGAAATGGGCGGCGAAATGGCGGCGCATGAAGGCCAGGCGCACGGGGTTGAAGCGGTGCAGCGGCTTGAACTTGCCGGTCGGGTCCCACCAGGCCTCGGCCATGGCGGTGAACCGGGCGATTTCCTCGGGCGATGCCGTGCCCAGTTGATCCATGAATTTCCACTCCACCCGCAACATTTCGTAAGGGGGCCGCGCTTGCGTCCCGCTGGGCGACAGAGTATGAATACGCGCCCTTCCGGCGGCAACCGCGCAAACGAGAGTTTTTCGCGGGCCTCGGCGAGGGAGAATATGGATCAGCCCGGGGCTGGGACAACAAGGGTTTTCTCATGGCTCGCATCGTAATGAAATTCGGCGGCACCTCGGTCGCCGACATCGAGCGCATCAAGAATGTCGCCAACCGCGTCAAGCGGGAATTCGACGCCGGCAACGAGGTGGCGGTGGTGGTCTCGGCCATGTCGGGCGCCACCAACCAACTGGTCGCCTGGTGCAACCAGATCGCGCCGCTGCACGACGCCCGCGAATACGACGCGGTGGTCGCCACCGGCGAGCAGGTGACCATCGGCCTGCTGGCCATCGCGCTGCAGGAACTGGGGGTCGAAGCTCGTTCGTGGTGCGGCTGGCAATTGCCGATTCACACTGACGGCGTGCACGGCAAGGCGCGTATCATGTCCATCGAGACGGACGAGATGATCGCCCGCATGGGCAAGGGCGAGGTGGCGGTGGTCGCCGGCTTCCAGGGGTTGGGTCCGGACAACCGGATCGCGACGCTGGGCCGTGGCGGCTCGGACACCTCGGCGGTGGCGCTGGCGGCGGCCTTGCATGCCGATCGTTGCGACATCTATACCGACGTGGACGGGGTCTACACCACCGACCCGCGCATTGTTTCCGTGGCCAAGAAGCTCGACAAGATCACCTATGAGGAGATGCTCGAGCTGGCCTCGGTGGGCGCCAAGGTGCTGCAGACCCGCTCGGTCGAGATGGCCATGAAGCACCGCGTGCGCGTTCAGGTGCTTTCCAGCTTCGAAGACAAGCCCGGTACTCTCGTTTGCGATGAGGATGAGATCGTGGAAAAGGAATTGGTGAGCGGCATCGCCTACAGCCGCGACGAGGCGAAGATCACCCTGGTGCGCGTGGCCGACCGGCCGGGCGTGGCGGCCTCCATCTTCGGCCCGCTGGCCGATGCGGCGGTCAACGTGGACATGATCGTGCAGAACGTGTCCGAGGACGGCAAGTCCACCGACCTGACCTTCACCGTCGGCAACGCCGACCTGGAGCGGGCCAAGAAGGTGCTCGAGGAGGCCAAGGGCACCCTGGGCTTCGAGAAGCTGCTGGCCGATCCCAACGTGGTCAAGGTCTCGGTGATCGGTGTCGGCATGCGCTCGCATGCCGGTATCGCTCAGAAGATGTTCCAGACCCTGGCGTCCGAGGGTATCAATATCCAGGTGATCTCCACCTCGGAGATCAAGATCAGCGTGCTGATCGAAGAGAAGTACACTGAACTGGCCCTGCGCGCGCTTCATACCGCCTATGGTCTGGATGCCGCGTAAGCGGGGCTATTGCCAGAGGGCCTGATGGATAAGGCGAGGCAGCGGCTCGAACACCTGTGGCGGCGCGGACGGGAATTTCTCGGCACCGAATACGCCATCATGGGTGGGGCGATGTCGTGGATTTCCGAGCGCCGGCTGGTCGCCGCCATCTCCAATGGCGGCGGCTTCGGCGTGCTTGCCTGCGGTTCCATGCCGCCCGTCCTGCTGCGCGAGGAAATCCGCGCCACCCAGGAACTGACGGTCAAGCCGTTCGGCGTCAACCTCATCACGCTGCATCCCGACCTTGACGCCCTGATCGACGTCTGCGGCGAGATGCAGGTGGGCCATATCGTGCTGGCCGGCGGCCTGCCGTCGGCCGCCTCCATCAAGCGGGCCAAGGATACCGGCGCCAAGGTGATCTGCTTCGCCCCCGCCGTGGTGCTGGCCAAGAAGCTGCTGCGGGCCGGCGTCGACGCCCTGGTGATCGAAGGCGCCGAGGCCGGCGGTCATGTTGGCCCCGTCGCCACCAGCGTTCTGGCCCAGGAAATCCTTCCGGTGGTCGAGCAGGTGCCGGTTTTCGTGGCCGGCGGCATCGGCCGGGGCGAGGCCATCGTCTCCTACCTGGAGATGGGCGCTTCGGGCTGCCAGTTGGGCACCCGCTTCGTCTGCGCCGACGAATGCATCGCGCACCCCAATTTCAAGCGGGCCTTCATCCGCGCCGCCGCCCGCGATGCCCTGCCCTCGGTGCAGGTGGACCCGCAATTTCCGGTGATCCCGGTGCGCGCGCTGTCCAACAACGCCACGCGGCGCTTCATCCTGTTCCAGATGGAGGTGATCTCCCGCTTCAAGTCCGGCGAGATCGAGCATAAGGACGCCCAACTGGAAATCGAGCATTTCTGGGCCGGAGCGCTCAAGCGCGCCGTCATCGACGGCGACGTGGAAAACGGTTCGCTGATGGCCGGCCAGAGCGTCGGCATGGTGACCCGCGAACAACCTACCGCCGACATTTTGCAGGAGCTGCTGGAACAGGCCCTGGCCGCCCTGGCCGACCGTCACGGTCCCATCCCGGTGCAAGTCTGATGCAGGGCGAGCTGTTCAGCCCCTCAATCGCCGGGCGGACCGTCTGCGCCGGCCCTTGGCTTTCGCGGCATAAGCCGCGCCGGCCCTTGGCCGCAACTCCTCGCCTGCGGTTCGTCGGTTTCAGCCCCTCAATCGCCGGGCGTCCCGCCCAGGCAGGCGCATGATGCAGGGCGCGGGAATGACCTCGGTGTCTCGGCGTCTGCTGGGCCGCCTGCGTGACGTCATGGCGGGCAGCGGCTCGGCCCAG
Source organism: Phaeospirillum sp. (assembly GCA_030824585.1). GTDB lineage: Bacteria > Pseudomonadota > Alphaproteobacteria > Rhodospirillales > Magnetospirillaceae > Phaeospirillum. Next base: position 9,525 of record JAVBXM010000168.1, on the reverse strand, counting down.
GAACGCCTGGACAAGGTGGTCAAGCTGATCGCCGTCGACATGGTGGCCGAGGTGTGCTCGTGCTACATCATGCGCGCCGGCGAGGTGCTGGAACTGTTCTCCACCGAGGGCCTGAAGAAGGAATCGGTGCACCAGACCCGCCTGCGGGTCGGCGAGGGTCTGGTCGGCGACATCGCGGCCCACGCAAGGCCGCTGGCCTTGGCCGACGCCCAGTCGCATCCCAATTTCGTCTTCCGCCCGGAAACCGGTGAAGAGATCTTCCACTCGCTGATGGGCGTGCCCATCATCCGCGGCTCGCGCGTGGTCGGCGTCGTGGTGGTGCAGAACCGCACCATGCGCCACTACACCGACGAGGAGATCGAGACCCTCGAGACCGTGGCCATGGTGCTGGCCGAACTGGTGGTCTCGGGCGAGCTGGTCAACCGCGCCGAGCTGGTGCCGGTGGACGGCAACGCCCTGCTGCCGCTGCGCATGGAGGGCGTCAAGCTCAACGGCGGCGTCGGCGTCGGCGTGGCGGTGCTGCACCGGCCGCGCATCACTATCCAGCGGCTGGTGGCCGAGGACCCCGATGCCGAGCTGGAGCGCCTGAAGAAGGCCCTGACCGGCATCAAGCTGGCGCTGGAGGAACTGTTCTCGCGCCCCGAGATGCGTGACGGCGAGCACCGCGACGTGCTCGAGACCTATCGCATGTTCGCCGAGGACAAGGGCTGGCTGAACCGCATCAACGAGGCCATCCGCACCGGCCTGACCGCCGAGGCGGCGGTGCAGAAGGTTCACGACGACACCCGCGCCCGCATGAGCCAGATCACCGATCCGTACCTGCGCGAGCGCATGCACGATTTCGAGGATCTGGCCAATCGTCTGCTGCAGCATCTGGCGGGCGGCGACGACCAGCGCCCCGGTGCCGCCGACCTGCCGGACGGCGCCATCCTGATCGGCCGCAACCTGGGGCCGATGGAGCTGTTCGACTACGACCCCAAGCGGCTGCGCGGCCTGGTGCTGGAGGAGGGGTCAGCCACCTCGCACGTGGCCATCGTCGCCCGGGCGCTGGACATTCCGGTGGTCGGCCGCGTCAAGGACGTGCTCGACAAGATCGAGCCCCTCGACCAGGTGATCTGCGACGGCGACAACGGCCAGGTGTTCATCCGCCCGCCGGACGACATCCGCGAGACCTATATCGACGCCATCGGCCAGCGCCAACTGCGCCAGGCCGTCTATGCCCGCCTGCGCGAACTGCCCGCCGTCACCCGCCAGGGGGTGCGCATCGGCATCTACATGAATGCCGGCCTGCTGCTCGACCTGCAGCACCTGCACGATTCGGGGGCCGACGGCATCGGGCTGTATCGCACCGAACTGCCCTTCATGGCGCGCTCCAGCCTGCCCGACGTGGCGGCCCAGACCCTGCTCTACAAGAAGATCCTCGACCAGTCCGAGGGCAAGCCGGTGGTGTTCCGCACCCTGGATGTGGGCGGCGACAAGGTCCTGCCCTACTGGAACCCCTACGAGGAGGACAACCCGGCGCTGGGCTGGCGGTCCATCCGCATCACGCTGGACCGCCCGGCGGTGATGCGCTCGCAGTTGCGCGCCCTGTTGCGCGCCGCCCAGGGCCGCGAATTGTCGGTGATGTTCCCCATGATCGCCGAGGTGTCGGAATTCGTTCAGGCCAAGCACATCCTCGACAAGGAGCTGGAGCACGAGCGCCAGGCCGGATCGCCCATGCCCACCAAGGTGCTGGTCGGCACCATGCTGGAAGTGCCCGCCCTGGCCCTGCAGTTGGATGCGCTGTTGCCCATGGTGGATTTCGTCTCCATCGGCTCCAACGACCTGACCCAGTTCCTGTTCGCCGTGGATCGCGGCAATCCGCGCATCGCCGAGCGTTACGACCCGCTGGCGCCGGCCATGATCCGCTTCATGCGCTATGTGGCGGTGAAGTGCAATCAGTACAAAGTCTCGCTGTCGGTGTGCGGCGAAATGGCCGGGCGCCCGCTCGAGGCCATGACCCTGATCGGCGCCGGCATCCGCAACCTGTCGCTGTCGGCTCCCAATATCGGCCCGGTGAAGACCATGATCCGCAGCCTGGATATCGGCGCGCTGGAGGCCTATCTCAATACGCTGCTCAAGTCGCCGGATCACAGCCTGCGGAACAAGCTCAAGACGTTCGCGCTCGATCACGGCGTGGTCCTGTAATGTTGCCACCCCGTATGGGGTTTTGCTAAACAAGGTCGCCACACGCATAGCGAAAAGGCTCGCCCGACGTGGACAGCACAGCTTCCGATCCCCAGCAGACCGAGATTCCCGCCGAGGCCACCGAACCGGTTGCCGCCGCCGCAGCAGCGGTACCCGCTCCCGAGCCCGTACCGGCACCGGAGCCTGTACCGGCACCGGCGGAACCCGCTCCCGTGCCGGTCGCCGAGGTTGCGGCTCCGGCCGCCGCCCTGGCGGTCAATGCCGGAGTGGGCGCCACCTTGCGGGCGGCCCGCGACGGCATGGGCAAATCCCTGCCCGAATGCGCCAAGCTGCTGCGCATCCGCCAGCCCTTCCTGGAGGCCCTGGAGGAGGGGCGTCACCGCGACCTGCCGGGCGGCACCTATGCCGCCGGCTTCCTGCGCTCCTATGCCGAATTCCTCGGCCTGGACAGCGAGGAGATGGTGCGGCGCTTCCGCGAGGAAGGGGCGGGCGGCTTCAAGAACCGCACCGAGCTGACCTTTCCCTCGCCGGTCTCCGAGGGCCGCATTCCCGGCGGCGCCGTCATCTTCCTGGGGCTGATCCTGGCGGCGGTGGCCTATGGCGGCTGGTACCTGCTGTCCTCGGCCGAAACCAAGGTCACCGAGATGGTTCCGCCGCTGCCCGACCGTCTGGCCGGTGTGCTCAACCGCCAGGCCAGCCTGACCGGCGAGACCAAGCCGGCGGCCGACGCCGCCAAGCCGGGCGAGGAGAAGACCAGGGAAGAGGTGGTCCCGCCCCCGGAGACGGAGGAGGAGAAGCCCGCCGCCGCGCAGTCTCCGGTTCAGCCGCAGATCGCCACCGCCCCCGAGCCGATCAAGGCCGAGGCCCCCAAGGTGGAGCCTCCCAAGGTGGAAGCTCCCAAGACCGAGCCGGCCAAGGTGGAGCCTCCCAAGGTGGAAGCTCCCAAGGTCGAGCCGGCCAAGGTGGAGCCCCCCAAGGTGGAGGCTCCCAAGGTCGAGCCGGCCAAGGTCGAACCGCCCAAGGTGGAGCCTCCCAAGACCGAGGTCGCCGCGGCCGCCGGCTCCGTTCCCGACGGCAAGGTCTACGGCACCGAATACGCCGATTCCCGCGTGGTGCTGAAGGCCACCGGCGACGATTGCTGGATTCAGGTGCGCGAGGTGGACGGCTCCCTGCTGATGAGCCGTCTGCTGCGCCGGGGTGATAGTTTCCGGGTTCCCAACCGTTCCGGCCTCAACCTGATGGTGGGCAATGCCGGGTCGCTGGAGGTCAGCGTCGACGGCCGCAAGGTTCCGGCCCTGGGCGCGGCGGGGCAGGTGCGGCGCGACATCCGCCTCGATCCCGACAAGCTGGCGACCGGGGGCTGATAACCATAAATAGGTTGTCGCTTTCGGAGCTTGGCCCGAATGCGTTATAACGCCTCGCCCCGCTCGGCCAACCGGCCGGCCGGGGCGAGGCCCCTTTTGTCAGCGAGAGTGTCCCATGAGTCTGCGGCCCTACCGTGAAATCGCCCGGCGCAAGTCGCGGCAAATCCATGTCGGTTCCGTGGCGGTCGGCGGCGACGCCCCCATTTCGGTCCAGACCATGACCAACACGCTGACCACCGACATCAAGGGAACGCTGGAGCAGATCCGCCGCGCCGCCGATGCCGGCGCCGATCTGGTGCGGGTGTCCTGCCCGGACGAGGATTCGACCAAGGCCTTCAAGACCATCGCCAAGGAATCGCCGGTCCCGCTGATCGCCGACATCCATTTCCACTACAAGCGCGGCATCGAGGCCGCCGAGGCCGGCGCCGCCTGCCTGCGCATCAATCCCGGCAATATCGGCTCGCACGAGCGGGTGCGCGAAGTGGTCAAGGCCGCCAAGGATTACGGCTGCTCCATGCGCATCGGCGTCAATGCCGGCTCGCTGGACAAGCACCTTTTGGACAAGTACGGCGAGCCCTGCCCGGAAGCCCTGGTGGAAAGCGCCCTGGAACACGCCAAGCTGCTCGAGGACAACGACTTCTTCGAGTTCAAGATCGCCGTGAAGGCTTCCGACGTGTTCCTGGCGGTCGCCGCCTATCAGGGCCTGGCCAAGGCCTGCGACTATCCCCTGCATTTGGGGATCACCGAGGCCGGCGGTCTGATCGGCGGCACGGTGAAGTCGTCCATCGGCATCGGTTCGCTGCTGTGGCAGGGCATCGGCGACACGCTGCGCGTTTCGCTGTCGGCCGACGTGACCGAGGAGGTCAAGGTCGGCTTCGAGATGCTGAAGGCGCTGGATCTGCGCCATCGCGGCGTGCGCATTGTGTCGTGCCCGTCCTGCGCGCGACAGGGCTTCGACGTCATCAAGACGGTGGAGACCCTGGAAAACCGCCTGTCCCATATCCGCGCCCCGGTGACGCTGTCCATCCTGGGCTGCGTGGTCAACGGCCCGGGCGAGGCCCGCGAGACCATGGTGGGCATCACCGGCGGCGGCAGCGATAATCACAAGGTTTATATCGGCGGCTCGCCGGACCACAACGTCGACGGCAAGTCCATGGTCGACCACATCGTCGAACTGGTCGAGGCCCGTGCTGCGGCCATCGAGGCCGCCAAGCAGAAGGAAAGCTGATCTTGTCCAGCCTGCAACCGGTTCGCGGTACCCACGACCTGCTGCCCGACGAGTCCCGCCGTCACCGCAAGGTGGAGGAAACCGCCTTCGCCGCGGCGCGCCGCTACGGTTTCGGCGAGATCATGACTCCCATCTTCGAGTTCACCGATGTGTTCGCCCGCACCCTGGGCGAGACCTCGGACGTGGTGACCAAGGAGATGTACACCTTCGCCGACCGCTCGGGCGAATCCATCACGCTGCGCCCCGAGGGCACGGCGGGCGTGGCGCGGGCCTTCATTTCGGGCGGGCTGGCGCAGTCGCTGCCGCTCAAGCTGTTCTACCGCGGCCCCATGTTCCGCCACGAGCGGCCGCAGAAGGGCCGGCTGCGCCAGTTCCATCAGGTGGGCGTCGAACTGCTGGGCGTCGAATCGCCCCTGGCCGATGTCGAGGTCATCGCCGTCGCCTGGCGGGTGCTGTCCGAGCTGGGGCTGGCCTCCAAGGTGCGCCTGGAGATCAACACCCTGGGCGACGCGGAAAGCCGCGAGACCTACCGCAACACCCTGGTGGCCTATCTGTCCGGATTCCGCGATTCCCTGTCCGAGGACAGCCGCAACCGGCTGGAGCGCAATCCGCTGCGCATCCTGGATTCCAAGGACGAGGGCGATCGCCGCATCGTCGAGAACGCGCCGCTGATGACCGATTCGCTGTCGCCCGCCGCCCGCGAGTTCTTCACCCAGGTGACCGCCGGGCTGCACGCGCTGGGCATTCCCTTCGTGATCAATCCCCGGCTGGTGCGCGGCCTGGACTACTACTGCCACACCGCCTTCGAGTTCACCACCACCGAGCTGGGCTCCCAGGGCACGGTCCTGGCCGGCGGACGCTATGACGAGCTGATCGCCACCATGGGGGGCCAGCGTACCCCGGGCATCGGCTGGGCCGCCGGGGTGGAGCGCCTGTCCATGCTGGTGGGCGAGGTCGCCGACGATGCGCGGCCGGTCAGCGTCATTCCCATGGGCGACGCCATGGCCGCCCTGGTGGTGGCCGAGCGGCTGCGCCGGTCGGGCCGCGCCGTCGAGATGGGCTTTTCCGGCAACATGAAGAAGCGCATGGCCCGCGCCAACAAGGTCAATGCCCGCTTCGCCGTGATCCTGGGCGAGGAGGAGTCGGCGAGGCAGGCCGTGACCATCCGCGACCTGGACACGTCCACCCAGGACGAGGTGCCGCTGGCCCAGCTGGAGGATTACCTCGGCCGCCAGTCGTAGCGGGGCTTTGGGGGTGAGTGGGTCCTCGCATCGTCTGGTCGTCGTCGGAGCCAACCATCGGTCGGCTTCCCTTGGCTTGCGCGATGCGCTGTTCGTGGACGACGCCACCGCCCCCGCGTTCCTCGAGGGACTGAAGCGGGCCGGTCTGGCCGAATCCCTGGTGCTGGCCACCTGCGACCGCGTCGAGATCTGGGCCGAGGACATGGACCCGATTCATGCCGCCCGCCTGGTGGGCGAGGCGCTGGCCGCCAGGGCCGGGTTGGAGGCGTCCGTCCTTTCCCCCCATCTCTATACCCTGTCGGGCGGCGACGCCGTGCGCCACGGCTTCACCGTCGCCGCCTCGCTGGATTCCCTGGTGATCGGCGAGCCGCACGTTACCGGTCAGGTCAAGGCCGCCCACCGTTTGGCCCGCGACGCCGGGTGCTGCGGCGGCGAACTCGACCATTTCCTCCAGGCCGCCTTCGCCGTGGCCAAGCGGGTGCGCAGCGAGACCTCCATCGGCGAGGGCCCGGTCAGCATCGCCGCCGCCGCAGTCCAGACCGCCCGCGACCTGCACGGCGATCTGGGCTCCTTGCGGGCTCTGCTGGTCGGTACCGGCGAAATGGGCGAACTGGTGGCCGAAAGCCTGCTGGCCGCCGGGTTGAAGGACATCTCGGTCACCGCGCCGCGCGCCGCCCGCGCCGAGGCGGTGGCCAAGTCGCTGGAGGGCCACGTGCTGGCCTTCGAGGACCTGCGCGATACCCTGGCCTCCTTCGACGTGGTGTTGACCTGCGTCGGCGCCCGCACCGTCTCGGTCACCGCCGACATGGTGACCAACGCCCTGCGGAAGCGCCGGAGGAAGCCGGTCTTCCTGGTGGATGCCGGCATTCCCGGCGACATCGAGCCGGCGGTGAACCGGGTGGATGGCGCCTTCCTCTACGATCTGGCCGATCTGGAGAAGGTGGCGCTGGAAGGCCGCGCCACCCGCGAGGCGGCGGCCCGGGCCGCCCGCGCCATCGTCGAGGCCGAGGCCCAGGCCTTCCTCCGGGGCCGCGCGGCGCGGGCCGCCGTGCCGGCCATCGTCGCCCTGCGCGCCCGTTTCGACGAGACGCGCGAACAGGTGCTGGCCGAGGCGGGCTCCGACGCCGCCGAGGCCACGCGACTGCTGATCAACCGCCTGCTGCACGCCCCCAGCGAAGCGATGAAGACCATCGCCTCCGAGGGCGCCGAGTGGCGCGCCATGGAAAAGACGCTGCGGACCTTGTTCCGCCTGGATGAGTAGAATCTATTCTTGTCATTCCGAGCGAAGAGAGGAATCTCCGCTTGATGGCAAGGAACCGGAATTGAACAGTCGGATCAGAATGAGATCCCTCCTCCCGATGGTCGTCGGGATGACAGTGATGAAGGTTGCCCGATGAATCTCGAACCGCAATTCGACAAGGTGCTGTATCGCCACGACGAGGTCCGGGCGCAATTGTCCTCGGGCGAGGGGATGGATTCCCAGACCATCCAGCGCCTGTCCAAGGAACTCTCGGAACTGGATCCGGTGGTCACCGCCGTCGTCGCCTTCCGCAAGGCCCGCGAAGACATGGTCCAGGCCGCCGAGATGATGAACGACCCGGACATGAAGGATCTGGCCGAGGAGGAGTTCTACGCGCTGAAGGAGCGGCTGCCCGCGCTCGAGCGCGAGGTGCAGATCATGCTGCTGCCCAAGGACGAGGCGGATGAGAAGAACGCCATCCTGGAAGTGCGCGCCGGCACCGGCGGCGAGGAGGCGGCGCTGTTCGCCGCCGAACTGTTCCGCATGTACGAGCGCTACGCCTCCCTTCACGGCTGGCGCTTCGAGGTGATGGACGTCAACGATACCGGCATCGGCGGCGTCAAGGAGGCCTCGGCCACCATCACCGGGCGCAACGTCTTCGCCCGTCTCAAGTTCGAATCCGGCGTGCACCGGGTGCAGCGGGTGCCGGCCACCGAATCCCAGGGGCGCATCCACACCTCGGCCGCCACCGTGGCCATCATGCCCGAGGCGGAGGAGGTGGACATCCAACTGAACGATTCCGACCTGCGCTTCGACGTCTACCGCTCCCAGGGGTCGGGTGGCCAGTCGGTCAACACCACCGATTCGGCGGTGCGCGTCACCCATATTCCCTCCGGCTTGGCCGTGGCCTGCCAGCAGGAAAAGAGCCAGCACAAGAACAAGGCCACCGCGCTCAAGCTGCTGCGTGCCCGCCTCTACGAGCGCGAGCGCTCCGCCAAGGACGCCGAGCGTGCCGCCGCCCGCAAGAGCCAGGTGGGCTCGGGTGACCGTTCGGAACGTATCCGCACCTACAACTTCCCCCAGGGCCGGGTCACCGATCACCGCATCAACATGACGCTGTACAAGATCGATGCGGTCATGTCGGGCGAGGCCCTGGACGAGCTGGTCGAGGCCCTGGTGGCCGCCGACCAGGCCGAGCGTCTGGCCGAGATGGAATAATGACCACCGCCGGCCAGGCCATCAATACGGCGGCTTCGCGGCTGGCCGGGGTGGGCATCGACACCGCCCATTACGATGCCCGTCTGATGGTGGCCGAGGTGCTGGGCGTCGAGATGCGGCGCCTGCCGTCCTCCCACCACGCCGAACTGAACGGCGACGAGGCGGCGCGGCTGGCCGCCATGCTGGACCGCCGGCTGGCCCGCGAGCCCATGTCCCACATCCTGGGGCGGCGGGGCTTTTGGACCCTGGAGTTCCAGGTGACCGCCGACACCTTGGACCCGCGCCCCGATACCGAGACCCTGATCGAGGCGGTGCTGGCCGCCCTGGATGATCGGGGGCGGCCCCGGCGGCTGCTGGATTTCGGTACCGGAACGGGGTGCATCCTGCTGACCCTGCTGTCGGAACTGGGCCATTCCACCGGCCTGGGCATTGATGCCAGCCCGGCCGCCCTGGCGGTGGCGCGCCGCAATGCCGAGCTTCTGGGGCTGGCGCCGCGCGCCGAGTTCCGCCTGGGCGACTGGGGACAGGGGCTCGAGGGCGAATTCGACGTCGTCGTCTCCAATCCCCCTTACATTCCCGATGGCGACATCGACGGCCTGGAGCCCGAGGTGGCGCGCTACGAGCCGCGCTCGGCCCTGGCCGGCGGCCCCGACGGGCTGGAGTGCTATCGCCGTCTGATCCCCCATATGGCCCGCCTGCTGGCCCCCGGCGGCATCGCTGCCCTTGAGGTGGGAGAAGGGCAGGCCGCCGAGGTTTCCGCCCTGCTGGCGGCGGCGGGATTATCCGGCGCCACCACGCGGCGCGACCTGGGCGGCATCGAGCGCTGCGTCATTGTGCGGCGCCTAAAATAATTGTTGGAATAAGGGCCGCTCGCGACTAGTGTTGCCCCACGCGCGCCATTTCGAACCGGGGGATCGCGTCGAGCCCTTCCGCTCCGCCCTTGGTTCAGCGCCGTGTACTCCCCCATCGCCGCCCCGAGATCGGACGCGGATAGGCCGTGCAGAGATGTCGGCGGGGAGGCCTCTAACGGAGAGCATACTCGTGAAC
>JAVBXM010000049.1 GCA_030824585.1 Phaeospirillum sp. | reverse complement strand
GAAAATGACAGCCCTGGTCGCTTGCATGCGAAAGCTCCTCGTCATCCTCAACGCCATCGTCCGGGATGCTCGCGCATGGAACACTTGACGCGCAACACAGTCGCTTCGTGGTGAAGCGGCCCAAGCCGTTTGCCTTAAGGTCCCTGCGCTCGGCATGACAGATGGAGTTAGCGGAACTCCGTCCGTATCTCGCGGATGCCCGCCGGGTCCTCGTGGATGATCACGTCGAAGCCGGGGAATTCCGCCAAGATGGCCTTTTCCACATCGTCGGAGATGCGGTGCGCCTCGATCAGCGGCAGGTCGCCGGGCAATTCCAGGTGAAACTGGATGAAGCCCTGGCGGCCCGAGGTGCGGGTGCGCAGGTCGTGGTGGTCCCGCACGCCGGGCTGGGCGGCGACGATGGCGCGGATGCGCTCGCGGTCGGTTTCCGGCAGTTCCTTGTCCATCAGGGTGTCCAGCGAGAGGCGGAAGATCTGCCATGCGTTGATCATCAGCCAGCCGGCGATGCCGATGGCAAACAGCGGGTCGGCCAGCGGCCAATTGGTGCCCGCCGCCAGCAGCAGCGAGACGATGACGCTGGCATTGATCAGCAGGTCGCCGGTGTAGTGCAGGGAATCGGCGGAAATGGCCAGGGAGCCGGTGCGCTTGGCCACCATGCGCTGGAACCCCACCAGGGCGAAGGTGGCGATGATGGAGAATACCATCACCGCGATGCCCCATTCGCCGTGGTTGATCGGCTGGGGGTGGACCATGCGGTTGCCGGCCTCGGCCAGCAGGAAGCCGCCCGAGCCCACCACGAAGGCCGCCTGGCCCAGCCCGGCCAGGGCTTCGGCCTTGCCGTGGCCGAACCGGTGGTCGTCGTCGGCCGGCACCAGGGCATGGCGCACCGCCATCAGGTTCAGCGCCGAGGCGGCGAGGTCCAGGGTGGAATCGATCAGGGTCGACAGCAGCGCCACCGAGCCGGTGGCCATCCAGGCGGCCAGCTTGACGACGATCAGCAGGGCGGCGGTGCCGGTCGAGGCATAGGTCGCCAGCTTCATCAGCCGGTCATGGTTGGCGGGGCTGGTCATGGATACAGGTGCTCCAGACGCCAGGCTCCTTCCTCGCACACATAGGCGAAGCGGTCGTGCAGGCGGAACGGCCGGTCGTGCCAGAACTCGATACGCCGGGGCGCCAGGCGGAAGCCCGACCAGTGGGGCGGGCGCGGCACCTTGCCCAGGCCGAACCTGGCGGCGAACTCGCCCACCCGCTTTTCCAGCTCGAACCGGCCGGTGAGCGGCCGCGACTGGACCGAGGCCCAGGCACCGATCTGGCTGGCGCGGGCGCGGGTGGCGAAATAGGCGTCGGCCTCTTCGTCAGAAACCGGGGTGATGTCGCCTTCGGCCCGAATCTGGCGCTTCAGGCTTTTCCAGTGCAGGCAGAGCGCCGCATGGGGATTGGCCGCCAGTTCGCGGCCCTTGCGGCTTTCCAGATTGGTGAAGAACACGAAGCCCGCCTCGTCGACGCCCTTCAGCAGCACCATGCGCACGCTGGGGCGGCCCTCGGCGTCGGCGGTGGCCAGGGCCATGGCGTTGGGGTCGTTGGGCTCGTGCGCTTCGGCCTCCGCCATCCACTTGTGGAACAGGACCAGGGGATCGGCTTCGGGTGCGGACATAACTCTCACCGGCGGGTGTTGCTGTTGACGTATCGCCCTCAAAATGCCCAGATTCAGGACCATATGGTAGACGTTTCGTCGCATACCCCCTTTTCATCGAGAGCCCCATGCGCACCCATGCTCCCAAGATCGTTTCCGCCATTCTCGCCCTGTCGCTGCTCGGGGCTTGCGAGAACGCCAAGCTGGGCCAGACCGGCGGCGCCATCCTGGGCGGCGTCGGTGGCGGCCTGCTGGGCTCGCAGTTCGGCGGCGGCATCGGCAGGGTGCTGATGACCTCCCTGGGCGCCGCGCTGGGCGCCTATGCCGGTTCGGAACTGGGCAAGAAGCTGGACAAGGCGGACAAGGAAGAGGTGCAGAAGGCCGAGGAAAAGGCCAGCGATGCGCCGGTGGGTGAAACCGTCGCCTGGAGCAACCCCCAGTCGGGCAATTCAGGCACCATCACCCCGGTCGCCGAGACCAAGGACGCCAGCGGCAAGACCTGCCGCGAGTACAAATCCACCATCATCGTCGACGGCAAGGAGGAAGCGGTCAACGGCACCGCCTGCAAGCAGCCCGATGGTTCGTGGAGCGTGGTGAACTAGAGGGTGATTGATTATAGATGGATTCGGCCTCAAAGCATCCGGCTCCAGGTCACGGTTCCTTAACCGAAAGGGCGGCATGGTCGCAGGTTGGCGATGCCGCCCTAATTTCATTGCAGCCGGGATGATGACGCGGTGAAGGACCCTTATCTGGTGCTGGGCGTGGCCCGCACCGCTTCCGACGACGAGATCAAGAAGGCCTACCGTGCCCTGGCGCGGGAGCTTCACCCCGACCTCAACCCCGGCGACGCCAAGGCGGAGTCGCGGTTCAAGGACATCTCGGCCGCTTACGACTTCCTGTCCGACCCGGCCAAGCGCGCCCAGTTCGATGCCGGCGAGATCGACGCCTCGGGCACGCCCAAGCGCCGGGCTTGGCGTTCGCGCTCGGGTCCTGGCGCGGGCCCGGGAGCCGGGCCGGGGGGCGGTCCCAAGGGCGGCTTCGGCGGTTTCGGCGAAAACGTCGACGATATCCTGGCCGAACTGTTCCGCCGCAAGCAGAAAGGCCAGGCGCAGGCCAAGGCCAAGACGCGGGGCGGCGACGTGCGCCATACGCTGACCATCTCCTTCCTCGACGCGGCCGCCGGTGGGACCAAGCGGGTGACCCTGATGTCGGGGCGCACCGTCGAGGTGCGTATTCCGCCGGGCAGCACCGACGGCCAGACCCTGCGCCTCAAGGGCCAGGGCCACGGCGCCGAGGACGGCGCGACTCCCGGCGACGCCTTCATCGAGCTGAAGGTGGAGGAGCATTCCCATTTCAGGCGCCGCGATCTCGACGTGCTGCTCGACCTGCCGGTGACGGTGCAAGAAGCGGTGATGGGCGGCAAGGTGCCGGTGCCCACCATCGACGGCAAGGTGATGGTGACGGTGCCGCCGGGCTCCAACACCGGGGCGGTGCTGCGCCTCAAGGGCAAGGGCATCGCCGGTCCCCACGGGACGCGGGGCGACCAGATGGTCACCCTGTCGGTGGTGCTGCCCGACGACGCCGATTTCCGCCAACTGGTGGAGAAATGGGGACCGCGCCATGGCTATGACCCCCGCGCCAAGGCGGGGATCGTTTGAGTGACTTACCGCCGCCCGCGTGAGAGGGGGAGTGTCGCGAGATGGCCGTCGATGGCTGTTATGACGTCATCGAACAGCGGCAGGTGGGTCTTTTCCTCCGTCCAAGCCTGAAGGAACCGGTCCACGGTTTCCCGAGCCGTATCAATCGCCAGCTTTTCCGGGAGCATGGCCTTGGCGGCGAGATGGACCAGTTCATCCTCGGTGAACTGGTCGAACCGCTTGGTCCGGCTGAATTTCAGCGCCGCCTGCGCATCCGGAATATAGGGAATGGTCGAGAGCAGGTCATAGGCCGGCGCCAGGGCGGGGCGCCTGGGGTCCGTGTAGATCATCGACCAGTTCTTCAGATGCATGTCGGCGTTGCCGATCAGGGTGGCGAAGGTCAGGCGCCGGATGAATTCCGGGATGTCGGCTTCGCTTTCCATGGCGACGACCTTGGCAATATTGCGGTATCCGGCCCTCTCGTACTTGGCTTCCGGATAGACGCCGAAGACCTGGGCGAAGTCCTCCATGTGAACCGCGCGTCCGTCCTTGCGGTCAAAGCGCTCGATGGTAAAGGCCTTTCCTTTCAGGGTGGCCATGCGCTCGGGCAGACCGGCGATATCGCCCAAATCCACCAGTCGAATCCGGGGGACGTCGATGCCGACGAGGCGGGCCAGGGTCATCATCGAGAACTCGTTCTCGGGAACCCCGGAAAACTCGCGCGAGGGCAGTTTGACGATCCATTCGCCGCCGCTGCCTCCGGCGGGAATGGTCAGGCCCTTTCCGGCTCCGTTCATGGCGGAGAATTTGAGCTGAACCCCAGCCAGGGAGAAGCGCAAGGCCGCCTCTCCGGCGTCGTCTCCCTGTCCTGCCGAGGCAAGGTGGTCTTCCGCGTCTTCCCGCCGGCCCTCACTGTTGGCGGGTATCGCCGTGACGGCGCCGGGCAGGTCGTGGCCCAGGGCCCGCAGCAGGAAGAACTCGCGCGCCGGATTGACGCCGGCGCGAGCCGCCAGGAAGGCCCGCATGGGACCTTCGGGCAGAAGGTTGGACAGGAAAGGGTGGATTCTGGTCTGGGTCGGCGGGAAATCAGTGATCAACTCGCTAAAGGCCGTCTTGAAAGCCAGGCTCAGCGTCGGGCGGTCCGGGTCGGCCATATAGGCTTCGTTGAAGGCGAACAGCGTCCGATCCCCTCCGAACCGCGTCAGGGTTCCGACGGGGGCGCCGTAAAGGTGGATATCGAGAACGGACAGATCATTCATCGCCGTTCTCGTCGTCCAGGGTATAGGCGGGACGTGGGCCGCTGAATGCTGCCAAGCCCGGCGAGGCGGGGATTTTCGGGATGTTCTCGAGGGTGCGCTGCATCTCCGCCAAATTCCTGGCCGCTGGGCGACTTCTCTCTGCGTCGCTCTGTCGGGCGATGGATTGAACCGCCGGGACAGCCTTTCTCGGCACCAGCGTCACTTCGAGGTCGAGGGCGCGGGCCAGGGCGATCAGGCTCGACACCCGGATATCGACGGCCCCGCTTTCGATCTTGGAAATGTGCCCTTGGGGGACGCCGGTCAGACGGCTCAATTCCCGCTGGGAGATGCTCTTGGCTTCCCGGGCACGCCGCAGGCTGGCGGAAATATCCTCGATGGCATGGGTCATTGATCTGTCTTCATATATCGACATAATTTTTTGATATGTAATAGCATATAGTGGTCTGCCGTTGCTTGGCAAGAATGATCTGTTAAAATATATCAAATATCAGTGATGATCTGTCTTGGTTGATCGCTCCCCCTTGCGGAGGCGCTACTTCGCCTCCTTCTTTTTCATGTGCTGTTCCATCATGGCGCACTGGTCCTCGCGGCTGGCGCGGCCGGTGAACCAGACCAGGTCGAAGGGCGGCGCCTTGGTCCCGAAGGCCTCGCCATAGGCGGCGGGCGTGGTCTTGCCGCTTTCCACCTCCATGAAGCCGATGGTCAGCATGACGATGCCGGGGACCATGGCGCCCAGGCGGACGGGAACGCCCCGGTCGGCGCGGACGTGGCCGGCTCCGGCGATCAAGACCGCCGGCCCGGCCTCGGGGCGCGAGGCCTGATCGGCCAGCACCTCGGCCATGGCGGCGTCGCGGGCCCTTTGCACGCGGACCATGGGGGCCACCGCCTTGTCCGGCAGCAGGTTGCAGTGGCCTTCGCGGATGTCGGTGGAAAGCGCCTTCTCCTCGGCGGGCGGCAGGGGGCGGTCCAGGCCGAAGCGGCCGTCCACCTCGGGCCCCTGTTCGCCCCTGGCGATGCGCCGGGTCAGGTCCTGGGGCAGGTTGGCGGCCTTGATCTCGCCCCTGGCCGCCAGGGCCGCCTCGACGATGGGGCGATAGAGCGCCCAGTCGGGCCAGCCGCGCTTTTCCCAATCCAGCGCCGCGCCCAGCCCGGCGGGGTCGCCGGTTCCCTGGTCGAGCACCGCCTGCCGGTCGGTATCCACCATCTCGAGCGCCACCAGCGGCCGGCGGCCGGCGGCGGCCAGTTCCCGCACCACCCAGGCCTGCAGAGCGTGGTGGTCGGCATTGTCGTGGGTCTCGCCCAGCAAGACGATGCCGGCGCCCCGGGCGGCATCCATCACGCCCTGCGGGTCCAGCCATCTGCCGGAAGCCGGCGCCCAGACCTTGCCGGCCAGCGGGTGATTGCCGGCCAGGGTGGGCGACGGCGGCGGCTCGGCCTGGGCCGGTGTCGCCCATAGCAGGGCGATCATGGCGAATCGAACGAACGTTCGGGTCGTCTGGTCAAGGCGGAGGGGTTGCGCTATGGTCATACCAAACCCTTCTAATAGAACAGCCAATACCTTGGGAGGCATCATGAAGAGGGTTATCGCGGGGGCCGTGCTGGCCTCATTCCTGGCGTTGCCGGCCTTGGCCGCCGACCAGTTCCTCAACATTCTCACCGGCGGCACCAGCGGCGTCTACTACCCGCTGGGCAACGCTCTTTCGTCCATCTACGGCAAGGCCCTGCCCGGGGCACGGGTCACCGTCCAGGCCACCAAGGCCTCGGTGGAGAACCTCAACCTGCTGCAGGCGGGGCGGGGCGAACTGGCCTTTACCCTGGGCGATTCGCTGACCCAGGCCTGGGAGGGCGTCGAGGAGGCCGGCTACAAGGTGCCGCTCAAGAAGCTGCGCACCATGGCCGCCATCTATCCCAACTACATCCAGATCGTCGCCACCGCCGATTCGGGCATCAAGACCCTGGCCGACCTCAAGGGCAAGCGGGTATCGGTCGGGGCGCCGAAATCGGGTACCGAGCTCAACGCGCGCGCCATCTTCAAGGCGGCGGGCCTCAGCTATTCCGACATGAAGGTGCAGTACCTGCCGTTCGGCGAGTCGGTGGAGCTGATGAAGAACAAGCAACTGGACGCCACCTTGCAGTCGGCCGGGCTGGGCGTTTCGTCGCTGCGCGACCTGGCCACCGGCGACGACATCGTCGTCGTGCCGATTTCCGCCGAGGTGATCGCCAGGACCGGCGATTCGGCCTACATCGCCTCGGTGGTGCCGGCCAACACCTATCGTGGCCAGACCGCCGACGTGCCCACGGCGGCGGTGCGCAACTTCCTGGTCACCCATGAGGGCGTTCCGGCCGATGTGGTCTACAACATGACCAAGGCCATGTTCGGTAATATGCCCGATCTGCTGGCCGCCCACTCGGCGGCGCGCGAGATTCAGCCGGAGAACGCGGCCAAGTCGCCCATCCCGCTGCATCCGGGGGCGGAGAAATACTATCGCGAGGCCGGCTTGCTGAAATAGCCGGGGCAAAGGGGGGGGGGCGATGAGCCAGAATAACGACAATGGTGTCGATCCGTCCGAGATCGACACCAAGGGCGAGGTGTTCGGCCACGGCATCGAGTCCCGGCCGATCTTCTGGATCGCCATCGCCTTCTCCACCTTCCAGATCGTCACGGCGGCCTATTCGCCGCTGTCCTCGCTGCCGGTGCGTTCCATCCACGTGGGCTTCCTGCTGCTGATGGTCTTCGCCCTTTACGCCGCCATGGATCGCGGTAATCCGGTGAAGATGGCCCTGGCCTGGGCCATGGGCGGGATATCCTTCATCCTGTCCCTTTATCATCTGGCGTTCGAGGGCGATCTGGTGCAGCGCTCGGGCGATCCCTCCACCACCGATCTGGTGGTGGGCACCATCATGGTAGCCCTGGTGTTCGAGGCGGCGCGCCGCCTGATGGGTTGGGCATTGCCGCTACTCTGTCTGCTCTTCGTCGCCTATGTGGGGTTCGGTGAATATCTGCCGTCGCCGCTGGGGCATCGCGGCTATGGCTTCGATCAGATCATCAACCAGTATTTCCTGGGGACCGAGGGCGTCTTCGGCATCCCCACCTACGTTTCCTCCACCTACATCTTCCTGTTCATCCTGTTCGGCAGCTTTCTCGAACAGGCGGGCATGATCCGCCTGTTCACCGACGTGGCGCTCGGCACTGTCGGCCATGCCCAGGGCGGTCCCGCCAAGGTGGCGGTGATTTCCTCGGGCCTGATGGGCACCATCAACGGCTCGGGCGTGGCCAACGTGGTGACCACCGGCCAGTTCACCATTCCGCTGATGAAGCGGTTCGGCTATCGCCCCGAATTCGCCGCCGCCGTCGAGGCCACCTCGTCCATGGGCGGGCAGATCATGCCGCCGGTGATGGGGGCGGTGGCCTTCATCATGGCCGAGACCCTGAACATCAGCTATTTCGAGGTGTGCAAGGCGGCGGCGGTGCCGGCCATCCTTTACTACCTCACCGCCTTCTGGATGGTTCATCTGGAGGCGGGCAAGTACAAGCTGATCGGCCTGCCCAAGGAGGATTGCCCCAGCGCCTGGGGGGCGTTCAAGCGGCAGTGGTATCTGGTCGTGCCCTTGGGCGTGCTGGTCTATCTGCTGCTGTCGGGCTATACGCCCATGTTTTCCGGGACCATCGGACTGGCCGGAACGGCCGTGGTGATCCTGGGCAATCCGCTGTCGGGCCGGCTGCCCAATCTGGCCTATCGCTGCCTGTTCTGGATATTGCTGGCCCTGGTGTCGTCCTCCTTCTTCACCTACGGCATTGATGCGGTGGTGGCGGTGCTGGCCTTGCTGGGGGCGGCCAACGCCCTGTTCAAGGGACACCGCGCCACCCTGCGCCTGTGCGTCAACTCGCTCAGCGAGGGCGCGCGCTCGGCGGTGCCGGTGGGCATCGCCTGCGCCCTGGTCGGCGTCATCATCGGCACCATGACGCTGACCGGCGTGGCGGGAACCGTCACCCAGGGCATCGTCTCCCTGGCCGGCGACAGCCTGTTCCTTACCCTGGTGCTGACCATGCTGGCCTGCCTGGTGCTGGGCATGGGTATCCCCACCATCCCCAATTACATCATCACCTCGTCGCTGGTGGCGCCCATCCTGCTGAAGATGGGGGTGCCGCTGATCGTCTCGCACATGTTCGTCTTCTATTTCGGCATCATGGCCGATCTGACGCCGCCGGTGGCCCTGGCCGCCTTCGCCGCTGCAACGGTGGCGCGGTGCTCGTTCATGAAGACGGGATTTCATGCGGTGCGCATCGCCGTCGCCGGCTTCGTGGTGCCCTACATGGCGGTCTACGACAACGCGCTGATGCTGCAGACCGGGGACTGGCTGGATGCCGGCTATGTCATCGGCAAGGCGGTGCTGGCCATCTTCCTGTGGGGAGCGGCCGCCATCGGCCATCTTTGGGGGCCGCTGAGCGTGGCCGAGCGGGGGCTGGCCACCGCCTCGGCCTTCTCCCTGGTGGTGGCGCTGCCCATAACCGACGAGGCGGGTGCGGCAGGCGCTGTTCTCTTCGTCGGCTGGCACTGGTTCCGAACGAAGCGCGCGGTGCCGGCTTGAGCGGTCTGTGCATGGTGGTCGTCGCCGGATTGGCGGTGGCGACCCCTTCGGATCACTTCACCCTGGCTTGGACCCATTCGGTGGAGAAGGTGGAGTGGCGCGAGGACTGGCGGGTGGACTCCGGCCGGCTACGCCTCCACCAAGCCTCGGTCATGGGCAGCGGCGCCGGCATGGAGCCGCCGCTCGAGGCGGTTCTGCGGGGTGGCCGTTGGGTCTGGCATCCGGATATGGTGATGGAGGAGATCGTTCTGGCCCGCTCGGACTTCACCGACGACTGGCGGCTGTGCGTGGACGGACACTGTCGCGACTTGCCCAAGGAAAAGGGGCAGACCCGGCTGCGGGCCTGCCCCTGAGAAAGTGTCACGGGCTCGGGGGCTACATCACGCCCAGTGCCTTGGGCAGCCAGATGGACAGCGGCGGCCAGTAGGTCACCACCACCAGGAAGCCCAGCATGGCCAGCAGCCAGGGCCACACCGCCACGGTCAGCTCGGTAATGCCCATCTTGGTGATCCCCGATGCCACATAGAGATTGAGGCCCACAGGGGGATGGCACATGCCGACCTCCATGTTGACCACCATCATGATGCCAAAGTGGACGGGGTCGATGCCCAGCTTCATGGCCACCGGGAACAGGATGGGGGCCATGATCAGCACGATGGACGACGGTTCCATGAAGTTGCCGGCGACCAGCAGCAGGACGTTGACCACCAGCAGGAAGGCGATCACCCCCAATTCCTTGCCGACGATCCAGTCGGCGATGGCGTGAGGGATGTTTTCGTTGGCGAGCACGAAGCTGAACAGCACCGCGTTGGTGATGATGTACAGCAGCATGGCCGACATGGAGGCCGACGACAGCAGGATCTTGCCCACGCCCTTCAGCGGCATGTCCCTATAGACGAACACCGCGATGATGAAGGCGTAGACCGCGCTCATGGCCGCCGCCTCGGTGGGGGTGAAGATGCCGGTATAGATGCCGCCGATGACGATGACGATCAGGGCCAGGCCCCAGATGGCCTCGCGCAAGGCCCGCAGGCGCTGGCCCCAGGAGGCGGCGGGCAGGCGGGGATAGTCGTTTTTCCAGGCGATGTACCAGGTCACCGCGCCCAGCACGGTGGCCAGGGCCAGGCCGGGGATGACGCCGGCCATGAACAGGGCGCCCACCGAGGTGTTGGTGGCCACCGCGTACATGACCATCACCAGCGAGGGCGGAATGAGAATACCCAGCGCGCCCGAGGTGGTGATGACGCCGGCGCCGAACTTGTTGGGGAAACCCTGCTTGACCATGGCGGGCAGGATGATCGAGCCGATGGCCACCACGGTGGCGGGGCTCGATCCCGACACGGCGGCGAACAGGGCGCAGGCCATGACGCCGGCCAGGCCGAGGCCGCCGTGCCAATGGCCGACCATGGCGGTGGCGAAGTTGATCATGCGCCGCGCCACGCCGCCATGGGTGAGGAAGTTGCCGGCCAGGATGAAGAACGGGATCGCCATGATCTCGAACTTCTCGATGCCGGTGAACAGCTTCAGTGCCACGGATTCGATGGGTACCTGGGTGAAGAGGAACAGAAAGGAGAGGACGGTGAGGCCCAGCGAGATGGAGATGGGCATGCCGGTCAGCATCAGCACGATCAGCAGCCCGAAGATGACGGCGGAGTTCATGGCCGCTTCTCCCCTTGGTGATCACCCTTGTCGTCTTTACCGTCCTTGGGGTGAAGGTTGTCGGCCATTTCGAACCAGTTGATATCCTGGGCGGCGCGCTGGGGATCGGTGGTGTCTTCCTCCAGGCCTTCCACATGGCCGTGGTCGTGATGGGGAAGCTCGCCGGTCTTGATGAAGTCGACGCAGACCTGCAGGAAGCGGAAGCACATCAGGGCCGAGCCCAACGGGATTGCCGAATAGACGATCCAGGTGGGCATCTCCATGTCCGGCGTGATGGGGCCTTCGTAGAGGTCGCCGGTGGGCAGGCCGAGGGCGTGGAGGAAGGCGTAATGCGCGCCGTTCTCCATCACGAAATGGCCGCCCATGAACGAGATGATGCCGGTGAAGGTGGCGCCGGCCAGCAGGCCGAACACGATGAACTTGGAACGCCACTGGGGGTTCAGGCGGTTGATCACCACGTCGACACCCACGTGGATACCGGTCCGTACGCCGTAGGCGGCGCCGAACTTGGCCATCCAGACGAACATGATGATGCACAGTTCCTGGGCCCAGGAGAAATCCAGGTGCCCGACGACGGGGTACAGCAGATCGGTGCCCGCCGCGTAGCGTTGCATGACGGCGACGAAGATGATCAGCGTCGCCGTGCCCATGAGAAAGGCGATCAGCCATTCCTCTAGGTGATCGAGGGCTCTCAGCATGGGGCCTCCCACGAAAGCCGGATGAATCAAAAGGGGCGAAGGGAACGAGGTGCCCGGCCTGGCACCCCGTTCAGATCACGAGATCAGTTCTTGAAGCCGAACTTAGCGGCTTCCTTGTAGAACGACTCGATCAGGTCCTTGCCCACGCGGCCTTCCATGTCCTTGTGGACGGGCAGCAGGGCCTTGCGCCAGGCTTCGATCTCGGCGGCCGAGGGGTCGTGGAAGGCGGTCTTGCCCGAGGCCTTCATGGCCTTCACCGCATCGTCGTTCTCGGTCTGGGCGATGGCGTTGGCGAACACGGTGGATTCGTTCATGGCGCCTTCCAGGGTGGCGCGGATATCGGCCGGCAGGCCTTCCCAGAACTTCTTGTTCACGATCACCGCATAGCCGAGATAGCCATGGTTGGTCATGGTGGCGTGCTTTTGCACCTCGTGCATCTTCTGGGTGTACATGTTGCTGGGCGGGTTCTCGGTGCCGTCGACCACGCCGGTCTGCAGCGCCTGATAGACTTCCGAGAAGGCCATGACCTGGGGCAGGGCGCCCAGGGCGCGCATCTCGGCATCCAGAACCTTGGACGACTGGATGCGCATCTTGACGCCCTTGAGGTCGGCCGGGGACATGAGGGGCTTGTTGGCGCTCAGGATCTTGAAGCCGTTATCCCAGTAGGCCAGGCCGATGATGCCCTTGCCTTCCAGCTTCTTCAGCAGGCTGGCGCCCACCGGGCCGCCGGTGACGGCGCGCAGCACGTCCTTGCTGGGGAAGATGTAGGGTAGGTCGAAGACCTCGAATTCCTTGACGCCCAGCGGGCCGAACTTGGCCAGCGACGGGGCGAGCATCTGGACGGCGCCCAGTTGCAGGGCCTCCATCTCTTCCTTGTCCTTGTAGAGCTGGCTGTTGGGATAGACCTCGACCTTGACGCGGCCCTTGGTGCGTTCCTCGGCCAGCTTCTTGAAGTACTCGGCACCCTTGCCCTTGGGCGTGTCGGGGGCGACAACATGGCTGAACTTGATGACGATCGGCTGAGCCTGCTGGGCCATGGCGGTGCCGGCAAGCAAGCAGGCGCCAATGGCCCCCGCGATGAGGGTTCCCAACTTCATGATATTTCCTCCCAAGATGCCCGTAGGTTGGGCTATTCCAGACTACTATAGGAATCCGCTAAAACCTCGGCCATTGTGGTGATCCACAAGCGGAAAGGACCCATGAACGCCCCCAAGGCCCTCAGAGACCGCCATGCCATTCAGGCCATGCCCGTGGTGGCCATGGGGCTGGTGGTCATGCTGCTGGGCGTGCTGCTGTGGCTTTTGCACCGCAACGAGGTGGAAGAGGAAAAGCGGGTCCTGATTCAAGATATCCTGTGGGTCGAGCAGAACCTTTATTTCCACCTGTCCTCGGGGGTCGAGCGGCTGGGGCAACTGGCCGAGCTGGCGGGGCGCGGCGGCGCCGGGTCGGGCGAGTTCGTCCTGCAGGGCCGGGCCCTGATCTCCGCCGATCCCGAGGTCGAGCGGATCATCGTCCGCGACGCCGTCGGCGAGGTCGTTCAGTCCCTGCCGCCGGTCGAGACGGGGGCGGCGCTGGGGGGCGACCCCCAGTGGCCGAGTACCCTGGCCCTGGCTCGCTCCTCCGGACGCCCGGTCTTCGGTCCGCCTTTCACGGTGGAGGGCAAGGGGGCGCGCTTCGAGGCGCAGGTTCCCTTCTTCCGGGGCGGGCATTTCGCCGGGACGGTGGCCGGGGTGTTCTCGCTGGACGCCATGCTGGCCCACCACGTGCCCTGGTGGTTCGCCCAGGCCTACCGGCTGGAGATCCACGACAGCAACGGCACCCTGCTGGCCGCCAAGTCGCAACTGTCGCCGTCCGAGCCCGGCGCCAGCTACAATCTGCGCTTCGAGCCGCCCGGCCACGGCCTGGAACTGGTGGCGATCTCCTATCACAGCGATCCGCAATTGCTGCGCAACGTGCTGGCGGCGGCGATCTTCATCCTGTCGATCCTGTCGGTGTCCAGCCTGTGGGCGCTGCGGCGCCACGTGCGGCGGCGGCTGGCGGCCGAACAGGCGCTCAGGACCGAGCATTCCTTCAGGAAGGCCATGGAGGATTCGCTTACCGTCGGCATGCGGGCCCGCGACCTGGAGGGGCGGATCACCTACGTCAATCCCGCCTTCTGCCACATGGTGGGCTGGACCGCCGACGAACTGGTGGGCACCGTGCCGCCCATGCTCTATTGGGTGCCGGAAGACCTGGAGCACACCTACGAACTGCACCGGGCGGTGCTGCGCGGCGAGGCGCCGGTCGAGGGCTTCGAACTGGTGTTCCGGCGCAAGAACGGCGAGCGCTTCAACGCGCTGATCTACGAGGCGCCGCTGATCGATTCCGACGGGCGCCACACCGGCTGGATGGCCTCGGTCCTCGACGTCACCGAGCGCAAGCGGGCCGAGGAACTGTCGCGCCAGCACCAGGAGAAGCTGCAGCATACCGCGCGGCTGATCACCATGGGCGAGATGGCTTCCACTCTGGCCCACGAGTTGAACCAGCCGCTATCGGCCATCGCGTCTTACGCCACCGGCTGCCTCAACCGCCTGTCGGCCGGCGACACCAAGGCCGAGGAACTGGTGCCGCCGCTCACCAAGCTGGGGGCCCAGGCCCAGCGGGCCGGCCAGATCATCCGGCGCATCCACGACTTCGTGCGCAAGAGCGAGCCGATGGTGGTGCCCTGCTTCCTCGACGAGATCATCGAGGGCGCCGTGGGCTTCCTCGAATCCGACGCCCGCAAGCGCGGCATTCGGGTCGACCTCGACATGGACGGGGTCCGGCCCAGGGTGGAGGCCGACCACATCCTGATCGAGCAGGTCATCCTCAATCTGGTGCGCAACGCCATCGAGGCCATGGGCCAGACCCCCCGGTCGCAGCGCGCCCTGTCCATCTCGCTGCAAAGCCTGGACGGCCAGGCCCGCATCCGCATCGCCGACCGCGGCACCGGCATCGCTCCCGAGGTGGCGGCCAATCTGTTCAGCCCGTTCTTCACCACCAAGGAGGCCGGGATGGGAATGGGCTTGAACATCTGCCGCTCCATCGTCGAAGCTCACCGCGGCCATCTGTGGTTCGAACCGAACCCGGACGGCGGC
This sequence comes from Phaeospirillum sp., assembly GCA_030824585.1. GTDB lineage: Bacteria > Pseudomonadota > Alphaproteobacteria > Rhodospirillales > Magnetospirillaceae > Phaeospirillum. Next base: position 1,484 of record JAVBXM010000049.1, on the reverse strand, counting down.
AGCATCTTTCTCTTCACCTTGCCGGAGATGGCCGGATGAACACGGGCGTGGTCTATATCGTCGATGACGACGAGGCGATCCGCGATGCGCTGGGATGGCTGTTCCAGTCGCGCGGGGTCAACGCCGAATGCTTTGTCTCGGCCGAGGACTTCCTGGCCGCCTGGACCATCGGGAGCAGCGGGTGTCTGGTTCTCGATATCCGCATGGAGGGCATGACCGGTCTGGAGCTGTTCGACCGCCTGTGCGAGATGGGCGCCAAGCTGCCGGTGATCTTCCTGACCGGCCACGGCGACGTGCCCATGGCGGTGTCGGCCCTGAAGAAGGGTGCCCGCGACTTCGTCGAGAAGCCGTTCAACGACAACGATCTGGTGGACAAGGTGATCGAGGCCCTGGCCTGGGAGGCCGAGCGGATGGCCAGCGACGCCGATGCCGCCTCGCTGGCCCAGCGTCTGGGAAACCTGACGCTGCGCGAACGGCAGGTCATGGAAAAAGTGCTGGCCGGCAAGCTGAACAAGGTGATCGCCGACGATTTGGGGATCACCATGCGCACCGTCGAAGTTCACCGGGCCCATCTTTTCGAGAAAATGGGGGTCAAGACGGCGGTCGAACTGGCCCAGCTTCTTTCCCAGCGCCGCTAAAGCCACCGCGGGTTTACAAGATGCCTGCCGTGGTTCATCTTCTCTACGGGCGAAATGACCGCCCAATCATTGGTTCAACTGCTTCCATGAGGAAAGGTCGGTCATGACGACGGCCCCCCAGATTCACGTGGTGGATGACGATTCCGCGGTCCGCGATTCCCTTCGCATGCTGCTCGAGGCCGCCGGGCATGCCGTGCAGGCCTATCCCGACGCCGAAAGCTTCGTCGCCGATGGAATGAAGGGAAACGGCCCCGGTTGCGTGGTCGCCGATGTCCGCATGCCGGGCATGAGCGGGCTGGACCTGCTGCGTATCCTGCAGGACCGCGACATCGACCTGCCGCTCATCGTCATCACCGGCCATGCCGACGTCAGCATGGCGGTCCAGGCCCTCAAGGAGGGCGCCACCGACTTCATCGAGAAGCCCTTCGACGACGGGGTCTTCCTGACGGCGGTGACCAAGGCCCTGGCGCGCAGCGAGCGCGACTGGGTCGAGCGCAGCCGCGTCAACGGCATCGAGGAACGCGCCAACTCCCTTACGCCGCGCGAATACCAGGTGATGGTGCTGGTCGCCCAGGGCCTGTCCAACAAGGCGGCGGCCGTCGAGTTGGGGATCAGCGTCCGCACCGTCGAGATTCATCGGGCCCGCGTCATGGAGAAGATGGCCGCCGACAGCCTGTCCGCCCTGGTGCGGATGGTGCTGGAGCTGGAGGAATCGGGACGCCTGCTCCACGATGACGAGGCGGGCTGAGCGACTCTTATTGGCGGGACGGCAAATGAAAGGGGCGCCGGTTCACACCGGCGCCCCTTCGTTTGACCAGAAAGCGGAAACGTCACACTGTGCGGTTA
>JAVBXM010000095.1 GCA_030824585.1 Phaeospirillum sp. | reverse complement strand
CAGCCCCCTGGCCAGATAGGCGGCGCCGGCCGCCAGGCCGAACAGGCGCAGATAGGCCGAGGCCCCGGCCAGAATCTCGCCCTCGCCCCGGCCCTTGTCCAGCAGCCAGAGTGTCGCCCGCTCCAGGCTGTCCAGTGCCTGGTCCAGAGTTCCGGCGGCCGTCCCGTCGCGGTTCAGGTCCGAAAACCGCCGGGCGGCGGCCTTGAACTCGCCGATGGCCTCCTGGGCCGCCCGGCCGCCGTCGCGGCGGATCTTGCGGTTGACCAGATCGATGGCCTGCATGCCGTTGGTCCCCTCGTAGATGGGGGCGATGCGGATATCGCGCAGATGCTGGGCCGCGCCGGTTTCCTCGACAAAGCCGATCCCGCCATGGACCTGGATACCCAGGGAGGCGACCTCGACGCCGATTTCGGTGCAGAACGCCTTGGCGACGGGGGTCAGCAGGCCGGCCCGCGCCTCGCCCCGTTCCCGCGCGGCATCGTCGGGACCGGCATGGGCCAGATCGATGGCCTGGGCGGCGGCGTAGCAGATGGCCCGCGCCGCCATCACCTGGCTGCGCATGGTCATCAGCATCCGCGCCACATCGGGATGTTCGGTGATGCGGGCCATGCCGAATCCGGCACCCCGGGCGCGGCCCTGGCGGCGTTCCATGGCATAGGCCAGGGCCTGCTGATAGGCGCGCTCGCCGATGGAGACGCCTTGAAGGCCGGTGGCCAGCCGGGCCTTGTTCATCATGGTGAACATGCAGGCAAGGCCGCCGTTCTCGCGCCCGATGATCCAGCCCCTGGCGCCGGGGCCGTCGCCATAGGCCATGGAGCAGGTGGGGCTGGCCCTGATGCCCATCTTGTGCTCGATGCCGACACAGGCCACGTCGTTGCGCCCGCCCAGGCTTCCGTCGTCATTGACCAGGATCTTGGGAACCAGGAACAGCGACAGCCCCTTGGTCCCGGCCGGGGCGTCGGGCAGGCGGGCCAGCACCAGATGGATGATGTTTTCCGCCAGATCATGCTCGCCATACGAGATGAAGATCTTCTGGCCGAACAGCCGGTACGACCCGTCGCCCTGGGGCACCGCCCTGGTCTTGAGAAAGGTCAGGTCCGAACCGGCATGGGGCTCGGTCATGTCCATGGTTCCCATCCACTCGCCCGAAACCAGCCGGGGCACGAAGACCCGCCGGAGGGCCTCGTCGGCATGGGCCAGCAGGGTATCGGCCGCGCCCTGCGACACCACCAGCCCCATGGAAAACGACATGCAGCCGCTGGTCACCATTTCCATGGCGGCGGTTTCCACCAGACTGGGCAGCCCCGGCCCACCGAATTCCGGCGGCGCGGTCATGGCTCCCGACATGGCTTCGATCCAGTGGGCGTAAAGCTCCTTCCACCCCGGCGGCGTCGTCACCGCGCCGTTGGAAAAGCCGGCACCCACCTGATCGGAACGATGGTTGAGGGGCGCCACCTCGCGCTCGACGAACCGCCCGGCCTGGGACAGGACGGCGTCGATCACCTCGGCATCCAGGTCACCGAACAGGCCTTGCGCCGCCATGGCCTCGATCCCGACCACATGGGAAAGGACGAAGCCGATATCATCCAACGGAGCCTTGTAGATCATGCCTGTTCCCCAGCCTCGACATATTGAGCGGGGGCTTCCCGATGGGAACCGACCCCGAGATAGCTTTCGATGACGCGCGGATCATGGGCCAGCCGCCGGGCGGGGCCGTGCATGATCACCTCGCCCAGTTCCATGACATAGCCATAGTCGGCGATCTCCAGGGCGGCGCGGGCGTTCTGCTCGACCAGCAGGATGGCCACGCCGGTCTGGCGCAGCTCGGCGACGATGCCCAGGATGTCGCGCACGATCAGCGGGGCCAGGCCCAGGCTGGGCTCGTCGAGCATCAGAAGCCTGGGCCGCCCCATCAGGGCGCGCCCCATGGCCAGCATCTGGCGCTCGCCCCCCGACAGGGTCCCGGCGGTCTGCCCGCGGCGCTGCTTCAGGCGGGGAAAGCGGCCATAGACCTCTTCCAGCCCCCGGCGCCGCTCGGCCCGCGAAACGCGAAAGCCCCCCAGCAGAAGATTGTCCTCCACCGGCATGGTGCCGAACAGCTCGCGCTTTTCGGCCACCAGGCACATGCCGGCCTCGACCCGGGCTTCGACGAGCATACGGGCCAGCGGACGGCCGTCCAGATGGATGTCGCCCCGGCACTCCAGCAGCCCCATGGCGGCGCCGAGAAGGGTGGTCTTGCCGGCGCCGTTGGCGCCGATCACCGTGACGATGGCTCCGGCCTCGACTTTCAGCGATACGTCGTGGACGGCCTCGACCTTGCCATAGGAGACCGAAACGCCGTCGATGGACAAGATGCTCATGCGACGCCTCCCAGATAGGCTTCCAGTACCTTGGGGTCGCTCCTGACCTCGTCGGGCGTGCCGGTGGCGATGATCTGGCCGAAATCCAGGACCACCAGCTTGTCGGTCAGCCCCATGACGAAATCCATGTCGTGCTCCACCAGCAGCACGGCCATTCCCTCGTCGCGCAGACGGCACAGCAGCCGCGAAAGGAACTGCTTTTCCAGATGGCGCAGGCCCGCCGCCGGCTCGTCCAGCAGCAGCAGGACGGGATCGAGGCAGAGCGCGCGCGCGATCTCGACGATCCGCAATTGTCCCAGGGCCAGACTGCCCGCCGGGCGGTGCATGTGATCGCCCAGCCCCACCCGCTCCAACTGCCGGGCGGCCTCGCGCAGCAGGCGCGCCTCCTCGGAGCGGTCCAGGCGCAGCATGCCGCGCAGCACCCCGGCCCGGCCGCGCAGATGCGCGCCCAGCGCCACGTTCTCCAAGACGGTCATGTCGGGGATCAGCTTCACATGCTGGAAGGTGCGCGCGATGCCGCGCCGTGATATCTGACGGGCCGACTTGCCGCCGATCCGCTCTCCCAGCCAGGTGACTTCGCCCCCCGACAAGGTGGCCAGACCGGTGACCAGATTGAAGGTGGTGCTCTTGCCGGCGCCGTTGGGACCGATCAGCCCGACGACCTCGCCCGCCCGGACGTCGAAGCTGACATTGTTGACCGCGATCAGGCCGCCGAAATTCTTGTAGACGTCGCGGACCTGAAGCAGACGGGCGCCCTTCTCGGGCATGGAGCGCGCGCCAAGCGCGGCGGCATGGGGGGATATCACCTTGTCGGGCCGGGCCGGGCCGAAGCGGGCGATGAACGGCCACAACCCCTCCCGGGTGGTCTGGAGCAGAGCCACCAGACAAAGGCCGAACACCACGATCTCGAAATTGCCCTGGGTCCCCAGCAGCCTGGGCAGGATGTTTTGCAGCTGGTCCTTGAGAATCATGGTGATGGCCGCGCCCAGCACCGCGCCCAGGACGTTGCCGGCCCCGCCCAGCACGGCCATGAACAGGTATTCCATGCCGGCATGCAGCCCGAAGGCCGTCGGATTGACCGAGCGTTGCAGATGGGCGTACAGCCACCCCGAAAGGGATGCCAGCAAGGCGGCGTAGACGAAGACCACCAGCTTGGTGCGCGCGGTATTGACGCCATGGGCCTCGGCGGCGACGCTGCCGGCGCGCAGGGCGCGGATGGCCCGCCCGACGCGGGAATCCAACAGATTCTCGGACAGCACCACGGCGGCCAGGACAAAGCCCCAGATGACGTAATAGTAGGATCGCCCCTGGGTCAGGGCATGCCCCGAAATGGTCAGCGGCGGAATGCCGGTGATGCCGTCATGGGCGCCCAGCACCTGAAGATTGCCGAACAGGTAGTAGAAGCTGATCCCCCAGGCCATGGTGCCGAGCGGCAGGTAATGGCCGGACAGGCGCACGGTGATGCAGCCGATGGCAAGGGCGACGCCGCCCGACAGCGCCAGCCCGATGAGCAGATTGATCCAGGGCGACACGTCGTAGGCGGTGGACAGCACCGCCGTGGCATAGGCCGCGAATCCCGCGAAGGCCGCCTGCCCGAACGAGGTCATGCCGCCCACTCCGGTCAGCATCACCAGCCCCATGGCGACCAGCGCCGCGAGGCCGATATAGTTCATCAGAGTGACCCAGAACTCGGGAACCACCGGCACCAGCGGAAAGATCAGGCAAAGGGCGGCGGCGGCGATGGATGGCTTGGCAAGTCTGCTCATTATTCTTCATCCTCGATGTGTGGCCGGGTCAGCGAACGCCACAGCAAAACCGGAATGATGACGGTGAAGATGATGACCTCCTTGAAGGCGCTGGCCTCGAAGGAGGAGAACGCTTCCAGCAGGCCGACCACCAGGGCGGCGACGGCCGTGACCGGATAGCTGATCAATCCGCCGATGATGGCCCCGATCAGGCCCTTGAGGCCGACCATGAAGCCTGTATCGAAGTAGATCGTGGTCACCGGCGCGATCAAAAGCCCCGACAGGCAGCCGATGAAGGCGGCCAGGCCAAAGGCGGTGCGGCCCGACAGCGAGGTCGGGATGCCGACCAGCCGGGCGCCGCGCCGGTTGACCGCCGAGGCGCGCAGCGCCTTGCCCAGCAGCGTACGCTCGAAGAAGACGAACAGCCCGCCCAGCAGCATGGCCGCCATGGCGACGATCCAGATGCTCTGGGCCGAGATGTTGAGCGGCCCCACGGAAAACGACACCGCCGAGAAGACTTCGGTGCGGTATCCCTCGGGCCCGAAAAACACCAGCCCCAGCCCGGTCATGGTCAGGTCAATGCCGACCGCGACGATGAAAAGCACCAGGACCGAGGCATCGGCCAGCGGCTGAAAGGCGATGCGGTAAAGGACCGGGCCGATGGGAATCACCAGGGCGAAGGTCAGAAGAATATTCGCCCACTGCCCCAGACCATGGCCGGGAAGCCACAGGGACACCGCCAGAAGGCCGCACGGCACCCCGATATCCACCGCGAGGATGCGCGCCATAACGCGGGGTGGCGACGTTCCCCATCGGCGCAACAGCTCCATGCCCGCCGCCACGACGCCCATGACCAGCAAAAGCCATGCGGTCCCGGGGGTACGCCCCGCCTCCAGCGCCGCCATGGTCAGCCCGCCATAGGCCACGAAGGCCCCTTGCGGTATGAAGACGACCCTGGTGACGGTAAAGACCAGCACCAGCGCCACCCCCAGCAGGGCGTAAACCGCGCCGTTGACGACGCCGTCCTGTACAAGAAACATCAGTATGGTGGAATCCACGATCGTGCCCCATCCTTGACCGTCTGCGATGCATCCCGTCCGGGCAGGCGCTCAGGACGCCCGCCCGGAACACGGGCCGATCAGGGGACGAGCTTCCACGCACCGTTCTCGATGCGGACCATCACGGCGGCGCGATCGTCCAGGCCGTTGTGGTCCTTGGCGGTGATATTGGCGACGCCATGGGCCAGCGGCACTTCACCGCCGGTTTCGAGGGCATCGCGCAGTGCCGCGCGGAAGGCGGGGGTGCCGGGCGTGCCCGCCTTCAAGGCCGGCGGCACGGCGCGCGAGATGAAGCGGACGGCGTCGTCCACATGGGCGCCGAACGCGGCGAAAGGCGTCTTGTAGGCCTCCTCATAGCGCTTGATATAGTCCATCCCGATGGCCCGGCTGGCGTTATGGGCGGGCAGTTGCTCGGCGACCAGCACCGGGCCGGCGGAAAACACCGTGCCCTCCACGTCCTTGCCCCCGACCCGGATGAAGTCCTGGGTGGCGATACCGGCCGTCTGATAGATGGTCTTGTCGAAGCCGCGTTCCTTCAGGGTCTTGGCGGGAAGCACCGCCGGCGTGCCGGCCGCCACCACCAGAACCGCGTCGGGCTTGGCCGCCAGCAGTTTCAGCACCTGTCCGGTGACGCTGGTATCGGCGCGGGCGAACCCCTCCTTGGCGGCGATAGCGATGCCCCGTTCGGGCAACAGCGTCTTGAATTCGTTGTAATAACCCTCGCCATAGGCGTCGTTGAAGCCGATGAAACCCACCGACTTGATCCCGGCCTTGGCCATATGGTCGGCGATGGCCCTGGCCAGCAGAGCCTCGCCCTGAATGACCTTGAACACCCAGCGCCGCTTGTCGTCGACCGGCGAAACCGTCCGCTGCGCCGGAACATTGGCGATCAGCAGCGTGCCGGTTTCCGCCGCCACGTCAAGCAGGGGCATGGTCGGCGGCGTGATGGACGAGCCGATCAGGACATCGACCTTTTCCTCGGTGACCAGCTTGCGGGCATTGGCCACCGACCGGGTGGCGTCGCCGCCGTCGTCGAGAACGATATACCGAACCTTGTGACCGCCGATCTCGGCGGGAAGGATGCCGACCGTGTTCTTCTGCGGCACTCCGAGAGAGGCCGCCGGACCGGTGATCGACAAGGTGTAGCCGATCTTGATATCGGCGGCCCGGGCGGCATCCGCCCCCCAGGTTGCCGCGGCCAGAATCGTGACCATCACTGCCATATTCCTAGACATTTCCTACCTCCCTGGACCTGCTTTTCGGATCCGCCGGCCCCTTGATCGGGACCGGTCTCTGCTTGTATCGGCGGAAGATTTTCCACCTGCAATTTTTTGTTATGATCTATAACTATCATGTTTGTGTCAATAGCGCCATTGCCTCTGGACAATGGATTGGAAACCGACTAACTAGGGCCACCCCGCATCGGGCCAGGAATCTCGCCATACCATGAAAAATTCAGCTATTTCAGAGGGTCCCAAGGACGCCGCCCCCCATGGGCCGGCGGGCGGAATCTCGCTCGGCCCCCTGCCGACCCAGATCGGATTCCTGCTGCGGCTGGCCCAGCTGGCGGTATTCCACGATTTCATCCGCAGTTTCTCGGCGGTGGATATCCGCCCGGCCCAGCATTCCGTGCTGACCCTGATCCAGTACAATCCCGGCATCCGCCAAGCCGAGCTCTCGGCTGTTCTGGGCATCAAGCGCGCCAATGTGGTGCCGCTTCTCGACGGGCTGGAAAAGCGCAAGCTGGTGCGGCGGATCAGGGCGGAAAGCGACCGCCGCTCCTATACCCTTCACCTCACCGACAAGGGGCTGGAGCTGATGAAGATCCTGACCCGGCTGCGCGAGGAGCACGAAACCCGGCTGAGGGATCTGATCGGCGAGGAAGCGTGCGGAACCCTTCTGGAGCTTCTGCCGAAGCTCCAGAAGATGTCGTCGGACCCGGTCGGCGACGACCTCGCCGAGGGCGAATAGCTCTGCCTTACTTGGGTGCCAGCCGCAGGGCGCCATCCAGGCGGATGACCTCGCCGTTCAGGAAAGTGTTCTCGACGCAATGAAGGGCCAGGGCCGCGTATTCCCCGGCCTGGCCCAGCCGCTTGGGAAAGGGAATCGAGGCGGCCAGGCTGGCCTGGGCGTCGGGCGGCAAGGTGTGCATCAGCGGCGTCAAGAACAGGCCCGGGGCCAGGGTCATCACCCGGACTCCGAACTGCGCCAGTTCGCGGGCGATGGGCAGGGTCAGCGCCACGATCCCGCCCTTGGAGGCGGCATAGGCGGCCTGGCCGATCTGCCCTTCATAGGCGGCGACCGAGGCGGTGGAGATGATCACGCCGCGCTCGCCGTCCTCCAGCGGCTCCAACCCGGTCATCCGGGCGGCGACCAGACGGATCATGTTGAAGGTGCCCGACAGATTGACCCGGATGATGCGGTCGAAATCCTCGAGCGCCATGGGGCCGTCCTTGCCGACCACGCGCTTGGCCGCGCCGATTCCGGCGCAATTGACCAAGATACGGGGCTGGCCCAGGGCGGCGTCGATGGACTCCATGACCTTGGCCCCGGCCATTGGGTCGGCGACGTCGCATTGAAACGCTACGCCGCCGATCCGGGCGGCGACGGCGTTGGCCGCCTCGAAATTCAGGTCCACCGCCGCGACCCTGGCCCCGGCCGCCGCCAGTCTGGCGGCTGTTTCCGCCCCCAGCCCCGATCCGGCACCGGTGACGATGGCAATCTGTCCCTTGGGATTCATGATGACCTCCTTTCCTGTCTGACTAATTGGCCGCCTCGGGATTTTCCACCAGCAGCGCGATGCCCTGCCCGCCGCCGATGCAGGCCGAGGCGATGCCATAGCGCCCCCCGGACCGCCGCAGCTCGCGGGAGATGGTGATGGCCAGCCGCACCCCGGTGGCGCCGAGGGGATGGCCGATAGCGGTGGCGCCGCCGTTGACGTTGAGGCGCTCCATATCGAGCTTCAGCTCGCGGCACACGGCGATGGCCTGGGCGCCGAAGGCCTCGTTGATCTCGAAGCGGTCGATGGCCGACAGCGGCAGCCCCACCCGGTCGAGCAGCGCGGTAATGGCCGGAGCCGGGCCGATCCCCATGATTTCCGGAGGCACGCCGATGGATACCGCGCCCACCAGCCGGGCCAGCGGCCATTTGTCCCGCCCCCAGGCATAGGTGCCAGACACCACCAGGCCGGCGGCGGCCCCGTCGACCACGCCCGAGCTGTTGCCGCCGGTCTGGACGCCACCGAAAGCCGGGCGGATTTTGGCCAGGGCCTCGACCGGCGAGGGCCGGACATGGGTATCGGCGGCGATCCGCTTCTCGCCGCGCAGCTTCAGCCGGCGCGTGGCATAGCCCGGCAGTTCGAAGGCTTCATCCTCCAGGACGGCGATCTCGCCGTCGAAGAAGCCCTCCGCCTGGGCGGCCAGGGCCTTTTCGAAGCTGCGGGCGGCGAAGGCATCGACCTCCTGGCGGGTGATGCCGTAGGTCCGCGCCAGATTCTCGGCGGTATCGCCCATGGTGATGTCGGGCGCAGTATCGCGCAGCGATTCCCACAGGAAGTCCCTGAACTCCACCGCCGCCCCCATCCTGAATCCCGACCGGTGGGTATAGGCCGAGATGGGATTGCGGCTCATGGATTCGGTGCCGACACACAGCGCCACGTCGGCGCGGCCCAACGCGACGGCATCGGCCGACTGGCTCAACGCCTCGATGCCGCTGCCGCAGACCCGCTGCACCAGATGGGCGGGAACCTCGACCGGAACCCCGGAATAAAGGCCGATATGACGCGGCAGCATGAAGGAATCGAAGCAGGCCTGGGCCATGTTGCCGGCGATCACCGTCCCGACATCCGCCGCCGGGACGCCCGAACGGATAAAGGCCTCGCGGGCCACCTTGATGCCCATGTCGATGGGCGAGACCCCGCCCAATGCCCCGTTATAGTCCACGAACGGGGTCCGCACCCCGCCGAGCAGCCACACATCCTCCCAACTCGCAAAAACGCCCTTGCTTGCAGTCGTCATGACGGCTTTCCTTGTTTGACGGTGATGACATGCGGCGGCGGCGGCTCGGCATACAGATCCGCCACCAGCGCCGCGCGGTGGGCCAGGACGGCCCGTTGATTGAGAGACCCCTTGTCGGTGACCTCGTGGGCGTCCAGGGACGGCGGCTCGGACGCGATGACCAGCCGCTCGACCCGGTTGGAGCTGCCGGTGGCCAGCCCGGCCATGTCACTCAGCAACCGGGCGAAGCGCTCGCGGACCGCCGGATGCCCGGCGATCTCGGCCAGGCTGGGCGACGGCGGCAGATCGGGAGCAAGCTCGCGGCAATGGGCCGGATCGGGAAAGACCAGGACGGCCAGGTCGTCCCGGTCATGGCCGGCGACCACCACATCCGAGACATGGGGGGCGAAATGGTTGATGACCCCAAGCCGCACCTGCCCCACCGACACCCAGGTTCCGGTGGCGAGCTTGAAGTCCTCGGCGATGCGCCCGTCGAACACCAGACCGGCCTCGGGCCTGGAGGGCTCCAGGAAGCGCAGCGCGTCGCCCAGCCGGTAATATCCCTCCTCGTCGAAGGCGGCCCGGGTCAGCTCGTCCTGGCGCCAATAGCCGGGGGTAAGGTTGGGGCCGCGCAGGCGGGCCTCGTAGCGCTCACCCGTCGGAACCAGCTTCAGCTCGACCCCGGGCAGGGGCAGCCCGACCACCCCGGCGCGTGGGGTATCGCCGCCGCTGGACAGTGCGCTGGGGGCGCTTTCCGTACAGCCCAGCCCGGTCAGCATCACGATGCTTTCGCCCACGGCGGCGATGGCCAGATCGCGCAGCGCGTCCCACACCGCCTGGGACAGCCCCGCACCGGCATAGTGCATGGCCTGCAACCGCCCGAAAAAGCTCCGGCAAAGCCCGGGATCGCGCCGCAGATGGGGAATCAGCGCCTCGTAGCCCTTGGGAACGTTGAAGAACATGGTGGGCGAGACATCGCGGAGATTGGCCACCGTGGTCTCGATGCCCGCCGGGGTCGGCTTGCCCGCGTCGATATGGAAGGTTCCGCCGTTATGAAGCACCAGGCCGAAATCGTTGTTGCCGCCGGCCGTATGGTTCCAGGGTAGCCAGTCGACCAGCACCGGCGGCCCGTCCTGAAGGAACAGCAGTTGGTTGCGCAGCATTTCCTGGTTGGCGCACATCATGCGGTGGGTGTTGATCACCGCCTTGGGCACGCCGGTCGAGCCCGAGGTGAACAGGAATTTGGCGATATCGCCGGGGCCGATCCGCCGGTTGGCCGCGTCCACCTCCTCACCGGCCGGCTGCTCGGCAAGCCGGGAGAAATGGGTGGCGTCCAGGCCGCAATCATCATCTCCAGCCAGCACCAGCTCGACCCCGGAATCGGGGGGCAGCACCGCCTTGATGGCCTTGGCATAGGCCGCGCCGCCGGCGGCGAACACCAGACCCGGCGTCAACAGGGCGAAAATATGCCGCAGCTTGGAAAAATCCGACGACATCAGGCTGTAGGCGGGGGAAACCGGGGCATAGGGAATGCCCGCATACATGGCCCCCAGGCCGAGCAAGGCGTGCTCGATGCCGTTGCCCGACAAGATCACCACGGGGCGTTCGGCGGACAGCGGGCGGGCCAGCAGCGCCCGGGCGATGCGCCGGACCGTATCCAGAACCTCGGCATAGGACAAGGAGCGCCAGCCCCCCTTGCCGTCCCGCTCGGCGATGAAGGTCCGGTGCGGGGCCTGCTCCGCCCAGTGCCTCAGGCGGTCGGTCACCCGGGACGGATAGCCGGGCAACGCCACAGGCGAGCGCATATAGATCACGCCGTCGCCCCGCCGCTCGAGAACCGCTCGGGACTGCTCCAGCCTGATCTGCCTGACGGGTCCGGCCATCATCCTTCTCCCTGCCCGGCCGGCCTGGGGAAACAGGTTATCCATGGGCACCTCCCCTGCGACGCATTATTTTCTTATGGAATATAATCGTTATGTATCATAACTAATAGCTCACCGAGGTCAAGCTCCTCCTGTGGCCGCCCTCCGGTTATCGGGCCAAGGGGCGACGGGCGGCCCCACCTCTCAGACGAAAGGCATCAGCATGCTGTCCAACTCGCGAGCCGTTCATGTGGAATTCGGCCATTGCGATCCGTCCGGGATCGTCTTCAATCCGAATTATTTCGTGTGGTTTGATTTCTCAGTGCACGCTCTGCTGGCGCGGGCCGGATTGACCCTGAAGTCCATGATCGCGGAGTTCGGAATCGACGGAATCCCGCTGGTGGACAACAAGGCCCAGTTCAAGGCTCCGTCGCGCTGGGACGACGACCTGATCATCGAGACCCGGGTCACGGCCCTTCACCGCAGCGCCTTCGAGTTGCAGCACACGGTGCATAACGGCGGCGTCATCGCCGTCGAATGTTCGGAAACCAGGGTCTGGACGGTTTTCGATCACGAACAGGGACGGATCCGGTCCAAGCCGCTGCCGCCCAGGATCATCGAGCTGTTCTCCACCGAAGCGGAACTCTGAGACAAGCCCGGCGGCCTGACCGGGTGTCCCGGTCAGGCCTGCCCTGGCGAGTCCGTGATGTCAGAACAGCACGTCATCGACCGAAAAAGCGTCCGCACTCGCCTGGGTCGGGGCAAAGCCTTCCCCATTGGTGTGGGACAGGTGGGTTTCACGCTCGCGCGCCATGGTATAGCGCTCGGCCAGTTGCCCCAGGACAATCTCCGACAGCCCGTCGTCGGGCATGACACCGCCCGCCGCATCGGTCAGGCGGCCGGCCACTCCCCGAAGGGTGGAGGCGATGGCCTTCACCCGCTTGAGGCGTCGGGTGCTGTCGTCCAGGCGGGTGGTGACGTCGGACATGACGCCCGCCAATGTCATCAGCGCGTCGGCCATGTCCGTCCCGGTGTTTTTCAAGACCCCCGCCGCGACACTCATGGCGGCCATCAGGTCGGCCAGGGCCGTCCCTCCGTCGTCGCCGTCGGAGTGGGTGCCGAGGCCTCGCGCGGTGGCGATGACGGCTTCAAGCCCCGCCATCAGTTCGCCGGCATCGGCGACCGTGGAGCCGGCATAGGTCCGCAGGGTCTGGGCGATGACGCTGAGGGCGCGCCCCCCCGTGCCCAAGCGGTTGCATTTGAGGGTGGCATTCAGCCCCATGATCCGCAGGTCGATTTCGATGGAATGGACGGCCTGGACGTGGCTGACCATGGCGGAGACCCGATCCGAGACGGCATGGACCAGGGTCTCGGTGTTGGCGCGGGCCGAGGCATAGCCCCGGATCAGGGCTTCCGCGTTCCGCATCTGCTCGGCCAATTCCAGCAGGAACGAGCCGTGTTCGCGATCAGCCCCCCCGAACACCCGGCTCCCCATATCCTGGACGCGGCCGGCTTCGTCGATCAGAGCCCCCAGGTTGGCCATGGCCACACAGGCCCCATCGTCAAGCTCATCGGCCGTCCCGATCAGTTGCGCCGCCTGCAGGTGGCAAAGCCTAGCCGTCAGGCTGCTCCGCGCCTCCTCCGACAGGGCCATGTCCGCCCCCATGGCGGCCGGATCGTCGAGGCCGGTCAGGGCCTCGCATACATGCTCGATCCGCTGCCGGGAGATATCGCCGATTTGCAGGGCCATCACCGCCGCGCCGACCCGGGCGCCGATTTGCCGCGCCTTGTCGGCGATGGCGGTCACCGCCTCGGAGGCCTCGTGCCGGTGGGTCTCGGCGGTAGCCAGGCTGCGGCCGATGCGATCACCGACCATCCCCAGCGAATCCCGCTGGGTCTGCTCGAAGCGTTGCCGCCCGCCACGGGCCTCGCCCACCACCGAGCCCAGGGCGGCGAGCTCCTGGCCCAGTTGACCCAGCCCCTCCTCCGCCAAACCCGACAATCGTCCGATCTCATGGGTGAAAACCGTGAAATCCACCGTGCTGTCCGCCACAAGGGCCGATTCGATGCGGGCGTTGATGGACAGCAGGCGGACCTCGGAAATGGTCTTGCACAGCCGGGCCAGACGCGAGCGGATGAGGATGGTGGTGGCCTCCATCTGCTCCAGCTCGGCCAGACTGCCGGCATTGCGCCGCCCGATGGCGGCAATCCCGGTGGCGGCCTGCTCCAGGCAGGCGATGGCGTGAACCAGTTCCGGCGTCTCCAGCCGTTCGCGCAGGGCTCCGAACACCTCGGTCATGGTGCCGAGGGCGGTGGCGGCATGGCCCAGGTGCTCGCCAACCGCCAGGAACAGGGTTTCCGTGTCCGCCGCCGCCGGCTTGAGCTCGTCGAGCGGCGGAGCCGTCCAGGAGCGCCGATACGAGGATCCGTCCATGGCCATCCCCCATTTCGTGCCGTCACCGGTCCGCGCCGGCGCGGCGAATTTCATTAGGAATCTGGCTGAGGGCGACGATGCGGTCGGCGGCCCCCAGGGAAATGGCTTCCTTCGGCATGCCGAACACCACGCAGGACGCCTCGTCCTGGGCGATGGTCCGCGCCCCGGCGCGCTGCATCTCCAGCAACCCCCGGGCACCGTCGTCGCCCATGCCGGTCATCAAGATGCCCACGGCGTTGGCCCCGGCATATTGGGCGGCCGAGCGGAACAGCACGTCCACCGACGGCCGGTGGCGCGACACCAGCGGCCCGTCCTTGACGGCCACGTGATAGCGGGC
Organism: Phaeospirillum sp.; assembly: GCA_030824585.1. Taxonomy (GTDB): domain Bacteria; phylum Pseudomonadota; class Alphaproteobacteria; order Rhodospirillales; family Magnetospirillaceae; genus Phaeospirillum. The sequence continues at coordinate 2,401 of JAVBXM010000095.1, read as the reverse complement.
TCCCGAGCGTTGCAGCAGCAGATGCCGGTTGCCCGGCGCGATCAGCACATGGCCGCGCAGGATGGGATCGCCATCCCCTGCCTCCTTGACGGTGACGGCGCAAAGCCCGTCGAGACGGCGGGCGAAAGCCGCCGTGAACTTCTCCGGCATATGCTGGACGATGACGATGCCCGGCGTGTCGGCGGGAAGCTGCTCGAGCACCTCGCGCAGGGATTCCGTCCCGCCGGTGGACGCGCCGATGCAGATGACCCGCTCGGTGGTCTGGGCCATGGCCCGGGAGGGCGATGGCGCCGGCATGATGGCGTCGGCGGTCAGCTTCTTTTCGACGGCTGACGACCGCCGCAGGGGAAGGTGGGCCAGCTTGGCCCCGGCCGCCGCCACGACGATGTCGCAGATGTTGACCCCGGCCTCGCGCAAGAGCTGGCGGGTATCGACCCGGGGCTTGAGGATGACGTCCACGGCGCCGGCGGCCAGCGCCTGCATCAGGGTCTCCGACCCGCTTTCGGTCAGGGAGGAACACATGACCACCGGCACCGGATGCTGGGCCATCAGCTTGCGCAGGAAGGTGATGCCGTCCATGCGCGGCATTTCCACGTCCAGCGTGATGACGTCGGGGGCCTGCTCCTGCATCCGCCGCGCCGCCACGAAGGGATCGGAGGCGCTGCCGATGACCTCGATGCGCTCGTCGGCGCTCAGAATCTCGGTCAGGGTCTGACGGACCGCTGCCGAATCGTCGATGATCAAGGCCTTGATCTTGTGCCCCATCCGCCCTCTCCCGCCTTCAGACCTTGGTGAAAATCGTCGGCCCCGCCGGCTGCAGCGGCAGGGACATGTTGGTGATGGTCTCGGAATGGCCGAGGAACAGATAGCCCCCCGGCACCAGGTGCCCGGCGAGGCGCCGCAGCACCGCCTCCTGGTCGGCCCGGTCGAAATAGATCAGCACGTTGCGGCAGAAGATGACGTCGTAGAACCCCTCCACCGAATAGACCTCGTCCATCAGATTAAGACGGGCGAAGCGGACGGTGCGGCGGATTTCCGGCGCAATGCGGACCTGCCGGACCGCGTCATCACGGCGGCGCAGCAGGTAGCGCCGCCGCATCTCCATGGGAATGGGACCGACGATGTCCTCGGGATAGATACCGGCGACCGCCTTCTGGAGCACCTCCATGCAAAGATCGGTCGCCAGGATGGAATAGCGCAGGGCACCGCGGACACGGGCATAATCGGCCATGATCATGGCCAGGGTATAGGGCTCGGCGCCGATGGAGCAGGCCGCGCTCCACAGCTTCAACGTGGGAGCATTGCGCTCGGCGATCAGGCTCGGCAGGGCCTGGTCGACCAGGAAATGAAAATGCTCCTGCTCGCGGAAGAACTCGGTCTTGTTGGTGGTGACGGCGTCGATGATGTGGGGGGCCTCGTCCTCGAGGCCGCCATTGTCGAACAGATAGCGGCAATAGGATTCGAAGTCCCGGAAGCCGTGGCTGCGCAAGCGCTTGCGCAGGCGCCCCTCCACCATGACCCGCTTGGTGGGGGGCATGCGGATGCCGCTGTAGCCGTTGATGAAGGCGGCCAGCCGGTTGAAATCGGCCCGCGACATCTGGAAGCCGTCATGGGAGTCCTGGCCGGTCATCGGGCACCGCCTCCCGTCACCAGCGCGATCTCATCGTCGGACAGCAGGCGCTCCATGGCAAAGACGATGACGAAGGCGCCATTTCGCCGGCCGATGCCGACGATGTAGTCGGAAAGCCAGCGGCGGCCCATATCGGGGATCTCCGCCTCCTGGGCGTCATCCAGTTCGGTCACCTCGAAGACCCGGTCGACCAGCAGGCCGATCACCTCGGCCTTGCCGGCCAGGGTGGCTTCGAGCACCAGAATCCGGGTCTGCTCGGTGGGCGGCACCGTCGGCATCCCCAGCTTCTGCCGCAGGTCGACCACCGGCACGCCCCGGCCGCGCACGTCGATCAGCCCCACCATGAAGGGCGGCGCGCCGGGAACATGCGCGACGGGACGCATGTCGAGTATTTCACTGACCGACTGGATATGGATGGCGAACACCTCGGCGCCCAGGCCCAAGGTCACATACTGGTTGCCGCTGGAAGCGGCCTGAAGAGCTGTCGCGGTCATGGCGATCCCCTCGCTATGCGGTCCGGGTGGGTGGGGCCGGCCCGCCACACGGACGGAACCGGCCCCGGCCGGGTCAATAACGCTCGAACTGGCCATCCTGGCTGTCGCCGGCGGCGACCAGGTCAAGAACGATGCCCTCGGCCCGCCCGTTGCCACGACCGTTGCTCTTGCCGTTGGCGCGCTTGGCGGCGGGCGCCATGGGACGGGGGGGCGCCGCCTTGGCCAGACGCGGCTTGTCCTTGGACAGATGCGCCACCTCGGCATGCGGAGGCTTGTC
>JAVBXM010000224.1 GCA_030824585.1 Phaeospirillum sp. | reverse complement strand
CGCCGCTCCTCCCACGCCCGCCCAGGCCAGGGCGGCCCACCAGGGCGAGGTGCGCGCCGCCCTGCTGCTGCCTCTGTCGGGACCCCAGGCCGCCATCGGCCAGGCGCTGTCCAACGCGGCGCAACTGGCCCTGTTCGAAATCGCCGACGCCAAGTTCAACCTGATCCCGCTGGACACCAAGGGCACCGCCGAGGGCGCCGCCGCCGCCGCCCAGGCCGCCATGGCCCAGGGCGCCGACATCGTCCTGGGGCCGGTCTTCAGCTTCGAGGTCAAGGCCGCCGCCCCCATGGTCCGCGAGCAGGCCATCCCGCTGCTGGCCTACACCACCGACCGTTCGGTGGCGGGCACCGGAATCTATGCCCTGGGCTTCCTGCCCGGCCCGCAGGTGGCGCGCGTCCTGGCCCACGCCCACGAGCAGGGCTTGCGGCGCATCGGCGTGCTGGCCCGCTCTGACGATTACGGCCGCGCCGTGGCCGATGCCGCCAGGGAGGCCGCCGCCGCCCAGGGCCTGGAACTGGTGGCCGTGGATTATTACGATCCCGCCGCCACGGATTTCACCCAGGTGGTCAAGCGTTTCGCGGCCCGCAAGGGGGTGACGGCCAAGGGGGTGCCCGGCTCGGCCTACGACGCCGTGCTGCTGCCCGACGACGGGGTGCGGCTGCGCAACATCGCTTCGCTGCTGTCTTATTACATGAGCGAGGGCGGCGCCGAGGTGCCGCGTCTGCTCGGCACCCTGCTGTGGGACGACCCCAAGCTGGCCGCCGAGCCCGCCCTGGTCGGCGGCTGGTATCCGGCCCCGCCCACCGTCGGGCATGTCGCCTTCGAGCAGCGCTACGCCAAGGCTTTCGGCAGCCTGCCGGCCCGCCTGGGCGGCCTGGCCGGCATCGCCTACGATTCCACCGCCCTGGCCGCCGCCCTGGCCCGCAACGGCATGGGCGATTACGGCTCGGCCACCTTGCAAAATCCCAACGGCTTCGCCGGAGTGGACGGCATCTTCCGCCTGGGCGCCAGCGGCATCGCCGAGCGCGGCCTGACCGTCAAGGAGATCGCCCCCACCGGGTCGCGGGAAGTGGGCGCGGCACCCAGTACGTTCTCGAATTAGATCTTCATAATTATGAAGACACAGATGAACACAGATAAACACAGATAGAGATATAATTATTTTTCATCTGTGTTTATCTGTGTTCATCTGTGTCTAATTTAATATTTCACCTAACACCGCATTGAGTAGCAGCCGTCCCTTGTCGGTAGTGCGCAGACCTTTCGCATCCTCCACCAGAAAGCCGTCCTCGATCATGCGGGCGAGGGCTTGCGTATCGAGGGCGGGCCATACCTCTTCCAGCAGGGTTGGATCCAGGCCGTTTCGCAGCCGTAATCCCATCAGCACCAGTTCCGACCGCCGCTCGGCGGGGGCGAGGGTGTGGCGGGTCTCGGTGGCGTGGCCGTCGGCGTCCACCTGGGCCAGCCAGGCGCCGGGCGAGCGGGTCTGGGCCAAGGCCTGGCCGCCGAAGCGGCCGTGGGCGCCGGGGCCGATGCCCAGCCACTCGCCGCCCCGCCAGTAGGTGAGGTTGTGGCGGCATTCGGCGCCGGGGCGGGCGTGGTTGGAAATCTCATAGGCCGGCAGCCCGGCCCGCTCGGTCAATTCCTGGGTGGCCTCGAACTGCGCCGCCGCCTCGTCCTCGTCGGGCAGGACGAACTCGCCCCGGCCATGGGCGGGGGCAAAGGCGGTGCCGTCCTCGATGGTCAACTGGTAGAGCGACAGGTGCTCGCCCGCCAGGTCGAGGGCGCGGGCCAGTTCGGTCCGCCACCGGGCCTCCGTCTGGCCGGGCCGCGAATAGATCAGGTCGAAGGAGACGCGGGGAAAGGTGGCCTGGGCCAGCTTCAGCGCCGCCAGCGCTTCCTGCGCCGAATGGCGGCGTCCCAGGAAGGCCAGGGATTCCGCGTCCAGCGCCTGGATGCCCAGGGACAGGCGATTGATCCCGGCGTCGCGGAAGGCGCGGAAGCGGTCGGCCTCGACGCTGGTGGGATTGGCCTCCAGGGTCGCTTCCAGGTCCGAAGCGCAGGTCCAGCGGCTTTTCACCGCCGCCACCAGGGCGCCCGCCGTTTCCGGCTCCATCAGCGACGGCGTGCCGCCGCCGAAGAATACGCTGGTGGGGATGCGATCAGGGGTTTCGGCGGCGAAATGATCCAGCTCGGCCAGCAGGGCCTTGCGCCAGCGCCCGTGGTCGGTGGACTGGGCGGCATGGCTGTTGAAGTCGCAGTAGGGGCACTTGGACAGGCAGAACGGCCAGTGGATATAGATGCCGAAGCCGGAAGGAGCGGTCATGGGCCGCCGTCCACGGCCAGGCTCAACCCGTCCCGAAGCACGCCGCGACCAGCTTGGCGAAGGCATTGGCCCGGTGGCTGATGGCGTGCTTGGCGGAAGCGGCCATCTCGCCGAAGGTGAGCGTGCCGCCCTTGGGCAGGAAGATGGGGTCGTAGCCGAAGCCGTTGGAGCCCTTGGGCGGCCAGACGATGTCGCCTTCCACCGTGCCCTCGAAGGTCTCGCAATGGCCGTCGGGCCAGGCGAGCGCCAGGGCGCAGACGAAGCGGGCGGTGCGGTCCCTTTCCTCGCCCATGGCGGTGTGGACCTTGGCCATGGCGAAGTCGAAATCCTTGGCTCCCCCGGCCCAGCGCGCCGAATAGATGCCCGGCGCCCCGGCCAGGGCGTCCACCGCCAGGCCGGAATCGTCGGCCAGGGCGGGCAGGCCGGAGGCGGACGCGGCAGCACGGGCCTTCAGCTCGGCATTGGCGATGAAGGTCTCGCCGGTTTCCTCCGGCTCGGGCAGGCCCAGGGTGCCGGCCGAGACCACCTCGGTGCCGAACGGCGCCAGCAATTCGCCGATCTCGCGGACCTTGCCGGCATTGTGGCTGGCGATGACCAGCTTGCCGCCCTGGAACCGCCGCGCGCTCATGACAGGCCCAGGGCCTTCTTCTGCGCCTCGACCAGTTGGCGGATGCCGGCTTCGGCCAGATCGGTGAGCTCGAGGAACTGGGCGCGCGAGAAGGGGCGCTCCTCGGCGGTGCCCTGGATCTCGACGATGCCGCCGGTGCCGGTCATGACGAAATTGGCATCGGCCTGGGCGTTGGAATCCTCCGGGTAGTCCAGGTCGAGCACGGCGGTCCCCTCGTAGATGCCGCAGGAAATGGCCGCCACATGGTCGGTCAGCGGCACCGCCTTGAGCAGCTCCAGCCGCACCAGCCGCTGGAAGGCCAGGTGCAGGGCGACGAAGGCGCCGGTGATGGAGGCGGTGCGGGTGCCGCCGTCGGCCTGCAGCACGTCGCAGTCGATCTTGATCTGGCGCTCGCCCATGGCGGCGAGATCGGTGACCGAGCGCAGCGAGCGGCCGATCAGGCGCTGAATCTCGTGGGTGCGGCCCGATTGCTTGCCCTTGGCCGCCTCGCGGTCGGTGCGGGTGTGGGTCGAGCGGGGCAGCATGCCGTATTCGGCGGTGACCCAGCCCTTGCCGGTGTTGCGTAGGAAGGGCGGCACCTTCTCTTCCACCGAGGCGGTGCACAGCACATGGGTGTCGCCGAACTTGGCGATGCACGAGCCCTCGGCATGGCGCGACACGCCGGTTTCCAGGATAACGGTACGAAGCTGGTCGGGGGCGCGGCCGGACGGTCTCATGGCTTATGGAAGTCCTCTAAGGGGGAAGAGGCGGCAAGCTACCTCCATATGGTGGGCCCCGTCCACAATCTCGACCCCCCGACATTGACGAGGGGGCGGGGGGCCACTAGATTTTCGCCGCACCGGAGGACGCTATGGTACGGACCAAGGGACCCGTCATCACCGAGCTGAACGACCGATCGCGGGAAATCTTCCGCCAGATCGTGGAAGCCTATGTGGAGACGGGCGAGCCCATCGGCTCGCGCACCCTGTCGCGCCGCCTGGCGCTGTCCCTGTCGCCGGCCACCATCCGCAACGTGATGGCCGACCTGGAAGATTTCGGCCTGCTCTACGCGCCCCATACCTCGGCCGGGCGGCTGCCCACCCAGGCGGGCATGCGGCTGTTCGTCAACGGCCTGCTGGAAGTGGGCCGCATGGCCGATGCCGAACGCTCGGCCATCGACGCCCAGTGCAAGGCGGCCGGCCGCTCCATGGAACAGGTGCTGGGCGAGGCGCTGGGCGCGCTGTCCGGCCTGTCGCGCTGCGCCGGCGTGGTGGTGGCGCCCAAGATCCAGCGCACGCTCAAGCATGTGGAATTCGTCTGGCTGGGCCGCAACCGGGCCCTGGTGGTGCTGGTCACCGAGGACGGCATGGTGGAGAACCGCATCCTCGACCTGCCCGACGGCGTCGAGATGTCCACCCTGGTGGAGGCGGGCAACTACCTCAACGCCCGGCTGGCCGGCCGTTCCCTCGACGAGGTGCGCGAGGAGATCACCGCCGAGCTGGAGCAGCAGCGCACCTTGCTGGATTCGCTCACCAAGCGGGTGATCGAGGCCGGGCTGGCCACCTGGGCCGGCGGCGAGAGCCATTCGGCGCTGATCGTGCGCGGCCAGTCCCACCTTCTGGAGGACGTCACCGCCGTCGAGGACCTGGAGCGCATCCGCGGCCTGTTCGAGGCGCTGGAGACCTCGGAGCAGTTCCTCCGCCTGGTGGACCTGACCCAGGTCGCCGACGGGGTGCAGATCTTCATCGGCGCCGAAAGCGACCTGTTCAGCGTCACCGGCTGTTCCATGGTGGTGGCGCCCTATCGCGACGCGCGCGAACGCATCGTCGGCGCCATCGGGGTGATCGGCCCGCAGCGCATCAATTACGCCCGCATCATTCCCATGGTCGATTATACCGCCAAGGTGATCGGCCGCCTGATCGGGCAACCCACCTGACCCTTAACCCTAAGATATCGAGAGAGCCTTACTATGACCCAGGATCAGACTGCTGAGCAGACGCCCGCCGCCGAGAGCGCCGAACCGGGCCCGGCCGCCGAATCCGCTGTCCCGCCGGCCGCCGAATCCGACCGCATCGCCCAGCTTGAGGCGGAGATCGCCAAGCTGAAGAACGACGTGCTCTATGCCAAGGCGGAAACCGAGAACACGCGGCGCCGCCTGGAGCAGCAGGCCGAGGATCGCGGCAAGTACGCCGTGTCCAACATCGCCAAGGACGTGCTGTCGGTGGCCGACAACCTGCGCCGCGCCCTGGATTCGGTGCCCGCCGCGGCGCGCGAGGGCAACGAATCCCTGGCGGCGCTGACCACCGGCGTCGAGATGACCGAACGGGAGCTGCTGGCCACCTTCGAGCGCTACGGCATCAAGCCGGTGGCGGCCCAGGGCGAACGTTTCGACCCCAACCTGCATCAGGCCATGATGGAGATGGAAGATTCCAGCCAGATCGAGGGCACCGTGGTGCTGGTGATGCAGGCGGGCTACACCCTGCACGACCGCCTGCTGCGGCCGGCCCTGGTGGGCGTCGCCAAGGGCGGCCCCAAGGGCGGCGGCGGCAACGTCGATACCAAGGCCTGACCAAAGGGGAAACCCCCGCCCATGGGCGGGGGTTTCGGTTTCAACCGGCGGCCGGCGGCGCCTGGCGCAGGGACAGGGCCTTGATGGCCAGGGGAACGCCCCAGCCCAGGGCCGGATAGATCACCCACAGATGATCGGGGTTGTGGAACAGGTTGGCGGCGGCCAGGCCGCTCATCACCCCGGCGAACACCAGGAGATGACGGCGGAACATCGTCCGGGAATCGCGGGGGGCGGGCAACGGGGCGGTGATTTCGGTCATGACGGTATCCTTGGCAAGAGGGTCGGACCCTCTCCGAAGGCGATCCGTCGGCATGTCGAAGGCCGCCGCCAGGGCTTTCAGTGTTTCCAGCGCGGCGGGCTGGCCCTGTTCGAGCCGTTGGACGGTGCGGGCGCTGATGCCGGCGATCTCGGCCAATTGCTCCTGGGACCAGGCGCGTTGCAGGCGAAGCCCACGGATGGTTTCGGCGGTACCGGTCATGCTTTCGACCCTCGGAAAAGGTGGCGGCAGCATGGGGCGGACCCCGCGACAGCGCCACGACACCAAGACGACAGACCTATTTCAGCGCCCCGTAGACCAGGGCTCCCAGCAGCAGGGCCAGGGCGGTCATCATGCCGTAGAAGATCTTGCGCGAAAACGCCACTTCCTCGGCCGAGCTGTGCTCCCATTCCTTGTAGCGGCGCCGGGTCTGGGGGGCGGGCTTCTGCTCCTCGGTCATTTCCTAGAGCCCCAGCACGTCGCGCATGGAATAAAGGCCGGCCGGCCGGCCGGTGGCCCAGCGGGCGGCCCGCACGGCACCCTTGGCGAACACGGCGCGGGACGACGCCTTGTGGGTCAGCTCCACCCGCTCGCCATCGGCGGCGAACATCACCGTATGGTCGCCGACCACGTCGCCGCCGCGCAGGGTGGCGAAGCCGATCTCGCCCTTGGGCCGCGCCCCGGTATGGCCGTCGCGGCTCTTGCACCACACGCCGTCCAGCGCCACCTGCCGGCCCCTGGCGGCGGCACGGCCCAGGCCCAGCGCCGTGCCGCTGGGGGCATCGACCTTGTGGCGGTGGTGCATCTCGACGATTTCGATATCGTAATCCTCGGCCAGGATGGCGGCGGCCCGCTCGGTCAGCGCCATCAGCAGATTGACGCCCACGCTGAAATTGGGGGCATAGACCATGGGAGCGCGCCTGGCGGCCTCGGTCAGCCGGGCCTCGTCGTCCTTGGAAAGCCCGGTGGTGCCCACCACCAGAACCTTGCCCAGGGCGGCGGCCATGGCGGCATGGGCCAGGGTGGCGGCCGGCGCGGTGAAGTCGATGACGGCGTCCGAGGCGGCGAACAGGGCTTCGGCATCGCTGCTCACCGAGGCACCCACCGATTCGCGGCCCAGCAGGGCGCCGAGGTCGCGGCCGATGAATTCGGTTCCGGCCCGTTCGGTTCCGCCCGAAAGCCGGCAGCCCTCGGCGGCCAGCACCGCCTCCATCAGCATCCGGCCCATGCGTCCGGCGCACCCGACGATTCCGATCCTCATGTCCCGATCCTTTCCAAAGCGGACCCATCTTCTTAGAGGCACAAGGCCGGGAAATCCAGCCTCGAGAGATAAAAGTAGGGTGCTCACCGGATTCTGTTGCAGGACCTAAACCGTCAGTGGCACTGTCCAATTGGAATTGATCCAATGGATTCGACCTTGATGAGTGGTGATGTTTTGGCCTTGGCTCGCAACGATGATGACCTGGGCGGTTATCGATCGCTGTTCGAGAACGCGGTCGAAGGCATCTACCGCACCACCCCGGACGGGCGTTATCTCGACGCCAATCCCGCCCTGGCCCGTATCTACGGCTACAACGACCCGGCCGAGCTGATCGCCGGGCTGACCGACATCGCGCGCGGGCTCTATGTGGACCCCGACGACCGCCAGCGTTTCCGCGAGGTCCTGGCCCGCGACTCCGTGGTGCGCAATTTCGAGGCAAGGGTGTGGACGCGCGGCGGCGAGATCATCTGGATCGCCGAGAACGCGCGGGCCGTCTATGACGGGCGCGGCCGGCTGGTCTGCTACGAAGGCACCGTCCAGGACATCACGGCGCGCAAGCAGGCCGAGGAATCCCTGCGTCTGGCCGCCACGGTGTTCGAGACGGTGGGCGAGGCCATCGTGGTCACCGACCGCCAGCGGCGCATCCTGGCGGTCAACGCCGCCTTCGAGCGCATGACCGGGTGGAGCGCCGCCGAGGTGACCGGCCAGCCCTGCGACCTGCTGGCCGTCGAGATGATCGGCCTGCGCGAGGTGGACGAGATCTGGCGGCTGGCCGCCAGCAGCGGCCAATGGTCGGGCGAGACCTGGACGCGGCGGCGGGACTCCGAGCCCTTTCCGGTCGCCCTGGCGCTGACCGCCGTGGATCAGGGGCCCGACGTACCGGAAGGCGACGGGCGTTTCGTCCTGCTGCTGCGCGACATCACCCGCAAGCGCCGCGACGAGCAGCGCATCCGCTTCCACGCCAGCCACGACGCCCTGACCCGCCTGCCCAACCGCCACACGGTGATGGAAGCCCTGGGCGAGGCCATCGTGCGGGCCGAGCAGACCGGCGAGCGTCTCGCCGTGCTCTACCTCGACGTCAACCGCTTCAAGGACATCAACGACAGCTACGGCCACGCGGTGGGCGACGAGCTGCTGCGCCAGGTGGCGCGCCGCCTCAAGGCCTGCGTGCGGGCCAGCGACATCATCGGCCGGCTGGGCGGCGACGAGTTCGTCATGCTGCTGCCCAGCGTCGGCGACCATTCGGCGGCGCAATCCTGCGCCGGCAAGGTGCTCTACGCCTTCGCCGAGCCTTTCGACATCGACGGGCTGCAGCTGTTCGCCGGCACTTCTATCGGCATCGCGCTGTTTCCCGACGACGCCGACGGGGCCGAAAGCCTGCTGTCGCGGGCCGACGCCGCCATGTACCACGCCAAGCGCGGCGGCCTGCCCTATAGCTGTTTCGATGTGGAAATGGATCGTCAGGTGGCCGAGCGGGTCAGCCTGGAGAACGATCTGCGCCTGGCGTTGGGCGAGGACCAGTTCCGCCTGGTGTTCCAGCCCAAGGTGGATGCGCTGTCCGGCGCCATCGTCGGGGCCGAGGCGCTGATCCGCTGGCGCCATCCGGTGCGGGCCGACGTGTCGCCCGGGCTGTTCATTCCCGTCGCCGAGCGCGCCGGGCTGATCGGCGCCATCGACGATTGGGTGCTGGGCGAGGCCTGCCGGCAGGTGGCCGACTGGCGCCGCCAGGGGCTGATCCTGCCGTCCATCAGCGTCAACCTGTCGCCGGCCCAGTTCCACGACGGACGGCTCAAGGACAAGGTCAAGGCGGCGCTGGCCGGTTCCGGCCTGCCCCCCGAGGTCCTGGAGCTGGAAATCACCGAGACCATGATGGCCAGCGACGTGGACCGCGCCATCGAGATCCTGGGACAACTGACCACCCTGGGGGTGCGGGTGTCGCTGGACGATTTCGGCACCGGCTATTCCTCGCTGGCCTATCTCAAGCTGTTTCCGGTCTCGACGCTGAAGATCGACCGGGCCTTCGTCACCGAACTGCCCGGCAACGCCAAGGACGGGGCGATCATCGCCTCGATCATCGCCCTGGCCGGCAATCTGGGCTTCACCGTCATCGCCGAGGGGGTGGAAACCCGCGAGCAGGCCGCCTTCCTGGCGGCGCGCGGCTGTCCGGTGATGCAGGGCTTCCTGTTCTCGCGCCCGGTCGACGCCGCCGCCTTCGCCGGGCTGCTGTCCGATCCGGAGGGGCTGATCCGTCTGTAGCCGCCCTGGCCCGCAGGTATTCGTAGCCGCTTGTGTTGATGCCGGCTCCAGCCTATAAGAAAACAAACCTTTTCCGGTGTTTGCAGACCATGCTGATCACCTGTCCCGCCTGTGGAACCAACTTCTCCATTCCCGACAGCGCGCTCGGCACCGCCGGGCGCAAGCTGAAGTGCGCCAAGTGCGCCCACAAGTGGTTTCAGGCGCCGCTGGTGATGGAAGAAGATGATACCGACCTGGATCTGGCCGGCCCGTCCTTCGGCAAATCGGATTTCAGCGGCGTGTCGGACTTCAATCCGGTCCGTGACGATACGGTGTTCGACGCACCGCGTCCGGCGGCGCGTCCATCGGCGCCGGCCGACGATGATTTCGACCTGGACGCCCCGCCGGTTCCCAGCTTCTCGAACCGTCTGCCCCCCGACGAGGGGATGGAGCACATGGGCGAGAGCAATCTGCTGGACGACGGGCCGCAGCCGGTCCCCGACCTGTTCGCCACCCCGGCCAGCGAGGGCAAGAAGGGCACGGGCGTCCTGTGGGTGCTGCTGGTCCTGCTGATCCTCGGCGGGCTGGGCGGCGCCGGCTATTACTTCCAGGACCAGTTGGTGGAAGCGGTGCCCGAGGCCGGCGAATTGCTGGGCCAGGCCGGCCTGCGGCGGGAAAAGCCCGGCGCCGGGCTGGAACTGCGCAAGGCCGGCACGCCGGAACGCTTCGTCCACAACGATACCGACGTGCTGGTGGTGCGCGGCATCATCGCCAACGTCACCGACCGCTCCCGGCCGGTGCCGACCATGAAGCTGGTGCTGATGGACCGCAACAAGCAGGCGGTGCAGGAAAAGCTGTCGCAGCCGCCGGTCACCGAACTGGCGTCCCAGGGCACCGTCAGCTTCAAGATCATGCTGGAACGGCCCGATCCCAATGCCGTCGAGGTGGTGGTGGTGTTCGTGGATGCCGCCGAGGCCAAGCCGGGCAGCGTCCCGCCGCCGGTTCCGGCCATTCCGGCGCCGGCCCAGGTGACCGCCCCCGCTCCCGTTCCGGCGGCTCCGGCCGCTCCCGCGGCGGATGCGCCTCCGGCTCCCGCCGCGCCGCCCGCCGAGACCAAGCCGGCCGAGGTGAAGTAGCGCCCTTTCCGCGCTCCGTCAGAACGGCTTCAGCAGCCGCTTGAGGTAATCCCGCTCCGGTTCCGGCCGGTGGGAATCGCCGGAACGCCGCCGCAATTCCTGCAGGATTTCCCGCGCCCGCATGGTGTCCGAGCGGCCCGGCACCTTGGTGCGGCCGTCATCGGCGAAGGTGGAGCCGTTGAGCGTGCGGCCGAAGGGATCGCGGGGGATGAGGGCGGGCGAGCCCTTGCCGCGCGCCGCCTCCATGCGCTCGACCATCTGGCGGGCGCCGTCCTGCAGCCGTTTCACCGCCTCGGCCTGCTGGTCGGCGGCCTCGGCCCATTCTCCGTCGTCCAGGCTGGACTCGGCGCCCCGCATGGATCGTTGCGCTTCGGCAAGGGATTCCGGCGGCTGGGGCATGGACTTTCCCAATTGCTCGAGGGCCTGGCGCAGGGCCTTCTGTTCCGCGGCCTGCCTGCGGGCCTCGGCCCGTTCGGCGGCGGACGGCTTGCGCCGGGGCTTGGGGGTGTCTTCGTCGGGAAGCACCTGATCCTCGGGCGGCGGCACCTTGCGGAAGCTCTTGTCCAGCAGCTCCTGCTGGCGGGTGGTCAGCTCGCGCAGGCGGCGCATGGCCTCGGCGGCGGCGGGGTCGCCGTTCTGGCCGCGCCGGGCCGGCCCCATCTCGGCCATCAGGCGGGAAAGCTGCTCCAGCCGGCGGCGCAGGCCCTCGCGGTCGCCGGTCTCGGCCAGCCCGCGCAACTGCTCGAGCATGTCGGAAAGGTCGGCGGCGGCGGCGCTGTCGCCCGGCGGTGGCGGCGACTGGTCCAGACCCAGTTCGGCCATGGCTTCCATCCACTGGTCCAGGGCCGCCTCCAGCTCCTCCACCAGCCGGGACAGCTCGGCGGTGTCGGCCTTGTCGGCCAGGGCGCGCTCCAGGCGGGCCCGCGCGTCCTCCAGGCTTTTCTCGGCGGCGGGCAGGCCGCCATCCTCGATGCGGGTGGCGGCGTACCACAGCAGCGAGCGCATGCGGTCCCGCTCGAAATCCGGGCGCATCAGCATGTGGCGGGTGACCGACAGGGCGAGGAACACCCGGTTGTCGCCGCCGAAGGCCTGGGGCTCGTCCAGGATTTGCCGCAATTCCTCGGCGATTTCCGGCCCCAGCCGGGGGGCCTCGCCCAATTGCCGCCGCCAGTCCACCAGGGCGCGGGCCAGGGAATGGCGGAAATGCCGTTCGGGCAGGACCACCTCTACCGGCGGCGCTTCGCCCACCTGGCCGGCGCCGTCCTCGGCCTTGGGCACCAGGCGCACCTTGCGCCCCGCCCAGTCGTGGTCGGCCAGGTCGGCGCGCAGCAGCGGCCGGGCCTGGCGCAGCCGCTCGCCCGGCAGGACGAGGTCGAGGCGCAGCGTTTCACCCTCCCCGGCCGTCCCGCTCTCCGAGGGCCGCACCTCCACCCAGGCGCGGCTCAGGCCGTAATCGTCGGCGGCCTCGAGGTCCAGGGTCAGGCGGCCGCGCTCGTCGCCCTTGGGCGGCTGGATAATGGCGATGGTCGGCGGGGCGTCGGGGCGGATGGCGACGGGCCACGAGGCGGCGAGGCGCAGCCCCAGGCGGACGTCCAGGCGGGGCCCGGCATGGAGGGCCAGCTCGGCGCGGCCGTCCTCGCCGAACGGCGCCGTCCCGCCGCCGGCCGACAGGGCCGCCCCGCCCCAGCCGCGCCACGAGGTCACGGCGCGGACGGCGCTGCCGGCCGGAACGGCGACGGGACCCTGGTCCGGCTTGAGCAGGGTCTGGCCCAGGCCGGTATAGGCGGGCGGCACGATCCACACTTCCAGGGTGTCGGCCTCCAGAGCTGGGCGATGGGAATAGGGATCGACGGCGCGGGCCAGCCGGCCGGAGACGTCGGAACGTCCCCCGGCGGCGGCGATGACCAGCAGCAGCAGGGCGGCGAAGCGCAGGCCGAGGGGGTCCCTGGCCGGCAGCACCGGATCGGGCCAGCCGGGGCGCAGGGCGCCGGCCTCCCGCTCCATGCGGGCGCGGTGCGCCTGCCACAGGGTTTCGTCGCCGGCCGCCCGGCCGTCGGCCAGGGCCGCCAGCGGCCGGTGGACGGCCCCGGAATCCCGCTCCAGCCGCCGCGCCATGTCATCGGCGGAGGGGCGCTCCACCCGCCAGGCCCGCCACAGCGGAACGGCGACGGCGATGGCGAAGGCCGGAGCCAGGGCGGCATGCAGCCAGAACGGCAGCAGCAGCGCCGTATCGAACAGCGCCAAGGCCAGGAACAGGGCCAGCAGCGACAGGGCCGCCGCCAGGGCCGGCCACGCCCTTTCCCACAGCAGCGCGAGGCGAACCAGACGCAGCTTGCGGGAAAGGGAGTCGCTCATTCCCTACCGAACCATCCCGGCAGGGTTTCCAGGGAGCGCATGTCGTCATAGCTGGGCCGGGCGCGGATCACGGCGTATTCGCCGCCCTTGACCAGCACTTCCGGAATCAGCGGCCGGGTGTTGTAGGTGGACGACATGGCGGCGCCATAGGCCCCGGCGGTGCCGAAGGCCAGCAGGTCGTCGGTCCGCATGGGGGGCAGGCGGCGCTGGCGCGCGAAGGTGTCGCCGGTCTCGCACACCGGCCCGACCACGTCCACCTCGGCCAGGGCGGCGCCGGGCTTGGGCTCGGCCACCGGGAAGATGGAATGGTAGGCGTCGTAGAGCGAGGGGCGCGCCAGGTCGTTCATGGCGGCGTCGACGATCAGGAAGGTCCGCGTGCTGCCTTCCTTCACCCGGATGATCCGCGACACCAGGATGCCGGCGTTGCCCACCAGCAGGCGGCCGGGCTCGAAGATGAAGCGGCAGCCGAGATCGCCCAGGGTGGCCTTGATCACCTCGGCATAGGCGGCCGGCTCGGGCGGGGTCTCGTCGTCATAGGGGATGCCCAGGCCGCCGCCCAGGTCCAGGCGGCGGATGTCGATGCCGTCGGCGCGCAGCAGGGCCACCAGGTCGCGCACCCGCAGGAAAGCCTCGCGGAAGGGCGAAAGCTCGGTCAGCTGCGAGCCGATATGGCAGGCGATGCCCACCGGCTCGACGCCGGGCAGGGCCTGGGCGCGGGCATAGACCTCGCGGGCCCGGGTCCACTCGATGCCGAACTTGTTCTCTTTCTTGCCGGTGGTGATCTTGGCGTGGGTGCCGGCGTCCACGTCGGGATTGACCCGGATGGCGATGGGCACGGCCACGCCGCGCGCCGCCGCGATCTCGGACAGCATCTCCAGCTCGGGCTCGGATTCCACGTTGATCTGCAAGATGCCCTTGGCCACGGCGAATTCCAGCTCGTGCCGGGTCTTGCCGACGCCCGAGAAGACGATGCGCGCCGCCGGCACGCCGGCCGCCAGGGCCTGGCGCAGCTCGCCCTCGCTGACCACGTCGGCACCAGCGCCCAGCCCGGCGAAGGTGCGGATCACCGCCATGTTGGGATTGGCCTTGCAGGCGAAGCAGATGGTGGCGTCCAGCCCGGCGGCCGAGAGCGCCTCGGCGAACACGGTGTAGTGGCGTTCCAGCGTGGCGGTGGAATAGCAGTAGAACGGCGTGCCGACCTCGCGGGCGATGCGGGCGACGGCGACGTCCTCGGCGAGCAGCTCGCCGTTCGAGTAGCGGAAGTGGTTCATGCGTGTCCCTGGATACCGGTCAATAGCCGGCCTTGGTGTTCAGTTCGGGAATGGTCGAACCGGATTGTTCCGGCTTGGCCTTTTGCTCGGCCGGCAACGGCGTATAGGGGTAGTCGCGGGGATAGACCGCGTCGTCGGGCCGGTCGGGCATGCCCTTGCGGCCGCAGGCGGCGACGCCGATGACCAGGGCGAGAATCAGGATGGAGCGCATCATCATTTGACGTCCTCCTTCAGGCGCTGGCGGGCTGCGACGACCGCGTCCCGCACGCGGGCCGGGGCGGTGCCGCCCAGGCTGGTGCGGGCCGCCACCGACGAATCCACCGTCAACACCGCACGGGCCTCCTCGGTGATGCCCGGCTCGATGGCCTGCATTTCGGCCAGGGTCAGGTCTTCCAGGCCGCAACCCTTGCCCTCGGCCAGCTTGACCAGCGATCCCGCCACGTGGTGGGCGCGGCGGAACGGCATCTTCAGCGCGCGCACGCACCAGTCGGCGATGTCGGTGGCGGTGGCGTAACCCGCCCCGGCGGCGGCGCGCAGGACCTCGACGTTGACCTTCATGTCCCTGACCATGCCGGTCATGGCGGCGATGGCCAGTTCCATGGTGTCGGCCACCTCGAACACCGGCTCCTTGTCGTCCTGCATGTCCTTGGAATAGGCGAGCGGCAGGCCCTTCATGACGATCAGCAGCGCGTTCAGGTCACCGATCACCCGTCCGGTCTTGGCGCGGATCAGCTCGGCGGCGTCGGGGTTGCGCTTCTGCGGCATGATGGACGAGCCGGTGGTGAAGGCATCCGACAGCGTGACGAAGCGGAACTGGGACGAGGTCCAGATCACCAGCTCCTCGGCCAGCCGCGACAGGTGTACGGCACAGATGGCGCTGGCCGACATGAATTCCAAGGCGAAATCGCGATCGGACACGCCATCGAGCGAATTGCGCATGGGCCGGGCGAAGCCCAGCTCGGCCGCCGTGGCCTCGCGGTCGATGGGGAACGAGGTGCCGGCCAGGGCCGCCGAGCCCAGCGGGCATTCGTTGAGGCGGGTCCGCGCGTCGGCGAGACGCGAGCGGTCGCGCGAGATCATCTCCACATAGGCCATCATGTGGTGGCCGAAGGTCACCGGCTGGGCGGTCTGCAGATGGGTGAAGCCGGGCATCACCGTGGCGGCGTGCTCGTCGGCGCGGTCCAGCAGGGCGGCGACCAGTTCCCTGAGCGCGCCGTCCATGCCGTCCACGGCGTCGCGCACCCACAGGCGGAAATCGGTGGCCACCTGGTCGTTGCGCGAGCGCGCCGTATGCAGCCGGCCGGCCGCCTCGCCGATCAGCTCGGCCAGGCGGGATTCCACGTTCATGTGGATGTCCTCCAGCGCGTGGCTGAACGGGAAGTTGCCCGCCTCGATCTCGGCCAGCACCTTGTCCAGGCCGTCTTGGATCAGTGCGCCGTCGGCCCCGGTCAGGATCTGCTGCTTGACCAGCATGCGGCAATGGGCCTTGGAGCCCCGGATGTCCTGGGCATAGAGCCGACGATCGAAATCGATGGAGGCGTTGATGCGCTGCATGATGGCGGCGGGGCCGCCGGCGAACCGCCCGCCCCACATGGAGGACGCGGCCTTGGTCTTGTCGGTGTCGGTCATGAAAGCCCTGGTGAGTGCGCGAAGTGAGGAAATCCGCGCCAACCTACACCCTTCGGGCGGAGGCGGGAAGAGAACAGGGCTTTGTCGCGGCCGTGATCAAGGGGTAGAGTGGCGGACCTCAACATCTTGTGGTCCGCAATGCCTCGCCCCGACAGATTGATCCACCCATGAGCACCTCCTGGCGTTCCGGCTTTGCCGCCTATGCCGAGCCTCGGGTGGTGATGGTGCTGCTGCTGGGCTTTTCCAGCGGCCTGCCGCTGCTGCTGACCTTTTCCACCCTGTCGGCCTGGCTGAAGGGCGAGGGCATCTCGCGCACCGCCATCGGCATCTTCGCCCTGGTGGGCACGCCCTATGCGCTGAAGTTCCTGTGGTCGCCGCTGATCGACCGCCTGCCGCTGCCCGTTCTGACCGGCTGGCTGGGACGGCGGCGCTCGTGGGGGCTGCTGATCCAGGCGCTGCTGATCGTCTTCATCCTGGCCCTCGGCGCCACCGATCCGGCCAAGGAAATCTGGCTGACCGCCACCCTGGCGGTGATCGTCGCCTTTCTGTCGGCCAGCCAGGACATCGTCATCGACGCCTACCGCGTCGAAATCCTCGACGATCCGCAG
>JAVBXM010000133.1 GCA_030824585.1 Phaeospirillum sp. | reverse complement strand
CTATGCCCCCCTCAATCTCCCCCCTATGAAGGACCGGCCGGCCTTTGTACAATAACGGCGGGCGGCCGGAAGAATCCGCGCCAGGACCGGGGGAGACAAGGATGGCGAATACCGAAGAAAACGCATCGCTGGACGCATTGCTGGCCAACCTGCCGGACAATGTCATCGAATCCTTCACCGCCGACCAGCGGGCCGCCCTGTGGAATGCCGCCAAGCCCATCAGTTGGCGCAAGCATCCCATCAACATCCGCATCACCTTTCCCTTCGTCGGCGGGCGCTATTTCGTCACCATCGTCGGCGGCTTCGAGCGCCGGTCCATCGACCGCATCAACCGCGACCGGTACATGCATCCGCTGCGCACCGCCGGCAACGTGCTGTTCATGCTGGGGGTGGGCGGCGCCTTCTATCTGGCCGCCGTCATCGGCATCTTCATGTTCTCCAACCTGATCGAATTCTGAATGGCCGGCTGTCCCTGCGGCTCCGGCCAGACCTACGATTCCTGCTGCGAACCGTTCATCGCCGGCCGGGCGCTGCCGCCCACGGCCGAGGCGCTGATGCGCTCGCGCTATTCGGCGTTCACGGTGAAGGCCATCGACTATCTCTATGAAAGCCGGGTGGCGGACCAGCGGCTGGGCGTCAATCGCTCCATGCTGGAAAAGTGGGCGAATACCGTCCAATGGCAGGAGCTGGAAATTCATTCCATCGAGGGCGACGGCCCCGACGAGGCCGAGGCCATGATGGAATTCAGCGCCCACTTCCGCATGGAAGGGCGGAAACTGGTCCACCGCGAGATCGCCACCTTCCGGCGGGAGGGAGAGCGCTGGTACTACGTCAACGGCCGTCTGGTGGCGGCCGCCCCGGGGCCCGAGCCCGTCCGCGTCATGGCCGCCGCCGGGCGCAACGATCCCTGTCCCTGCGGTTCGGGCAGGAAATTCAAGAAGTGCTGCGCCGCGGCGTGAAGCCTGACGCTTGCCTCTTGCTCCATTGCCCGGCATTCTCGCCTTTTCCCAATCCGATCGAGTTTTGAATGACCTCCTGTCCCTGCGGCTCCGGCCAGACCTACGATTCCTGCTGCGAACCCTTCATTCTCGGCAAGGCGCTGCCGTCCACACCGGAAGCGGTGATGCGGTCGCGCTATGCCGCCTTCACGGTGGCGGCCATCGACTATCTGCACGACACCCTGGCTCCGGACGAGCGCGGCGATTTCCACCGCGACGAGACCGAGAAATGGGCCAAGTCGTCGCAATGGCTGGGCTTGACCATCCACGGCACCACCGGGGGCGGCGAGGATGACGGCGAGGGCACGGTGGATTTCACCGCCCGCTTCCGCATGGACGGACGCAGCGAGGCCCACCGCGAGGTCTCGACCTTCCGCCGCGAGGACGGCCGCTGGTACTACGTCAACGGCCGCATCGGCGGTCCGCCGGTGGAACAGCGCCGCGTCGCCGTCAAGGCGGGCCGCAACGATCCCTGTCCCTGCGGCTCGGGCAAGAAATTCAAGAAGTGCTGCGGCGCTTGAGGAGATGAGGAGGACGGGGCGGAAACGCCCCGTCTTTCATTTCACAGGCAGAACGGTTCCGAGGCGATGAAGGCCGTCCAGTTCCACCAGGTCCGTTTGGGCGGCGGGGGATAGGGCCAGACCTTGGCCGCCGTCCAGCCGTTGTCGCCGAGAACCAGCAGGGCCGCCGCCTTGGGCGGAAGGCCCAGGGTGTTGCCATCGGTGCACGACAGCGCCGCCACGCCATAGCCCGCCTGGGCCGCCTCGGCCAGACTGGCCGCGTCCAGCGCGTACCAACTCCTGATATCCAGCAAAGGCCGCCGTTCGGGGGCGAAACGCAGCAGCGAACTCAGGGCGTCGCGCACCGAATTGTTGTCGCCGGGCAGGAACAGGGCCAGCCTGTCCCGGGGCTTGATTTCGGCTCCGATCCTGGCGGCAAGGTCGTAAAGCAGCGGCTGCGGCATGTCGCGGTCGAAGCGCAGCAAGGGCCTGGCCGCCAGGGGAGCCGCCAGCATTACCGCCAGGACGGCCAAACCGGCGCGCCGCGCCCAGGGCCGCGGCCGCCGCACCCATAAATCGCGGGCGGCCAGGGCCAGGGCCAGCACCAGCACCATGGATTGGTGGGTGTTGTAGCGGAAGAACGAATGCTCGCTCCTGAAATGACCCACGAAGGTCAGCATCAGGAACAGGTTGTAGAGCAGGGCCGCCACCAGGGTGATCAGCAGGGCCCGGCGGCCGCGCTCGCCCAGCCATGCGGGCCGCAGGGCCAGCAGGATGCCGGTCAGCCCCAGAAGGCAGAAATAGGGGGCGTGGCGGATGATGACCTTGCCCACATCCCGCAGGATTTCGGGAAGCAGATGCCATTCCCACTGGGCGATGGGCATGGCGCGCAGCTCGCCGGCCGGAAAGGCGACGCCCACATAGAAACGCCAGGACAGGTACAGGGCGATGGCGGGCAGGGCGGCTCCGCCCAGCACCATGACGGCGCGGCGGGGGCCGATCCGGCGGTCGAGGGCTCCCGTCAGCACCACGGCCCCCAGATGGGCGGCGAACAGGCCGATACCCTGCTGCTTGATGAGGATCAGGGTGATCTCGGCCAGGATCAGCGGCGGCAGGTCGGGGCGGCGGCCCTCGGCCAGATCGTCCAGGACGCGCAGCGCCAGCCATACCGAAAACAGCAGGGTGATGGCCAGCGGCGCCTCGCCATAACCGGCAAGGCTGACCCGGGGGACGAAGCCGGGATTGAGCAGGGTGGCCAAGGCCAGCCCGAGGGCGGTCAACGCCAGCCCGGGACGCTTCTCTTCCGCCAGTGCCGTGGCGAACAGCAGGCCGGCGGCCAGGTGCAGGAAGACGGTGACCAGCGACGGGGAGTTGGGGGCGTAGGCATTGCCCGGCAGCGAGCCCAGCAGGGACAGCAGATGGAAATTGTAGGGGGCCACCGGCACGTCGGTATAGACCGGCGGTCCGTCCTGGGTGGGGAAGTGGCCCCAGTCAAAGATGTAGGCGGTGTTTGGCAACATCACCGCCAGATTGTCGGATTGCGAGGGCAAGATATCGGCCATCACCCACAGCAGCGGCGCGGCGACCAGCATCAGCCGCCCCGCCTCGGCGAGATCGGCCTTTCCGCCCGGAATCCTGCACCCCGCCACCAGTCCGGCCAGGGATACCAGCAGGAAGGCGGCGGCCGGCAGGCGCAGCGAAACGGCGGTGACGACGCCCCACAGGGTCATGAGGGCGGCATAGGCGCCCCAGCCGGCGATGAACTGCACCGCCACGCCGTGGCGGTCGCGGACCAGGGCCTTGCCGGCCAGGACGAGGACGGCCATAGCGAACAGGACCTGGCCAAAGCCGGTCAGGTTGCCCGGGTCGGGTATCAGTCGCCAGTGATCCATGCATGCCACCCCGGAAAAGCAAAAGGGCCACGGTTTCCCGCGGCCCTTTTTGGCTGGTCCGATTGGAGCGGGCGAAGGGATTCGAACCCTCGACCCCAACCTTGGCAAGGTTGTGCTCTACCCCTGAGCTACGCCCGCTCTGTTCGGCGTTTCCGCTGCCGTCGGCTGCGGAGGCCCGGATAATACGAAAAGAAGCGGCCGACGCAAGCACTTTTTCGCATGCTTTTTTCGCGAACCGCCATCGGCCGGGTTTGGACTTGCCAGAGGGGCGCCGACGGTCCATCTATTGCGGGTCAAACCCGCGACCAGACGGACGGAAACAGCCATGGACCTGATGTTCAATTCCGGCGCCCAGGGCGCCGCCAAGGGCGGAGCCGCCCAGGGCGTGCCGGGCGAGTTGATCAAGGATGCCACCACCGCCACCTTCGTGGCCGACGTCATCGAGATGTCGCAGAAGGTCCCGGTGATCGTCGATTTCTGGGCGACCTGGTGCGGTCCGTGCAAGACCCTGGGCCCGGCGCTCGAGAAGGTGGTGCGCGAGGCCCGCGGCGCCGTGCGCATGGTCAAGGTGGACGTGGACAAGAATCAGGATCTGGCGGCCCAGTTGCGCATCCAGACGGTTCCCACCGTCTATGCCTTCAAGGGCGGCCGCCCGGTGGACGCCTTTACCGGCGCCCAGCCGGAAAGCCAGCTGAAGGCCTTCGTCCAGCGCCTGATGGCCGGCGCCAATGCCGGGCCGACCATCGACGACTATATCGCCGAGGCCAAGCGGGTACTGGAGGAGGGCGATGCCCAGACCGCCGCCGGCATCTTCAACCAGATCCTGCAGGAAGCCCCCGACAACGCCTCGGCCATGGCCGGGCTGCTGCGCTGCCTGATGGCGGTGGGCCAGACCGAGCAGGTCGAATCCATGCTGAGCCGCCTGGCGCCGGAAATGGCCCGTCATCCCGAAGTCGCCGCCGTGGCCACCGCCCTGGAGCTGGCCCGCCATGCCGGTGGGGTGGGCGAGGCGGCCGAGCTGCGCCGCCGTCTGGCCGCCGATGCCGGTGATCACCAGGCCCGCTACGATCTGGCCCTGGCTTATTACGCCGCGGGCGAGGGCGAGGCGGCGGTGGACGAGCTGCTGGAGCTGTTCCGCCGCGACCGCGCCTGGAACGAGGACGCGGCGCGCAAGCAGCTGGTCAAGCTGTTCGAGGCCTTCGGCCCCACCAATCCCCTGACCGTGGCCGGGCGCAAGCGGCTGTCCACCCTGCTGTTCTCCTAGGGCCGGCCCGAGCCATGCAGGCCGACCGTCCGCTGCGCCTCGACGACCTGCCCCGCGACCTGCCGGTCTTCGCGGTGTCGGGTGCCATCCTGCTGCCCAAGGGCACCAGCCCGTTCATGGTGTTCGAACCGCGCTATCTGGCCATGGTCGACGATTCCCTGGGCATGGGCCGGCTGTTCGCCCTGGTCCAGCCGCGCGACGACAAGGACAAGGGCGGCGTGGTTCCCGGCCTCTACGATACCGGCTGCCTGGCGCGCATCACCGCGTTCGGCGAGACCGGCGACGGCCGCTACCTGATCACCGCCGCCGGCCTTTGCCGTTTCCGTCTGGCCGGCGAGATCGAGGGGCGCGGCGGCTATCGCCGGGTCCGGACCGATTACATCCCCTATGCCGGCGACCTGGACGGCAGCGATACCGGCCCGGTGGACCGGCGCGGCCTGCTGTCCATCGTGCGGGCCTATCTGGGGGGGCTTGGCATGTCGGCCGACATTGCCCAATTGGAAAAGGCCGACGACGCCGATCTTTCGGTGCGTCTCGCCATGGCCTGCCCCTTCGCCCCGGCCGAGAAGCAGGCCCTGCTGGAAGCGGCCAGCCACGCCGAGCGTTGCCGGCTGATGACCACGTTGATCCAACGGGAATTGCTGAACGAAAGCGGCGGTTCCTCGATACATTAGGAGCTGTTTCAATGCCCGAGCGTGTTTCGTCCTTCGATACGAAGCTGCTGGATATCCTGGTGGCCCCCGGGACCCATGCGCCGCTGCGCTATGACGCGGCCGCCCAGGAACTGATCGACGACAAGGCGGGCCTGGCCTATCCCATCCGCGACGGCATTCCGATCATGCTGGTCGACGAGGCCCGCTCCATCGAGGGAGACGCGCGATGAGCATGCCCGCCGAACGTCCCTGGCCCGAGGAAATCAAGGTCGACAAGGTGGCCCGCACGCTGCGCGTCGCCTTCTCCGACGGCCAGACCTTCGTGCTGCCCGCCGAGCTGCTGCGGGTGGAAAGCCCCTCGGCCGAGGTCCAGGGCCATTCCCCCGACCAGAAGCAACTGGTCTCGGGCCGCATGCATGTGGGCATTATCGGCGTCGAGCCGGTGGGCAATTACGCCGTCAAGCTGGTGTTCGACGATTTGCACGACAGCGGCATCTATTCGTGGGACTACCTCTACGGACTGGGCGCCAACCAGGACGCCATCTGGGCCGATTACCTGGCCGAGCTGGAAGCCCTGGGGCTGTCCCGCGACCCGGCGCTCTCCAAGGCGCCGCCGCCCAAGGCCCATGGCTGCGGCGGTGGCGGCGGGGCCAAGTCGGGTGGCGGTTGCGGCTGCGGCTAGTACCGACATGCGTCATCGCATGTTGGTTAGGCCCAAGGGGCCGCGCAGCTTATGCTGCGGGAGGCAAGGGCCATGCAGGTGGCCCGCCCGCCGATTGAGGGCGGTGTTGATCGGTTCCGATCAACACCGTTTGGTGTAGAGTCCATGTCGAAGACGACGCGGGCCACCCAGGCGCTGGACAAGGCGGGTGTTGCCTATGAAGTGCGCACCTATGCCTATGATCCCGATGCCGACAAGGTAGGCATACAGGCGGCCGAGGCGCTGGGCGCCGACCCCGCCATGGTGCTCAAGACCCTGATGGTGCTGGCCGACGGCAAGCCCGCCTGCGTGGTGGTGCCCTCGGATTGCGAGGTTTCCATGAAGAAGCTGGCCGCCGCCCTGGGGGCCAAGTCGGCCCAGATGATGAAGCCCGCCGACGCCGAGCGCGCCACCGGCTATGTGGTGGGCGGCATCTCGCCCTTCGGTCAGAAGAAGGCGGCCCCCACCGTGATGGAGGAGGCCGCGCTGTCCCATCCCAAGGTGTTCATCAACGGCGGCGGACGGGGCGTGCAGGTCCACCTGTCGCCCGCCGACGCGCTCAAGGCCCTGGGCGCCAAGGCGGCGGCGGTGGTGGCCTGAACCATCTTTGGAATTCGATCTACCATGAAGGCGTGAAGGCGCGGGGGAAAGGGAAGGACTTCTTCTTCGTGCTTCTTCGTGTCTTCGAGCCTTCGTGGTGAACACTCCCCGACCTAGGGCCAATCGACATTCGAGCGGATAGGCCGTGAAATGGGACACAGATGAACACAGATTCCCGCTGCGCGGGACACAGATAAGGGATTTTCTCAATTCATCTGTGTTTATCTGTGTTCATCTGTGTCTGAACTCTCTTCCCTGAATGTCGATTGGCTCTAAAGTGCCTCGTCCCTCATCAGGCGCGGCAGATCGCCCACCAGGCCCATGGCGTGGCGCATGAAGAAGCGCTTGGCGGGGCCGAGCTGGTGCACGCCGGCCAGGCCCAGGCGGCGGAGGTGCTTCAGCGGCTCGACATCGTTGGAAAACAGGCGGTCCAGCCCGTCGGTAAGGCCGAGCATCAGCATGGTGTCGAAGCGGCGCCAGCGCTGGTAGCGGGCCAGGCCGTCCGGCCCGCCGGGATCGAGGCCCAGGCGCAGGCTGTCGGCGATCACCTCGGCCAGGGCGGCCACGTCGCGGATACCCATGTTCATGCCCTGGCCGGCGATGGGATGCATGCCGTGGGCGGCATCGCCGATCAGGGCCAGGCGATGGTCGATCATGCGTTCGGCGAACTGCAGGGTGAGGGGATGGTGGAAGCGTTTGCCCTCCACCTGGATTTCGCCGAGAAAATCCCCGACCTTGGCGGCCAGCTCGGCCCGGAAGCCCGCGTCGCCCTGGTCGCAGATGGCGGCGGCCACGTCATTGGCCTCGGTCCACACGATGCCGCTGCGGTTGCCGGCCAGGGGCAGGATGGCGAAGGGACCGGCCGGCAGGAAACGCTCGTGGGCGATGCCGTGGTGGGGCCGTTGGTGGGCCATGATGCAGACGATGCCGCTTTCATGGTAGTCGCGCCGGGTCACCTTGATGCCCGCCTGTTGCCGCAGGATCGAGCCGCGCCCGTCGGCGGCCACCGCCAGGGCGGCGTGGACGACCCGCCCGTCCTCCAGCTCGGCCTCGACCCGGTGGGGCAGGCGCTCGAGGCGTCTCAGGCGGGCCGGGGCCAGCAGGGCGACGTCGGGGGTGCGGCCCAGGGCGGCCAGCAATTCGCGGCGGATGGCCGGGTTGGGAACGATCCAGCCCAGGGGGTCGTCGCCGATGTCCTGGTGGTCGTAATGCAGGTACAGCGGCGAGCCGTCGTCGGTGACACGGATTTCCAGGATTTCGCCCGCTTCGTCCTTCATGCCCTTCCAGGCACCGGCCGAGGCGAGCACCTTGCGCGCCGTATAGGCGACGGCGATGGCCCGCGCATCCGAACCCGGGCGGGCCAGGGCCTCCGGCGGCGCCGCCTCGACCACCGCCACGCGGATGCCGGCCCGGCCCAGCACGGCCGCCAGCAGGGCGCCGACCGGGCCGCCGCCGTTGATCAGGACATCCACGCGCAGGGGTGAAGACGTGCTCATGGGAATTGTTCTGCCATCCCCGGCCGGCCGGTGCAAGCGGGGCATGCCCGCATGAATCGCCGCCGAAACAGGCAAACCCGCCTTGAAAGCGCCCAAGATTCGAGCGGAACCTCGACGGTCGCCCGGCTCAACATCTTGGCAAAGCGGTATTTTTCATCATTTTCAGATGGAGGCCCAATTCCGGCATGCCGCTTGAATGGGAAAGGGCAGCGGAACATTCGCAAGAAGGCTTGCGACCGATCAACCGTGATCCGTTCT
Organism: Phaeospirillum sp.; assembly: GCA_030824585.1. Taxonomy (GTDB): domain Bacteria; phylum Pseudomonadota; class Alphaproteobacteria; order Rhodospirillales; family Magnetospirillaceae; genus Phaeospirillum. The sequence goes on along the minus strand of JAVBXM010000133.1, from coordinate 7,947 downwards.
CTCGGCCCGCCAGGTCATCGGCGGACTCCGCACCGGGACGACGGATCCCTGGAATTGCATGGGGACCCCAAGATGAAGCTGATCATGGCCATCATCAAGCCCTTCAAGCTCGACGAGGTTCGCGAGGCCCTGACGCCCTTGGGCGTCCAGGGTTTGACCGTGAGCGAAGTCAAGGGCTTCGGCCGCCAGAAGGGACAAACCGAAATCTATCGTGGTGCCGAATACGTGGTGAACTTCCTGCCCAAGGTGAAGATCGAGGTCGCCGTCAACGACGATCTGGTCGACCGCGTGGTGGAAGCCATCCAGACCGCCGCCCGGACCGGCAAGATCGGCGACGGCAAGGTGTTCGTTACCGAGATCCAGCAGGCCTATCGCATCCGTACCGGCGAAAGCAACGCGGAAGCGCTCTGACCTCTGCCTTGTGCGGTGCAAGCCTGTCGTACCCTGATTCGCCCTGCGGCTGATACCCAGCCGCAGGGGTCGGGGCGCGGCTTGCGTCCGTCATGGACGGTTTTTCCTCTCCGGACGTGAACCCTGGGACAAGAATCGGACCGCCGGCCCGGAAGGCCCAATCCTTCCGGGCTTTTGTTTTGCCGAATCGCCGGCCGGCCGCACGGCGAATTGAAGCATCCGCCGCACAATATTAATACAGCACAAAATTTGACCATCCCTCATGATGCCTGCTTAAAACTTCATCATTGATAGGGTTATCCATGGGCCGGCCGTGGCAAGCCCGGGGCGGAATCGCCTAGTTCCGGGGTTTTTAGGCAGTTGGCACGGTTCTTGTTACTGAGAGGGCAGCCGATCGTGCCGAGGATCATCAAAGGCCGATCACAACGTTCATTCGCTGAGCCGCTTCGGGGGTAACCATGAGCTATCGTTTGAAGTCCGTTCTGTTAGGCGTAGGCCCCGCGCTCGGCCTTACGCTTCTCGCCTCGGTGGCGGGCGCCGAGGAGGCCGCCGCTCCGGTCGCCGCCGCCGTGGCTGCCGCCCCGACGGCGGTGGATACCGGCAATACCGCCTGGATGCTCACCTCCACCGCCCTGGTGCTGCTGATGACCATTCCGGGCCTGGCGCTGTTCTATGCCGGCATGGTGCGCAAGAAGAACCTGCTGGGCACCATGATGCAGAGCTTCGCCATCACCTGCGTCATCACCCTGCTGTGGGTGATCGCCGGCTACTCCCTGGCCTTCACCGGCAGCAGCCCGTTCATCGGCGGCTTCGACCGCTTCCTGCTGGCCGGCCTGGAGAAGGGCTCCCTGGCGTTGCCCAACGCCATTCCCGAGTCGGTCTTCATGATGTTCCAGATGACCTTCGCGATCATCACCCCGGCCCTGATCACCGGCGCCTTCGCCGACCGCATGAAGTTCTCCTCCATGCTGGTGTTCATGAGCCTGTGGCTGCTGGTGGTCTACGCCCCCATCTGCCACTGGGTGTGGATGATGGACGAGAAGGGCACCGCCACCGGCTTCCTGGGTTCCATGGGCGTGCTGGACTTCGCCGGCGGCACCGTGGTGCACATCAACGCGGGCATCGCCGGCCTGATCGCCTGCCTGGTCATCGGCCCGCGCAAGGGCTACGGCACCGACAACATGGCTCCCCATAACCTGTCGCTGTCCATGATCGGCGCCTCGCTGCTGTGGGTGGGCTGGTTCGGCTTCAACGCCGGTTCCGCCGTGGCCGCCGACGGCCGTGCGGGCATGGCCATGGCCGTGACCCAGGTGGGTGCCGCCGCCGCCGCCGTGTCGTGGATGTTCGCCGAGTGGCTGCTGCGCAAGAAGCCCTCCGCGCTGGGCATCATCTCGGGTGCCGTGGCCGGCCTGGTCGCCATCACCCCCGCCGCCGGCTTCGTCGACGTCAAGGGCGCCCTGGTCATCGGCCTGATCTCCGGCGTGGTCTGCTACTGGGGCGCCACCGGCCTCAAGCATGCCCTCAAGTACGACGACTCGCTCGACGCCTTCGGCGTGCACGGCATCGGCGGCATCACCGGCGCCATCCTGACCGGCGTGTTCGCGGTCGAGGGCATCGGCGGCACCGCCGGCCTGCTGGAAGGCAATGCCGGCCAGGTGCTGACCCAGGTCTACGGCGTGCTGATCACCGGCGTCTACACCGCCGTGGTGTCGTTCATCCTGCTCAAGGCCATCGACATGGTCATGGGCCTGCGCGTCACCGCCGAGGAGGAGCGCGAGGGCCTCGACCTCGCCCTGCACGGCGAAACGGTGCACTGATCCTCAGCCTCCCCGTCGCCGCGGGAGAGAGGTCGAGGAGGGCGCCGGGGCAACCCGGCGCCCTTTCTCTTTGGGCCGGACGGCAAATTGAGGTAATGAATGTTCCTCCAACGTTTGCCTGTGGCCCGCTGAAAAACATGACCATCGCTCCCCATCTCGACGCCCGTCTCGACGGTCTGCCCGATTATCCCTTCGCCCGGCTGGCCAAGCTGCTGGGGGCACCGGCCCGGCCCGATTCCATCGTGATGTCCATCGGCGAGCCCCAGCACAAGCCGCCGGCCATGGTGGCGGAGGTCCTGGCGGCCAACGCGGCGCTGTGGGGCAAGTATCCGCCGGCCAACGGACCGGACGACCTGCGCCGGGCGGTGGCCGATTGGGCCACGCGGCGCTACGGCCTGCCCGCCGGGCTGGTCAATCCCGACACGGCGATCCTGCCGGTGGCCGGCACCCGCGAGGCGCTGTACCTGATCGCCCAGGCGGTATGCGGCGACCGTGGCGGCCAGCGGCCGCTGGTGCTGCTGCCCAACCCGTTCTACCAGGTCTATGCCGGCGCGGCGGTGATGGCCGGGGCTGAGCCGGTCTTCGTGCCCGGCGCCGGCGGTCCGGCCAGCCAGCCGGATTTCTCCGTCCTGCCGGCCGAGATCCTTGACCGCACGGCCCTGGCCTATGTCTGCTCGCCGGCCAATCCCCAAGGATCGGTGGCCGATACCGCTCTGCTGGAGCGCCAGGTCCGGACGGCGCGGCGCCACGGCTTCGTGCTGGCGGTGGACGAGTGCTATTCCGAGATCTGGGACAAGGCGCCGCCCCCCGGCGCGCTGGCCGCCTGCGCCGCCCTGGGCGAGGGGCTGGCCAATGTCCTGGTGTTCAATTCGTTATCGAAACGATCTAGCGTGCCCGGCCTGCGCTCCGGCGTGGTGATCGGCGACGAGCGGGTGATCCACGCCTTCGCCCGCCTGCGCTCCTATGGCGGCGCCGCCACGCCGCTGCCCATCGCCGCCGCCGCCGCCGCCCTGTGGCGCGACGAGGCGCATGTGCGCCAGAGCAACGACCTCTACCGCGCCAAGCTGGACGCCGCCGAGCGCATCCTGGGGGGGCGTTTCGGCTTCACCCGGCCGGCCGGCGGCTTCTTCCTGTGGCTCGACGTGGGCGACGGCGAGGCGGCGGCGGTCAAGCTGTGGCGCGAAGGGAACATCCGGGTGCTGCCCGGCGCCTATCTCGCCGCCGAGGATTCCGAGGAAGGCAATCCCGGCAGCCGTTTCATCCGCGTCGCCCTGGTCCACGATCTGGCGACCACCGAGGCGGCGCTGGCCCGCCTGGGCGAGATCTTGGGAGGATAGGAAGGTCATGGCGGCTCCATCGCGCAAGACCATGCCCTCCGGCGGGTTTCTGCCGCGCGGAACCGTGGACTTCCTGCGTCGCCGCCTGACCCAGTTGGGCGGGCTGTTCATGCTGGTCCTCGGCGGGGCCGGCCTTGCCGCCCTGGTCACCGCCGATTCCCATGATCCCAGCTTCGATACCGCCGCCAGCGGCCCGGTGATCAACGCCCTGGGCCGTCCCGGCGCCTGGTTCGCCGATTTCCTGTTCCAGGCGGTGGGCTGGGGCGGCGCCGTCCTGGCGCTGACCTGGGTGGTGTGGGGGCTGTTGGTGCTGGTCCGGGTGCGCCTGCCCGGCCGCTGGGTGCTGCGCCTGATGATCCTGCCGCCCACCATGGTGCTGTGGGGGCTGGCCCTGGCCGCCCTGCCGCTGCCCGACATGCCGTCGCTGCCCGCCGGTCCCGGCGGCGCCCTGGGCCTGCTGCTGGTCAAGGGGCTGGGCGTGCTGCTGCCGCCGGAATTCGCCTGGATCGCTGGCCCCGCCGCCATACTGGTCGCCCTGGGGGCCTCGGTGTTCGTGCTGGGCCTGACCGGGGCCGAATGGGCCGGGCTGGGGCGGCGATCGCTCCATATGGCCAACGCCGCCGGCCAGGCGGCCTCCGCCCTGCGCACCCATCCCTTCGCCGAGCCCGAACCGGGCATCCGCCGGGTCGATCCGGTGCTGCGCCCGGTGCCGCCGCGCGCCGAGCCGGTCGTGTCGCCGCTGCCGCCCGACGACGACGACGACGACGATCCCTTCGTGCCGCCCCCCCTCGACGATGCCGCCGAGGAGCCGGCGCGGCCGGCCGGGTCCCTGGTCCAGCCCAAGCGTCCGCCGGTGACCCCGGGCAAGCGCGAGCGGGCCGCCCGCCAGGGCACCCTCGACCTGGGCGCCCCGCCGCCCGGCTCGGGTTACCAGTTGCCGCCGCTCACCCTGCTGGCTCCGGCTCCCGACCAGGGCACTACCCGCATCAACCAGGACGGCCTGGCCCAGAACGCCCGCATGCTGGAAGAGGTGCTGTCGGATTTCGGCGTCAACGGCAAGGTGGTGAAGGTCCGCCCCGGCCCGGTGGTGACGCTGTACGAGCTGGAACCGGCGCCGGGCACCAAGACCAGCCGGGTGATCGGCCTGGCCGACGACATCGCGCGGTCCATGAGCGCTCTTTCGGTGCGCATCGCCACCGTGCCGGGCCGCAGCGTCATCGGCATCGAGCTGCCCAACCAGAAGCGCGAAACCGTCTACCTGCGTGAATTGCTGGCCGCCGATCAGTTCGAGAAGGCCTCGGCCAAGCTGACCCTGGTGCTGGGCAAGGATATCGGCGGCGCGCCGGTGATGGTCGACCTCGCCCGCATGCCCCACCTGCTGATCGCCGGCACCACCGGCTCGGGCAAGTCGGTGGCCATCAACACCATGATCCTGTCGCTGCTCTACCGCCTGACGCCGGAAGAGTGCCGCATCATCATGATCGACCCCAAGATGCTGGAACTCTCCGTCTATGACGGCATCCCCCATCTGCTGGCCCCGGTGGTCACCGAGCCGGGCAAGGCGGTGGTGGCGCTGAAATGGGCGGTGCGCGAGATGGAAGACCGCTACCGCGCCATGAGCCAGCTCGGCGTGCGCAACATCGCCGGCTACAACCACCGCCTGGCCGAGGCCCGCGACCGCGGCGAGGTGCTGACCCGCACGGTGCAGACCGGCTTCGATCCCGACACCGGCAAGCCGCTCTACGAGGAGCAGACCCTGGCGCTCGAGCCGCTGCCCTTCATCGTGGTCATCGTCGACGAGATGGCCGATTTGATGCTGGTGGCGGGCAAGGACATCGAGGCCGCCGTGCAGCGCCTCGCCCAGATGGCGCGCGCCGCCGGCATCCACATCCTGATGGCCACCCAGCGTCCCTCGGTGGACGTCATCACCGGCACCATCAAGGCCAATTTCCCCACCCGCATCTCCTTCCAGGTGACCAGCAAGATCGACAGCCGCACCATCCTGGGCGAGCAGGGCGCCGAGCAGTTGCTGGGCCAGGGCGACATGCTGTACATGGCCTCGGGCGGACGCGTCACCCGCGTGCACGGCCCCTTCGTCTCCGACGACGAGGTGGAGAAGGTGGTGGACCACCTGCGTTCCCAGGGCGAGCCGTCCTACGTGGAGGCGGTCACCGAGGAGGAGCAGGGCGAGTTCGGCCTGGGCGGCGGCGAAGGCGGCGGCGGCTCGGGCGACGACCTCTACGACCAGGCGGTGGCCCTGGTCTGCCGTGAGGGCAAGGCCTCCACCTCCTTCGTGCAGCGCCATCTGCAGATCGGCTACAACCGTGCCGCCCGCCTGATCGAGCGCATGGAAGCCGAAGGCGTGGTGGGCAAGCCCAACCACGTGGGCAAGCGCGAGGTGCTGGCCCGCACTGGGGTCGAGTACTGAGAAAAGGAAACGGTCACCACGAAGGCGCGAAAGGAAGGATGAAGGCCATATTTCTTCCACATTCTTCGTGCCTTCGTGGTCAATCGTGATGCGGGCGGCACAAGACGGAATGGGACTGAGAGATGATGGGTAGATTGAAAATCAGCGTGCTGACGGTGCTGCTCGGCCTTTTCGTGACCACGGCCCAGGCCGCTCCGCCGGCCCGCACGCCGCTTTCCACCCAGGACAAGGCCGACATCGCCCGCGCCGAGGAATATCTCAACGGCGTCACCACCTTGAAGGCCCGCTTCCTGCAGGTCTCGCCCAACGGCAGCAGCGTCGAGGGTGACGCCTACCTGTCGCGGCCGGGCAGGCTGCGGCTGCAATACGATCCGCCCAGCCCGCTGCTGGTGGTGGCCGACGGCAGCTTCCTGATCGTTCACGACAGCCAGTTGGGCGAGCCCAGCTACATTCCCCTGGGGTCCACCCCGGCCGGCATCCTGGTGCGCCCCGGCGTCAAGCTGGATGGCGGCGACGTGCTGGTGACCCGGGTGATCCGCCTGCCCGGCGTGGTGCGCATCTCGGTGGTCGAGGCCGAGGACCCGGCGGCCGGCGAGATTACCCTGGTGTTCTCGGACAAGCCCTTCGTTCTGCGCCAGTGGCAGATCAAGGACGCCCAGCACCAGGTCACCACCGTGTCGCTGTACCAGACCCAGAGCGGCCTGACGCTGGACGGCAAGCTGTTCGAGTTCAAGAATCCCAAGTTCACCGCGCCGGCCCTCAATACCGGCAACTGAGCCATGTGCTAAACGCATGGCGGCCATGCGTCGATCGCGCCTGTGAAGGGAAAAACGGCACCCCAGATTCCAAGGAGCGCGGCCGAGACTGCAATGGTCCGGCCCTGCGGGGCTGGTTTCCCCTGCCACCCCGCGCTCCACACGGAGCAATAGGGCGCCCGGTTACCCCCCTGACCGGGCGCCCTTTTCGTGTATCTTGCCCCTCAATCGCCGGGCGGGTTTCTGCGAAACCCTTGGCTCTCGCGGCATAAGCCGCGGCGGGCACCCGCGCGAAGGCGCGTGTAAAACAAGTCTGCCGGCCAAGCCGGCGGGCCCTTGCCTCCTCGCCATGGACTCGTCGGAGTTAGCCGGAATTGCGTCTCGTCACCTGGAACATCAATTCGATCCGCCTGCGTATTGACCTCTTGCGGCAGGTGGCGTCGGTGATGAGCCCCGACATCATCTGCCTGCAGGAAATCAAGGTCGACGACCCGCTGTTTCCCCTGGACCAATGCCGCGAGATGGGGTTCGAGCACGTCGCCTTCCACGGCATGAAGGGCTACAACGGCGTGGCCATCCTGTCGCGCCTGCCCCTGGCCGAGGCCCGGCCGCTGTCGCGCTGCGGCCGCGACGACCGCCGTCACCTGATGGCGCGTCTCGAGAACGGGGTGGAGGTGCATTGCCTCTATATCCCGGCGGGCGGCGATATTCCCGACCCCGAGGTCAACGACAAGTTCGCCCACAAGCTGGACTTCGTGCGCGAGGTCACCGCCTGGGCCGCCGCCGCGTTCACGCCGGATTCCAAGGCCATCCTGGCCGGCGATTTCAACATCGCTCCTCTGGAGAGCGACGTATGGTCGCACAAGCAACTGCTCAAGGTGGTCAGCCACACGCCGGTCGAGGTGGAACTGCTTAACGCCTTCCAGGCCTCGGTGCCGTTCGTCGACGCGGTGCGCCACTTCGTGCCGCCCGAGGAGAAGCTGTTCACCTGGTGGAGCTACCGCTCCCCCGACTGGGAGAAGAACGATCGCGGCCGCCGCCTCGACCATGTCTGGGTAACCCCGGCCCTGGCCCCCACGCTGCGGTCCACCCTGGTGGCGCGCGAAGCCCGTTCGTGGACCCAGCCGTCCGACCACGTGCCGGTGATGGTGAAGCCCCAGGCGACCTTGTCGGTACGGCCCAGCACCACAAAGGGCAGG
>JAVBXM010000163.1 GCA_030824585.1 Phaeospirillum sp. | reverse complement strand
ATGGTGGAGCTGTTGATATGGACGATGCCGCTTTCCAGCTCTTGCGCGAACGTCATGGCGAGCTGGAGATCATTGGTGAGAACGGCCGAGGACAAGCCGTAGCAACTGTCGTTGGCCAGTTGCAGGGCATGTTCGGCATCGCGGGCCTTGATCACGCTGGCCACCGGCCCGAACAGCTCCTCACGGAAGACCGCCATGGCCGGAATCACGTCGGCGACCACGGTGGGCTCGAAGAAATTGCCGGTGAAGTGACCGCCACAGAGCACGCGGGCGCCCGCCTTGACGGCCCCGGCGATGCGCTCGGCCACAAAGGAGCATTGCGACTGCCGGATCAGAGGTCCGATAACGGTATCGGGCTGGCGAGGATCGCCCATCTTCAGCGTCTTGACCCTGGCGACGAAGCGATCAAGGAAGGCGTCGTAAATTCCCGCCTCGACGATGATGCGCGAGCCGGCCATGCATATCTGGCCCTGATGGCTGAAAATCCCGAACGCGGCGGTCTTGACCGCATAGTCGACATCGGCGTCGCCAAGCACCACCAGCGGGCTCTTGCCGCCCATCTCCAGGGTGATCTTCTTTCCCTGCCCGGCACATTGGGTGGCGAGCAGGCGGCCGACCCGCGTCGATCCGGTAAAGGAAATCAGCCGGACGCGCGGGTCCTCCACCAGCACCCTGCCCAAGGTCGCGCCATCGCCGGGAACCACGTTGAGCACGCCGGCCGGCAATCCGGCCGCCTGGAAAATCTCGGCCGACTTCAACCCGATCAGCGACGTCTCCTCCGAAGGCTTCAGCACCACGGTATTGCCGGCGGCAAGGGCCATGCAGATCTTCTTGGTGCCCAGCAGGAAGGGATAATTGAACGGGGCGATGGCGCCGACCACCCCCAGCGGCCGACGGATGGTCAAGGACAACGTCCCCGGAGCGTCGGATGGGATGACATGGCCGAAGATCCGCCGGGCCTCGCCGGCTGCCGACCGCAGCATGGCGGCGGTGAATCCCACTTCGAACATCGCCTTACCGAAGGTGGAGCCCGCCTCGTCGATCAGGATCGACACCAGTTCGTCCTGCCGCGTCTCGACCATATCGGCCATGCGGATCAGGATCAGTTCCCGCTCTGCCGCCAGGGTATTCCCCCAGGTCTTCCTGGCCGCCGCCGCCGCATCGATCGCCCTGGCCATGACCTTGGCATCGGCCATGCGCACATGGCCCACGGTCTCGCCATTGGCCGGATTGATCACAGCCGAGGATGAACCGCCACAATCGATCATTTCACCATTAATGAATGCCACGTCTTCCTCCCATACTTGAAGCCGGCGGGCTTAAAGGCCGCCGTACTGGCAAGCGGATTTACATCGACCTCGAGATCAGATCCTTGAGGACTTCGTTCGAACCGCCGTAAATCTTCTGAACACGCGCATCGACATAAAGCTGTGCAATAGGATATTCCATCATGTAGCCATATCCTCCGAAGAACTGGAGGCACTGATCGATGATATCGCACTGCTTTTGACTGCTCCACCATTTGGCCATTGCAGTCACAGTTGAGTCAAGATCCTCCCCATCCAGGAGTCTTGAGATCAAACTGTCGACGAATACCCTCCCAATACGCGCCTCCGTCATGCACTCGGCCAGCTTGAATCGCGTATTTTGGAAGTCGAACAACGTCTGGTTGAACATCTCGCGCTGCTTGGTGTAGTCGATGGTCAATTCAATGGCGCGCTCGGCCGACGCGATGGCCGTCAGGGCGATGGCCAGACGCTCGCGCGTGAACACCCTCATCAGGTTGGAGAAGGCGCCGCCCTCCACCCCGCCGATCAGGTTTTCCGCCGGCACCCGTAGGTCGTCGAGGAACACCTCGCAATTATCAAGGCTAGCCTGTCCGATCTTTTCCAGATTGCGGCCGACCTGGAAGCCGGGGGAATTGCGCGTGTCAACGTAGAACAGCGAGAGTCCCTTCGCCCCCGGCCCGCCGGTGCGGGCCGCCACCACGGCGCAATCGGCCTGTTTGCCCAGGGTGACGAAGGTTTTACTGCCGTTGATCACATACTCGTCGCCGTCACGGCGAGCAGTCGTCCGGATGGTTTTGACGTCGCTGCCGGCGCCGGGTTCGGTCGCGCATACGGCGATGACGTGCTCGCCGGTAGCCAGCTTCGGCATCCACTTCAGTGCTTGTTCGTGGGTGGCACTGTTGAGCAGGAGATGGGGACCGCCCACGCTGCCGGGAACAAAGCCGAATGCGGTATCCACCACCCGGACCTGCTCTTCCATGATCACCGCCTCGTGGGCGAAGGTTCCGCCGCCGCCGCCGTATTCCAACGGCACGCTGGCACACAACAGTCCGAGTTCCCCGGCCTTCAGCCAGACGTCGCGATCGATGATCTTGTTCTTGCGCCAACGCTCCGCATGGGGGGCGACCTCCCGCTCGAAAAATCGGCGAGCGGTTTCCCGGAGCATGTCCAGCTCCTCATTTACCCAAGGAGACTTGTACGTCTGCATTCCCTGAAGCCCTTTCCCTGAAGCCGGCATCGCACCGCCACCCACAGCCTTGATCAGCGGGGCGAACCAAATACAATCCAACCATACGGTTGCTTTTTATGGCGGAGACAAGTCAACCATCCGGTTGGTTGATTGTCAATCATCTTTCGAAGTGACCCGACACCCCCCGGGTGAAGGCCCGCCAATTCCCCCCTTTGCCGCGGCCGAAGCGAAGGGAACTGATCCGTTTACTGCGACGCAGCATTACGTTAGAGTGCCCTGAAATTCCAGACCAACCGGTCGGTTTGATCTGCCAAGGGACAAGGCGGATCAAACCGCTTTTTTCCGCAGACAAAGGCAATCAAGGCAATGACTGAGCAGGAAAGATCAAAAAAAAGGCCGGCTGCAAAGAAGCCATATAGAATAAATAAGCTGGACACTATCTTAAGGGAGTCCGCAAAGCTCTTTTGCGAGCGCGGATATGATGCAACATCACTTGATGATGTCGCTGATGCCGTCAAGATACACAAGGCGACAGTTTATCATTACATCAAGAGCAAGGAAGAGATACTGTACCTGTGTCTCGAGCACTCGCTTTCGGGCTACGAAGACACATTGATCGAAATGAAGGACACGACGATTCCGCCGGTGACCCGCCTGATAAAATTCTTCTCGATCATCATTGAAGCCCAGAACAACGATTTCGGCCGGTGCCTTTGCCTCGTCGGGCGGCGTCCGCTAAGCGAGGAAACGGGAGAGCAGATCCGGCAGTTCCAGAGAAAGCTCGACTTCACCGCCCGCGACCTGTTGGAGGAAGGGATCGCCGACGGCTCCATTCGCAATTGCGATGTCCGCCTGGCAACGGCGATGCTGTTCGGCGCTTTTAACTGGATTCCACGCTGGCGCCGTCCCGGACACTCGGTCAGCACCGAGGAATTGGTCAAGGTTTTCATGGACATATTCCTGAACGGGATCGCCACCGCCCCCGTCGCCGTCTGATCTGTTCGCGGACACTATTGCCCACGCAAAATCTCGACCCATTAAATTACCAACCTACTGTTTGGTTGGTTTAGTGGACACCCGGTGCGAGCCGCGATATAGTGCTCCCCGAGATTTGCCACTGGGCCCGATTGAAGCGGGAAATCATGGGTAACGACGCCGACGAACCGATTTCCAAAACCTATTCTTCCGGGCGGCTAACGCTTCATTTAGCCGAATGGGGGCGGGAGAATTCGGAAACCGTGGTGCTGGTTCACGGGTACCGCGACCACTGCCGCAGTTGGGACGCCATGGCCCGCGTGCTCCAAAACGAATATCGGGTGATAGCGCCCGACTTGCGAGGCCACGGAAATTCCCAGTGGGTCGTGGGCGGGACGTATGCACTGGACGATTTTGTCTATGACCTTCACTGCCTCCTGCGGGAGCAGACGGCAAATCCGGTGTCGATCGTTGCCCATTCGATGGGAGCGGCTGTCAGCCTGAATTTTGCCGGCCTGTACCCGGATAGGGTCAAGACCCTGGTCGCCATCGAGGGAACGTGGCAACTGGAAAGGACTGAGCCCGTATATGGCCCCGATGAAACCCAGAGGCGCCTGACCCAGTGGATCGACCAGATCGACAGCCTCACCGTCGCGGGCCACCGGACCTATGCTTCCATCAAGGAAGCAGAGGCCCGTCTGAAGGCCGAACACCCCCGCCTTGATCCCGCACTGATCCATCACCTGACGGCCCATGGCGTCAAGCGGAGCCAGGACGGCAGTGTCAACTGGAAGTACGACCCCCTCCTCAAGGCGCGAGCTCCAAGCCGGTTCGAGCGTGCGGCCACCATCGAGCTGTGGTCGCGAATTGCCTGCCCGGTCACGCTGGTTCACGGCTCGGAAAGCAAGATGGGCGATGCCCGCGCCCTGGGGCTTGATCGCCATTTCCGCCAGGTCGATACCATCGATATCGCCGATGCCGGCCACTGGGTGCATCACGACAAGCCCGAGGAATTCGCCGCCCTGGTGCTGAAGGCTCTCGGCCGCTAGATCAAGCCACGTTTCGATACGGCGCCCAAACCATTGGATGCGTGCCTTTGCGCGCATGGCTTCCGCCGCATGAGCGGTGCGGCCCCACGGGGCAGTTCAGAATTCCTCCAGAATGCCTTGACTCCAAACCAACCGGATGGTTGAGTATTTGTGAGACGTCATATCATTTTGACATGATGACGGCTTCGCGGTTTCAAGAAGGCTGGAGACACCATGAAAATCGTTCGCTTTGATGGGGGCCGTATCGGCATCACCGACGGGCGCAAGATCGTCGATATCAGCGCCCTGTGCGGCTCGGGCCCCGCCGAGTGGCCGCCTGTGGGCATCAACCGCCTGATCCGGAACTTTGAATCGCTCCGTCCCGCTCTGGAGCAAATTCTGGCCGAGGATAAGGGGGTGCCGTTCGCAGGCGCCCGCCTGGATACCCCGGTACCGTGGCCAAACAAGCTGATCGCCTATCCCGTCAATTATCACGACCACGCCGCCGAGATGGCCTCCACCGGCTTGGCCAACATCCAGGGCTTCTTCCTCAAGGCCAATTCCTCGCTATCCGGCCCCCACGACCCCATCGAGCTTCCCGATCTCGCCGGCCGACAGATTCATCACGAATGCGAGCTAGGCCTGATCATCGGCAAAGAAGGGCGGCAAATCCCGGTGGAAACCGCATTGGACCACGTCTTCGGCTACGCCTGCCTGATCGACGTAACCGTACGCGGCAAGGAAGAGCGCGTCATGCGCAAATCCTACGACAGCTTCACCCCGGTGGGCCCCTGGATCGTCACCGCCGACGAGATTCCCGATCCCGCCGACATCAACATGCGCCTTTGGGTCAATGACGAACTACGCCAACAGGCCAGCACCAGGGACCTGATCGTCGATATCCCCCACATGATCGCCGTCGCCTCATCGGCGGCGACCCTTTATCCCGGCGACGTATTCGCCACCGGAACCCCTGCCGGAGTAGGGCCTATCCAGGACGGCGATACCGTTACCATAGAAATCGAGAAGGTCGGACGCATGAGCGTCCCCGTCATCCAGGGCCGGCGCGGACAAAATATCGTCTTCGCCAAGCCGTTCGACTTCCAGAAAGCCAAGATCTAATCAGGAGACTGCCCATGGGCCGGAATGTTATCGCCGACATCAAGGCGACCCGCAACCTCGACGATCTCTACAAGGTCTTCGCCGACAACCACCTGACGGCAGGATGGCACAAGAAGCGCCCGTCTCTGTGGCGCGAACCGCGCACCGGATTCCAGCCGCTGAACTGGCGCTACGCCGACGCCGCCATGGCCCTGGACCGGGCCGGGGAATGGATGAGCACCGAGGACGCCGAGCGGCGCAACCTGCTGATGTTCAATCCGGTCGACGACAATGACTACGACACGGTTCGGACCATCGTTTCCGCCTATCAGATGATCCGCCCCGGCGAATATGCGCGGACCCACCGCCATACCGCCAACGCCATGCGGCTGATCCTCGATTCGGACCCTGGGGTGTTCACGGTGGTGAACGGACTGAAAATCCCCATGCGGACCGGCGACTTCCTTCTCACCCCCAACTGGTATTGGCACAGCCACTACAACGAGGGTGAGAGGAACGCCTATTGGATCGACTTCCTGGATGTGCCCCTGGTGCACCGGTTGGAGCCCATGTTCGCGGAAGACTTGCCGGCAGTCCATCAGACCGTGACATCCATCCCCGACCCGGACGCGTGTCCCTTCGTCTTCACCCGCAAGCGGGTCCTGGCCGAGATCGGATCGCAGCCCACCCTGCCCGGAGGCGCCCGGCGCCTTGTCCTGCCAACCCAGCAATACATTCCCACCGTCAGCGTGACCTATCTCCAAGCCCCCAAGGGAGCGGAGACCGGCGCGGCTCGCACCACCGCCAGCCGTATCTTTGCGGTGACCTCGGGCAACGGCCGGGCACGGGTCGGCAGCAAGAGCTTTGAATGGACCATGGGCGATGTGTTCTGCGTTCCGTCCTGGCATGACTTCGAAATCTCGGCCTCCTCCGAGGCGCTGATCCTCGAGGTCTCGGACGAGCCGACGCTCCGTCTGCTGGGCTTCTTCCGCGACGAGGCGGCCCCTCCTGCCGCGCCCTGACCACCACAAACAAAACAGCAGTGAAAATCAAGGAGTTAACACAATGGGAAAACCGCATATCCTGATCGCCGGCGGCGGCATCGGCGGCATGGCCGCGGCCCTGGCCCTTCTGAGGAAGGGCTTCGATGTGGATATCTACGAGCAGGCCGAACAATTCCGTGAGGTGGGAGCCGGCATCCAGATCAGCCCCAACGGCAACCGGGCGCTCCACGCCCTGGGGGTATTCGAGACCCTCCAGGCCCTTTCCACCAAGGCCGAGGGCAAGGAAATCCGCCTGTGGAATACCGGACAGACGTGGAAATTGTTCGATCTTGGCAAGGAAGCGATCGATCGCTACGGCTTTCCCTATCTGACCGTCTTTCGTCCTGACCTGCTCCAGGTTCTCGCCGACGCGGTCGCCAAGCTGAAACCCGACGCCCTCCATCTCAATACCCACGTAGTCGGCTGCACCCAGACCGGCGGCAAGGTGACGTTGGCCTTCGATAACGGCGGCACAGCCACCGGCGACGCCCTGATCGGCGCCGACGGCGTGCATTCCAAAATCCGCAACATTCTCCATGGCGAAAGCAAGGCCCGGTTTACCGGCATGATGGCCTGGCGCGGCGTCATTCCCATGGAGGCCCTGCCCGAACACATGACCCGCCGGGTCGCCACCAACTGGGTCGGGCCGGGCGCGCATGTGGTCTGCTATCCTCTGCGCGGCGGCAAGCTGATGAATTTCGTCGCCACCGTCGAGCGCATCGGCTGGCAGAACGATTCTTGGAGCACCCAAGGCTCCATCGAGGAATGCAAGGGCGACTTCGTCGGCTGGCATGCCGACATCCAAACCATGATTGCCAAGGCGCCATCACTGTTCAAGTGGGCTCTGATGGGGTGGCCCCCCATGGAGAACTGGACCGTCGGCAACGCCACCTTGCTGGGTGACGCCTGTCATTCGACCCTGCCGTTCCTGGCCCAGGGAGCGGTGATGGCTCTGGAGGACGCCGTCATTCTTGGGCGCGCCTTCGAGACCCATGGCTCGGATATCGGCGAGACCCTGCGCCGCTACGAGGCGGCCCGCATCGACGTCACCCGCCAGAAGGTACTGGGCGCAACGGCCAATACCGAACGCTTCCACAATCCGCTTCTGGCGACGGTCGCCGGAGCCCAGGCCTATGTGGATCGGGAATGGAGCCGCGAGGCCATCATCCATCGCTACGAGTGGATATTCACCTACGACGTCAACACGGTCACGGTGTGATTCCGGCGATGGCATGAAGCCGGCGGTTTCATGCCATCGCTGCCGCCCGCCCGCATATGGCCCCGGCTCCGGCGGGACATTCCACGTGGCGGAACGATCAGCACGCGGCTTTTCCATATCGGTGCATCCCGACACTACCATGGAGAACGTACCGGCATGGCCGATGCGAACAGCAGGAGGAAGCCATCGTGACACTACCCTTGGTTGTCGCCATCACCGGGGCGACCGGCGTGATCTATGGCGTCGAGATGCTGAAGGTCCTGAAGCGGATCGGCCAGCCGACCCACCTGATCCTTAGCGAGTCGGCCGTTCGCAACCTGAAGATCGAGACGGATTGCACCGCCCACGACGTCCAGGCGCTCGCCGATGTCGTCCACAACAACAAGGATATCGGCGCCTCGGTGGCTAGCGGGTCATTCAAGACCAAGGGCGTGATCGTCGCTCCATGCACCATCAAATCGCTGTCGGCCATCGCCAACTCGTTCACCGCCAATCTGGTGGTCCGCGCCACGGATGTGGCGCTGAAGGAGCGGCGCCGAGTGGTTCTGATGGTCCGCGAGACTCCCCTGCACAAGGGCCATCTGGAACTGATGTCGCGTTGCGCCGATCTGGGCGCCGTCATTCTTCCTCCGATGCCGGCCTTCTATCACGGACCGCAGAGCATCATGGACCTGATCCATCAGAGCATCGGCAAGGCGCTGGATCAGTTCGACATCGAGCACGACCTGTTCCGCCGGTGGACCGGCGAGGCCCATGGCAATGTCTCCGTGTCCCGGGTCAGTGCCGCCGCGGAATGACGTCTCTATGCGGGGCAAAGCGAGCGCCCTTGAAGCTGGTTGCCAAGGCCCGGCTGCCGCTGGATCAGGTCGAGGACGTGCACATCCTCGCTTTCCGCCCTTCCGGCGGCGGGCAGGAGAGTCTGGCGGTGATCGTCGGCGCTCCGGTCGTCGGAGAGCGCACCCCGGTCATGGTCCACCGCCATGATCTTGGCGCCGATCTTGCCGAGAATCTGGGGCCGGGCCTGGGCCCCATAAGGCGGGGCCTCGGGCATCTGGCCATGCTGGGCGGAGGCGTTTTCCTGATCCTGCCGGTGGAAGGAAGTCGAAGCAGCCTCGCCGCCATCGATTCGATCCTTCGCCATCTTGGCATCTCGCGCGCCAGATGGATGCACCCGTGAAAGAGGCGTTCCACTTCCTGTCGGACCACCACGTCCTGTCCCTGGCGGTCTGCAGCGACGGCCAACCCCATTGCTGTTCGCTGATGTATTCCCATGTGGGGTTCACGATCTTCTGGGTTTCGGATCCTGTGGCGCGACATTCCCAGGCGATCGACGCGGCAGCGTCGGCCAGGGTCTCGGCGACTATCGCGCCCGACTACAGTGATTTTCGCCAGATCAGGGGCTTGCAGATCAGCGGCACGGCCTCCCGGGTCGCTGATCTGGCGGATTCCCTGTGGGCATTGGCGCTGCTGGGCCGGCGCTACAGCTTCCTTGCCGGCCTGGCCGACCGGCCAACGGAATTGGCCTCGGCCCTAGCGCGGGCGAAGGTCTACCGCCTCGTCCCCGACACCCTGACTCTGATCGACAACACCAGGACGTTTGCCGACAAGACAACCTATCACGCCGCGCAACTGGCCACATTCGTGGCATAAGCAGAAGGGGTCCCAGCCGTCGGCCGAGGATCTCAGCCGCCCCGGACGATGGCACACCGAGACGCTCAATGGCTGATATAGCGCTGCCCGATGCCTGACGCAGCTTGAATCAGCGCCGGCGCGAATGACCGTTCCATCTGATGCAGCGTTATGGCCTTGGCCGACGTCACGATGCTGAGACAGGCAACGACCCTGCCATCCGCCATGACCGGCACCGCCATGGCGCGGGTGGGCGTCCCCATCTCGCAGTCCCGAGTGGCGAAGCCCCGCTGGCGGACATTGTCGAGAATCGCTCTCAGCGAACCCGAGTTCCGGCTCCCCGAATAAATCCCCGGATATTCGATCATGCGGCGCAGCAGGTTGTCCCGCTCCTCCTCGGTGCAGAAGGCGAGGTGGGCCCGTCCAGTGGCCGAGCCCACAATGGACAGCCGGTACCCGCGATTCCGGCTAATCGGCAATTCACGGGCGCTGTTGCCGGGATCGAGCACCACCATGGCTTCCGTGTCGCAAATCACCAGGTCCGATGGCCAGCCGGCCGTTTGCTGCCGCAGCCACTTGAGAACCGGGCGAGCGACCGTCAACAACTGATGGGTGTCGACGGATTGGAAGCCTCGCGATAATTCAAGAACCTTGAATGTGAGCTCGTAGCCTCCCTCGGCCCGCCGGGCCACGTATCCAAGGGCGCACATGGTTTCCAACAATCGGACGATGGTCGGCTTCGGCAGCTTGGTGATGTTATGGATATGGCGGACATCAGTCACCATCGGGCAATTGAGGGCATCGAGAACCTCGAAACCACGCTGAATCACGCTGATGACATTCGGGACCATCGGCCGCGCCTCCTCCATCACGTGGAAAAATATCGCTCGCCCATTTCCGCTGCCATCAGGGCGTCCATGCATTGGCGGACGTCGTTGAAGGGGCGTGCGGTCTTGTCGCTTGGAGGCAATGCCTCGTTATAGAAAAAGGCCGGAAGCCGATCGTCATCGGCGGTGAATCCGGCCCGCCGGTTGAATTCGAGTTCCATCCACACGGTCTCGCGCCCGATCTCGCGCAGGAGCGACGGTTTAATGGCAATGCCGAGGCAGCCATTGACCGCCTCCGCCATCATCTCGTAATTGGCATCGGTGACCGAACGCCCGAAGATACATAGGCCCATGCTGTCGGAAACGGCGAACTTGAACTGGGCATCCAGACTTGCCGCCACCAGTTCCCGCGTGGTTTTACCGCTGCAGTCCATGGCCGCAATCGCCCCGGCGGTGTGGTCCGCTCCCTGGGCCGTGGTCATCATGGAAATTCCAGTCACCTCGACCACCCTCGGATCATAGGCGCTGATCGCCTGCCTCTTGATCACGGGAACGCGCCCGATGCCGAAATGCTCTCCCACTCTGGCGGCGCCTTGGGCCAGTAAGCGTCCCCGCTCATTGCCGAGCCGCAAATCCTCCAACGCCGCCTTGATGAAGCAGATATCTCCGAATTCGGCCTGCCCGCCCTCCATGAGCACGCCCAGGGTAGCGCCGGTCTCGATGGAATCGACCCCCAGGTCGTTGACGATGGCATTCAACTGGGCGACATCATCGGGATCGCCCAGGCCGCAATTGGTCCCCATCAGGCCGAGGGTCTCGTACTCCAGGGGAGACACCATCTCCTTACCGGCATCGTCCACATAGACGTTGCTGCATTGGATGACGCATCCCGGCATACAGCCATGGGTGGTGTGCCCGCCTCGCTCAAGAATCCGCTCGCGGATGAAATCACCGCCGACCCTCAGGGGCTGCCGCTTTGGGTCGACAAGCTGACCGGAGCGGAAATTCCGGACGGGCATTCCCCCGATATAGTTGATGAAGTCGGCCATTCCGGCCGTTCCCAGATCCCGGAAGCTTTTCGTCGCCGGTTGCTCGGCCAGGGCCGTTGCATAGTCTTTCGACAGTTTGTAGAAGGACTTCTTGTCGTGGACGTCCGGCATCTTATCCAAGTCGACCACGATCGCCTTGACCCTCTTGCTGCCCATGACCGCCCCGACGCCGCCCCGCGCGGCCAGTCGTCCCGGACGCCCCTCGCGATCATTGAAAGCGATCCCCGACAGCAATCCCCGGTACTCGCCGACCGGGCCGCACAAGGCGAAGCTGATCTTGGGGCCATATCGTTCGAACAGCGCCGCCGCAGCCTCGAAATTGCCCATGCCCAGAAACGGCCCGGCGGGGTCGAAACCCAGCGTTCCGTCCCTGCGAATTCGAATCACCACCCATTCGTCGGAACCGCCTTCGAGGATGAAGCCGGCCAGCGCAAGCTGTCCCAGGGCCACGGCAAACATTCCACCGCTGTTCGCCTCCTTGATGCCCCCGGTCAACGGGCTCTTGCAGCCGACACTGATCCTGTTGGCGTTGGAGAACACCGTTCCGGCCAATGGCCCGGCGGAAAAGATAAGCGGATTTTCGGGCGACAGCGCATCGGCAGCGGCCACCCCGCGCTCAAGCAGCATCCTGGCGATCAGGTGGCGGCCGGCCCGGACCATATCCTCGCCATGAAGGTCGGTGGATGTCCAATCGCGCCGCGTAAGATCAATATGGAGAAATCGCTTCATGCCAGCCCATTCCCAGACCACCGAAGACATGACCGGCCGACCGGTGCAGCCGACCGTCATAGCCTCCGGCGGCGCTCCGCCGACAGGCGGTTCGCCGAAATTCATGTTGCCGACGAGGAATCGGATTCGTGTCCCGGCACTGCGGGCATTCGAATCTAACCACGAGGCGCATCCCTGTTTCCGCCGTGCCTCTATCGGGCACATTCGGAGGCGGACATCTCAATATTGAGACGTCTGTCTAATTATGGGTATAATACCATATCACTGGTTGGTTTCAACCGATTTCCCCTAGGCGCGCCCGCCCGAAAGGACAACCGTGAACGACACTCCGGCACGGCCATACTCTCCGATGTCATGGATTCAACGGCACGCCGCCGATTTTCGCCTCAGCTTCAAGACCACTGTCGCCGGTCTGGCCACGTATGCCGTCGTCGAGTTTCTTCATCTGCACCAAGGCGCCTGGGCGGTCCTTAGCGCGGTGCTGATCATGCAGGCCAGCGTCGGAGCATCCCTCCGGGCGGCCAGGGACAGACTGATCAGCACCCTGGGCGGCGCCGGCTACAGCGCCGCCGTCGTGGCGCTGCTTCCCCATGACGACCCGGTCCGACTGAGTGTAGCCCTGGGTGTGGCCCTGGCGCCGGTCGCCTTCCTTACCTCGATCTACAGCAGCTTCAAGACGGCCCTGATCACCACCGTCATCATCCTTCTGAGCGGCACCGGACAATCGGGCGGCCTTGTCGGCTCCGCCATGGACCGCGTCGTCGAGATCGCGCTCGGCAGCGTGATCGGCCTGGGAACCGCCCTTTTCCTCCTGCCGACACGCGCCCACGGCCTCATCGCGCTGACCTCCTCCCGCATACTGGACCTGCTGGCACGATTGTTGACGGAATCGCTGGCCGATCGTTCGGTGACGGCAAATCCCAAAGCGATCCAGTCCCTGCACGACGCCCTCCGGTCAACTTTCGTCCGCGTCGAGACGATCACCGACGAGGCCATCCGCGAACGCCAAGCGTACCTGAGCACCAAACCCAGCCCCGATGCTCTCCTCCGTACCCTGCGGCGGCTCCGCTACGACATGGTGATCATCGGCCGGGTCACGGCCGCCCCCTTTCCCTCGGGGGACAACACCAGGATCAGGGAAAGGCTTGCCGTGATCGCGCAGTCGGCCGCCGCCTTTCTTCACGGGACCAGTCAAGCCCTGATCCGGCAGGCCCGGCCGCCCGGTATCGAGGCCGTCGAGGCGGCGGTCGCATCCTTTCAGGACGAACTGGCCGTCCTTCACGCGAAAAGCGATGCGGCAAGCATCGGCGGCGCCCCTCTGGGAATGCTCATCACCTTGGGCTTTGCCCTTGAGCATCTGAGTTTGAATTTCAAAGACCTCCACAGCAGAGTCGACGAACTCGCGGAACATCCGTAATGCTTTGGCAGCTTGCAAATACACAAACTATAGGCTGCAATGATGATTGACGCTGATGCCAATACCGTATTGAACGATCTCTATGATCGTCCCGGATTTTTGTTCCGGCGCGCCCATCAAATATTCGCGGCGCTGTTCGCCGACACATGCCACCACCTTGATCTCACCCAGAGCCAGTATGGCGTTCTCAGACTATTGAAATATATCGGATCCGCTGACCAGACCACCGTGGCCCTGATGCTGGGACATGATCGCTCGACCGTCGGCCTGGTGGTTTCCAATCTGGTCAACCGCGGCGCAATCCTCAGAAAGCCCGATTCCAATGATCGGCGACGCAATCTGCTCGTCCTCACGGCGGAGGGTCTTGCCCTGGTCGATATGGCCACCCCGTTGGCCGCCCAGGCTCACGAGGAGGTGTTCAGACCCCTCGGCCAGGAGGAACGGGCGGCCCTGATGGCAAGCCTGCGCAAGTTGACCTCATTCTTCGGCGATGATATCCGCGTTCCCATTGATCCGCCGTGATCGGCGGGAAATGGGACCCAAGCGGAAAGGAGCCGCCTGGGTCGAGTTCCCCCGGGAGACGGGAGGAGTCATCCTGGAACCTTTTCGGGCCGGCGGACCGCCTCGATGGCCACGACAAGAACAGCCGAGCGGCCGAGGGTGATCTCGCCGAGGCAGCGGCGAATGGCGGGTGCCAAACCCTGCGGATCGTCCACCCGCTCGCCATGGGCTCCAGCGGCTTCGGCGACCTTTTCCCACCGCATCCCGTCCGAATAATCAGCCTGGAATGCCCCCGCCGCCACGGCTTCGCCATGGGGATAGACCCGCGTCGTGGCCCCTGCGACGGCCCCCCATCCGGAATTGTCGAGCACCACCGTAAAGATCGGCAACCCATACTTCGCCGACACCGCATAAACCGCCGACGGGGACGAAAAGCAGAAGCTGCCGTCGCCGGTGACATGGACGACAAGCTGATCGGGATGGGCCAGTTTGACCCCGAGAGCGGTTCCGCCCCCGAAGCCAAGGCCACCGCCGCCATTGCCGAAATAGGTTCCGGGGCGGGTCCGCGGAAGATGAGTGCACAGGGGAATGACGTTGGTAATCGCCTCCTGAACCACAATGGCATCGTCGTCGACAAACCTGGCCAGTTCGGCGCAGACGAAGGCCGCCGACATTCTTCCGTCCCGCCCCGGCTTGAAAGCCACCGGCGCACCGGCGGCCGGAACCGGCCAATTGGCCGATCGCCGCCGGGCCTTTTCCCTCCACGCCGAAGGAGCCTTGGCCTGCAGGACGGTAAGCAGGCGATCGAGCACTCGGACACTGTCGGCCTGGACGCGGATGTGGCTGGGAAAACCCCACATCGGGCAATCCTTCTTGATGGCGTCCACATCGACGTGAACCCAGACGGCGTCCGGATTCTCGTTCGCCGACGCGGGTAGCCACGGCACATCCACATCGACCAGCAGGCCGAAATCGGCTTTTGCCACCGCCTCGGCCGTATTCAATCCGGCGAAGCACGGCGACGTCCGGGAAACATTCAGATAAAGGGGGTTCGACTCGTAGACCCGAAGGCCGGCGAAGAGGGCAAGGCTCTCGATCACCCCAGGCGCCCGCGGGTTACGGCCGGCATAGGCGGTGATCAGAATGGGATTTTCCGCCGCCAGCAACCGGTCGGCGATCACCTCGACGATCTCGTCATCGACACCCTGGTTTGCCACTGCGCCGAACCGCGATTCCGGAAAGGCCCGGACATCCGTCTCGTCATGCTCACCCGTCAGTATTTCGCGGGCGACGGTGAGATAGACCGGTCCCATGGCTCCGCTATGCATGATGCTGTGCGCCCGCCGGAGCACCTCCTTGACGATCAGGCCAGATGGCAGATCGTAGGACCACTTGACATAGGGCCGGACCACCGACGCCATGTCGAACGGCTCCTGGACGAAATTCACGAAGGTATCTCGCGAACCGGGCAGTTCTCCCCGGCTGGTGAACGGCGCCTTCCCCGCCAGGAGCAGGACGGGAACCCTTGTCCGGAAAAGATTGTGCATGCCCATGGCCGCGTTGGCGGTTCCGGCATCCACGTGAACCACCACGGCCTGGCCTCGGCCGGTCGCCATGGCATAGCCTCCGGCCATATGAATGGCCACCACCTCGTGAGGACAGAGGACGACCTCGGGCGGTGCCTTCCCCTGCCGACGCCAGCGGGCCATCTCCTCGACAATGGGAGCATGGTCCGTACCGAGGTTGCAGAACAGAAAGTCGATGCCGATTTCGCAAAGCCCCTCGAGAAGGTAGTGCGCGGTGGGCCGCGAGGTCGCCTCGGTGCAAGAGGTCGTGGTCATGCTTGGCGCCTTTGGGGAAGATGGAGAGGTCGGTAGACGCCGGCCCGGACGGTCGAGAGCTTCATGAAAAAGTCGCCGGCCACCGAGGCCAGACCGATCAGCGCCATGGTCACCGGTGAATGGGGATTGGGAGCGCCGAGCAGCAGGGCGGGCACCACCAATCCGACCGCCAGGGTTCCGCCGTAGAACAGCGCGGCCAGCCGCCCGGCGAAGAGATCATGGACGGAGCGGCGGGCCGCCGCGTCCCCTCCCGATAGAGCGCCATGAATCTCCAGACCGAACAGCAGGCAGACCAGCATGGTGATGCCGACCCAAAGATGGAGCAGGTCGCCGCCGCCATCCCCGCCCAAGGCGGCGATCACCAGCAGCGACGCGATGCCGCCGCGACCGGCGAAGGCGATATAGATCGCCGGGTGGAGCGGCGAATGCCAGAACGGAATCGCCTTGGATGCCGTATAGCAGAACCCCATGTAGCCGATGATGGTGACGGTCCCCACCGCGGCAAGCGCCCTGC
>JAVBXM010000017.1 GCA_030824585.1 Phaeospirillum sp. | reverse complement strand
GTCAACCGCCCCATGGAGGTGGTGGTGTTGAACGACTGGGTCACCGAGACGAAGGTGACGGCGTTGCGGTCGAACACCTCGACCAGCTTGGAGAAATCCATCAGCGAGCGCGACAGGCGGTCGATCTTGTAGACCACCACCACATCGATCAGCCCGGACTCGATGTCGGCCAGCAGGCGTTTCAGGGCGGGACGGTCGAGGTTACCGCCGGAGAAGCCACCATCATCGTAGCGGTCGGGCACCGGCACCCAGCCCTCGGCCCGCTGGCTGGCGATATAGGCCTCGCAGGATTCCCGCTGGGCGTCGAGGCTGTTGAATTCCATCTCCAGGCCCTCTTCCGAGGACTTGCGGGTATAGATGGCGCAGCGGGTTTTCCGCAGGGGCTTGGGCGGGATCATCGGCTGGCCTCCAGCTTGCCGTGCTTGCGCAGCCCGAAAAACAGCGGCCCGTTCCAGCGGGTGCCGGTGATTGCGCGGGCCACCGCCGACAAGCTCTGGTACCGGCGGCCCTGCCATTCGAAGCCATCCGCCAGGGCCGTCACTTCCTGCATCACCCCCTGCCATTCCCGGATCAGCTTGGTGCCGACGATGGGGGCGGTCATGTCCTTAGGCTTCGGTTTCTTCTTGCCATCCAACTCATCGACCAGATCGTCGAGGCGGCGCTCGACTTTCACTGACAGGCCACCAAAGGCCAGTTCCTGAATCCGGTAGGCCAGGCGCTTGACCAGGAAGGTGCGGTTATAGGGCGGCGGCTCGGTGCCGGTCAGTTCGCGCCACATCGCCTTTAATTTGGGTGTCGGCAGGGTGGGCAATTCGGCCACCTGGGTGAGGATCGCGGTCGTCATGGGCAGGAGTTCCTTCGTTTGTTCTCCGCGCCATACACGCTCTGGTTGGCGGTGAAGTCGACGGAACTGTCTCCGGCGTCAGCAGATAAACGAGTGGACTTCCGCGCCATCAGGCGCATGGCGCCGACCGCCAGGATCTCGGCGATTTCGTCGAGGCGCTCGGCGGCGCTCATGTGGTCGGGATGGAGGGCGATGCTCATCAGCGTACCGGCGGTTTGAATTGAGGCCGGTCAGCAAATTAGGCATCGGAATCTACCGCCGCAAAACAATTCATTCCGCCATCGCATCGGATGGAAAACAAAGGAAGCAGAGCGGGATCGTGCGCAAACCGATCAAGAACCACCGATGCTGGCCGGGTCGGAAGCCCGCGACGAGCCGGGCCACCGTCGGATTCCAGGCGGACAACCCCGCTTATAGATCATTGATTCAAATGGAAAATACATTTGTTGAAAAAATCGTTCTGGCGCCATCGGGGAATGTTTGCTGAGGATGACGGCATTCACACCGACGGAGCCTATCGTGACGTTCCTTGATGCCATTCTCCCCCGCAAGAAGCCCACCCCCCGGTATCCAGGTCCGGGGGCGGCAACGGCCCTGCTCAACGATATCCGGCCCTACGATCTCCAGACCCCTTATCGCTATCACCAGATCACGGCAGGTGCCGTTGCTTTGGCTGCATCTCAGGGACATATCGAGGTCGCGGCGCTGGCGGCAGCGGAGGAATTCCGCGAGGCCCTGTGCAAGAAGACCGGCTGGCACCAGCCCCGAAGCTTTATCGACCTCGCCATGAAAGTACCCGCACCGGAGCGGACGGATCGCACCATCGACCTCGGCTTTATCTGGCGCCTGTGCATGGTCAAGTATTTCGCCCATGCCTGGACCGAGCCGCCAACCCTGACCAAATTCAGGGACGATGTGGCCACCGTCCAGCAGGCGGCCTTGTATTGCCCGGAGGTGCTGCTGCCCCTGCTGTGCCGGATGTCAGAGAAGTACGACGAGGGCTTGTGGATGGTCGGCGAGCACTACCAGAGTTGGCGGAGCCTGTTTCCCAGGATGTTCTGGTCCTGGGAAAAGCTATTGCCCGAGGATTGGGACGGCTCGCCGGAATGGCTGCCATCACAGGAGTTCCGGGCGGATGTGGACTCCGACTGCATGCATATCCTCCATGAAATCGAGCTTCATCAGCAGACCGCTTCAAACCGCGGCAACAGGGGCAATGCCCTGCTGGCCAAGGTCGTCAGCGAGTGTTGGCATCAATGGCGGTGGTGCGGTCGCGGCGACCCGACCGCGCGCGGCCAGTTCCGGCATTTCCAGAGATTCGTCGAGGACTGCATGGATCTCCTGGCTCCACGAGGCACGCCCAAGGGCTCCCGTAACACCATTCATGAGTATGTGAAGAGCCTCGTTGAAGAAGACGAGACCGGCCGGGCTCCCTGGCTTTCGGGCGAAGAGACCATCCCGGGAGGAAAACGGGCTGATTTGGTGCGAAGGCATAACAAAAGCTACTTCCCCCGGCGGCGAAAGTACTTCTGGCCGATTCTGCGCATCCGGTTAAAGGCCTATTGGAACCTGATCCGGGGCTATCCCGCGTCATGGGATAACCACGACCGGATCATGTGACGGAGGCCTCCATGCCCAGCCTACACCTCGCGCGCGAACCAGCGGATGCGGCCGACGATGTTGATTTCATCGCAGGTGCAGTCGTAGGGGGAATAGAAGGAATTGTCGGAGATGATCCGCACGCGGGGCGGTTCGCTGTTGGCGATGTGCTCCAGCCGCTTGGCGACCAGCCCCATGCCGTCGTAGAGAACGAAGATCCCCGGCGGGGTCGGCGAGCGTCGGCCGAGATCCACCAGGACGATGTCGCCGCTGCGCAGGGTGGGGATCATGCTGTCGCCCTCCACATGCATGATGCGGAGATTGGTTGGATCAGCCCGAAGGCTGTGCTTGATCCAGGATTTCTGGAAATGATAGGGCCGCCCGAGGGGCACCAGATCATCGACTATCGTGCCGCCGCCCATGGCGGGCTTCACCGTGACCGAGGCGATGGCGACGAAGGCGTCGTCGGGATCGTCCAGGATCGGAGACTCGCCCTCCACGTCGCCCATGCCGTGGAGCAGCCAATTGCGCTCCACCTTCAACACCCTGGCGACCAGATCCAGCCGCTCCAGGTTGGGGTTCTCCGACCGCCCCCGCATGATGTCGTAGAGGAAGGAGCGGTTGACTTCGGCCAGTTCCGCCACCTGCCCGGCATGGAGGCCAAGCTGTCGGATTCTGGCCCGGAGTCGTTCGGCCAAGGTGCTGCGCATGCGGCCCGCCTACTGATTCAGGATGGGTGGATTAAATAGGATTGATTAGGGATGGTCAAGGGAATAGAACATAACAAGATCATCGGCAGGCTGGGGCGCCAATCCATGGCCCTTATCGACAAGGAATATTTTACTCTCGAAGAAATTGAAGAACGGTGGCGGATGCCCCACCGGGACTTGGCCTACCTTGCCGAGAATGGATTACTTCGCTTGTCTGTTCGCCTGTTTGGCGCATCCCTCGAATTCGGCTGCTACGAAGAGATGGGAAATGGCGAGATGGGCTCGATGGCGCTTGAGCACATCTGCTTCACCGGATTCCGGGATCTTGGCGAACAAGACCTGTTCCGGCTTTTCCGCGACGGAATGGTCGAGGTGCTGCATTTTGCCACTCCGGCCAATCACTACTGCCGCATGGCCGATCCTGGCGAGCGCGTTTCCGTCCGACTGGTGGACGTGGTGATCCGGCGCGAGGAGCGCGACCGGGTCGAGGCGATGCACGGCCTGGTGCGGGGAGAGCGACGATCCGGCCAGCCGGTGTTTCATCAGACCGACAATTACACCGAGATCCGGCTGGGCGACCTGGCCTTCTCGCTCGGCCCCGTGCAGGCCAGGATCGTGAGAGTGCTGCATCAGGCGGCCCTGACCGGTGATCACTGGTGCGTCGGCAAGGCGGCGCTTCGCCAGGCGGGATCGGGTTGCACCCGCCTGTCCGACGCCTTCAAGTCGCAACCGAACTGGCGCCGCCTGATCGAATCCGACGGCAAGGGGCGCTACCGCCTGCGACTGCCGTCATTTCCCTGATCCCCCATCTGGCCGCCTTAAGGCTCAACGGGTCGAGCGCCTCCAGGGGGATCACCATCCCCTCGCCATCCCCCTGATCATCCCCCAGATTTACGGATTTCATCCCCTTACGATCCCCCTACGGTCCTGACGACAGGCCTTCCGGTGATCGGTCATCTTTCCCTCCACCATAGCGATGGAGAGAAGGATGACCATCCGACACCTGAACCAGATCCAACTGGCCCGACGCTGGAACATCAGTCACCGCACCCTGGAACGGTGGCGCTGGCTGGGCCATGGGCCGAGCTTCCTCAAGATCGGTGGGCGGGTGGTCTACCGCGAGGAAGACGTGGAAGCCTTCGAGGTGGCGCGGACGCGCGGTGGCACCGTTCCGGCGGCGGAGATGACGCAATGATCGTCTCCGACATCACCGTCTGGGTCGAGGGAGCCGCTCCCGGCGAGAGCCTCACCTATCACCAGGGGCTGCTGGGAATCGACCGCGCCCCCGGCTCGTCGTCCCTTCCTGATGCCCATCGAACCACTCTCGACCGCATCGCCGGTCATGCCATGGCCCTGGCCGAAAATGGCCGCGTACTGCTGGTGCAGCGGCGTCTGGGCGTGGATCGGATCGCCTATCTGGCGGTCAAGGTGAGCGACGACAAGCCCCGGAGGATATGACCATGACCATCCCCAACCGCCCCAGCCTCGCCGACATGATGCGCCTGCCGTTGGGCGAAGCCGCCAGCTTGCCGGTCGAGATCATGATGCTGCTGCAGGAAGAGGCCAACGAGGCCCTGCGTCGGGCCAAGACCGCCAAGGATTGGCTCGACGGCGCGCTGGAGCACAAATACGGCGCCATCGCCGCCGAGCATCGCCGGATCGAGGGTAAGGATACCGGAACGGTGCGCTTCGACGACGGCGGAACAACCGTGGTGGCCGATCTGCCCAAGAAGGTGGAGTGGGACCAGGAGCAACTGGCGGCCACCGTCGAACGCATTCGCGCCAGTGGCGACGATCCGGCCGAATACGTCGATCTCGCCTTCAAGGTGCCGGAGCGCAAATACGGCGCCTGGCCCGGCCACATCCGCACCGCCTTCGAGCCGGCCCGCACGGTGAAGGCCGGCAAGCCGACCTTTGCCCTCAAGCCGCAATCCCCCTGAGACACGACGGGGCAGCCCGTTCCGCAAGGGCGGGCAAGGCTTCCCTTCGGCGCCTGGTCAACGCCCCGTCGTTCCCCCTTTGAATCGGAGATCCCCATGACCATCCGCATCATCACCGCCGACGAGCGGTTGTCGTCCGCCGGCAACAAGACCTCGGTGGCCATCTTCGGTCCGCCCGGCGTCGGCAAGACCTCGCTGCTGAAGACCTTGCCGCCCGGCCAGACCGTCTGCCTCGATCTCGAGGCCGGCATGAAGTCGGTGCAGGACTGGTCCGGCGCCAGCATCCCAGTGCGCAGCTTCGGCGACTTCCGCGATCTGGTGGTGCTGATCGGCGGCCCCGATCCGGCGGTCGATCCCAACGCCTTCTACAGCGCCCAGCACCATCAGCATGTGCGCTCGCTCTACGCCGGATCGGGGGTCGAGGAATTCCTCGCCACCATGCCGGTGATCTTCGTCGATTCCATCACCGACCTCACCCGCCAGGTCATGGCCTTCGCCAAGCAGCAGCCGGAAGCCTTCTCCGACCGCACCGGCAAGCCCGATATCCGCGGCGCCTATGGCCTGCTGGGCCGCGAGGTGATCCAGGCGCTGAAGCACCTCCAGCACGCTCCCGGCAAGACGGTGATCTTCGTCGGCGTGCTGGAAAAGGTCACCGACGAGTTCAACGCCACCAGCTGGCAGCCGCAGATGGAGGGATCGAAGGCGGGGCGCGAGCTGCCCGGCATCGTCGATCAGGTCATCTCCATGCACCTGTTTTCGGCCGATGCCGAGGGCAACTGGCAGCTGGACGAAAAGGCCACCGAGCGCCGTCTGGTCTGCCGCTCCGGCAATCCCTACGGCCTGCCGGCCAAGGATCGTTCCGGCCGCCTGGAGATGACCGAGGCCCCCGATCTCGGCGCCCTGCTGGCCAAGATCAACCGCATCCCCGCCTGATTGAAAGGAATCCACCCCCCATGTCCTACGATCTCAACGATGCCCAGCCGCAGATAATGCCCACCGGCGAGCTGATCCCCGACGGCACCTTCGCCAAGATCCGCCTGTCCATCCGCCCCGGCGGCGTCAACGGCTCGGCCCCCATGGATGCCGGGCTGCTGAAGGCGGCCAGCGAGAGCGACGCCAAGATGCTCGACTGTGAATTCACCGTGGTCGAGGGGCCGTTCGTGCGGCGCAAGTTCTGGCAGAACTTCACGGTTGCGGGCGGCAAGCTCGACGACAAGGGCCAGAGCAAGGGCTGGAACATCTCCAAGGCGTCATTCCGCGCCATGGTCGACAGCGCCCTGGGCCTCAATCCCAAGGATATGAGCGAGGCGACCAAGGCCAAGCGGCTGATCCAGGGATTGAAGCAGTTGGACGGCATCACCTTCGCCGCCCGCATCATGGTCGAGCCGGCCAGCGATCCCAAATACCGCGACCAGAACCGGCTGGCCAACGTGGTGCTGCCCGACGAGGCCCAGTACGCGGCGGTCATGAAGGGCGAGGCGGTCGATCCCGATCCCATCAACGCCAAGCCGCGCAAGCCGGCGGGAACCACCGTGGCGGGCAACGCCCCGGCCTGGGCCACCGATGCGGCTCCAGCGCAAGCTCCGCAGCAGCAAGCCGGCACGGTCCCCTGGAATCAGCAGCCTCCGCCCGCCGCCCAGCAACCCGCACCACAGCCGGCGGCCAATGGTCCGGCCTGGCTCAATGGTTGATGGAGATGCCGCCCGTCAGCCCGGCGGGCGGCTTTCCCCCATGACGGACGATGAATGGCAGGCGCATGTGACGCGCCAGGCGGCGAAGGCGATCGGTGAATGGCTCGAAGCCCGCGGAAAACTGCACCAGCCCATAAGGGCTCTGGCCCTGTGGGAGCTGGAGGCCATGGCCCAGGCCGCCATCAGCAGCTTCGTGGTGCTGGGCTGTTCCCGGATCAAGGACGAGCCGGGCGAACACTCGGACCTGACCCGGCTCTTGCTGGGGTAGCGGTCTGCGCGGTGTGCGGCCGTGAGGCCAGGGGCTTCGGCTATGTCCATCGCCTGCGTCACGACGAGTCCCCGTTTCATCGCTTCTGCTCCCTGCGCTGCCAGCAGGCCGGCGCCGAAATCGCCAGGAGACACAATGGCATGATCGACAAGACCGCCCGCGAAACCAAGGCCATCAAGGATGCCCGCCCGCTCTTCGCCGAGGCACTGACCGCGCTGGGTCTGATGGAACCGTTCTATCACCGTTCTGCCGCCGACATTGATCGCCTGATCGAGGCTGCCGTCACCGGCTATGTCGAGTCCATGCAGCGCCAGGCCGGTGTCCAGGAGCGCAACGGCCTTCCCTTCGACGATCCCATCCCGTTTTGAGGCCGCCGCCATGCTCGATCTCAACCATGGCTCCGGCTGCCAGTACCAGGCCCCGGCCCGCGATCCCGGCATCACCATGGCGGTGAATGCCGCCATCGATGCTGCCCTGGTGGGGCGCAACCGGGCGCAGGTGGCCCGCCAGTATGTCAGCACCTCAGGGTTAGGTCGGGAATGCCTGCGCCAGATCCAATACGACTATCTCGCCGTATCCAAGGATGACGGCCGCGACTTCGAGCCGGCCACTTTGCGGATCTTCGAGGCCGGGCATCGCGGTGAGGATGTGGTGGCGGCTTGGCTGCGGGCCGCCGGATTCGATCTGCGCACCGAGCGCCGCGACGGGCGGCAGTTCGGATTCTCGGCGTTGAATGGCCGTTTCAAGGGCCATATCGACGGCTGCTTGGTCGGCGGCCCGGTGGCCATGGCCTATCCCGCCCTGTGGGAGAACAAGGCGCTGGGCGTGTCGTCGTGGAAGGACGTGGTCAAGCGCGGCGTGGTGCTGTCCAAGCCGGTCTATGCCGCCCAGCTTGCCCTCTATCAGGCGTATATGGATCTGCCGGCCCCGGCGCTGTTCACCGCGATGAACCGCGATACCTGGGAAATCCACTGCGAGCTGGTGCCGTTCGACGCCGCCCTGGCCCAGACCATGAGTGACCGCGCCGTCCAGGTGGTCCAGGCCAGCGACGCCCAGGAACTGCTGCCCCGCGCCGTCGTCGAACGGAATTCGGTGGTGTGCCGTGGCGGCAAGACCAGCGGTGGCTGGCATGGCTCATGTTCGTGGCAGGATCGCTGCTGGGGCGGCTGTCGATGAGCGATATCACGCCGTCCGACACGCAAGCCCGCGCCATCGCCACCATCCGCCAGTGGTATGAGACCGGGACGGAGCGGCAGCCGGTATTCAGGCTGTTCGGCTTCGCCGGCACCGGCAAGTCCACCGTGCTGAAATTCGCCCTCGACGAGTTGGGCCTCAGCCCCCATTCCGAGGATTGTCCTGGCGTGGTCACCGCCACCTTCACCGGCAAGGCCGCCCTGGTGCTGCGGCGCAAGGGTACCCCGGCCCGGACCATCCACAGCCTGATCTACAGCGTGATCGAGGCCACCGAGGAGGAGATCGAGGAGACCCAGAAACGGATCATCCAGGCCGAGATCGACGCCCGTGCTCTGGGTGGCTTCGACCGCACCGCCGCCGAGGCTGCCATCGAGGCCATGCGCCAGTCCATGCGGGAGATGAAGAAGCCGCGCTTCGCCCTCAATCCCGACAGCCCGGCGGCATCGGCCAAGTTGATCGTGCTGGACGAGGTCTCCATGGTGGGCGAGGAAATGGCCCGCGACCTGATGAGCTTCGGCCGTCCCATTCTGGTGCTGGGCGATCCCGGCCAGTTGCCGCCGATCAAGGGTGAGGGCGCCTTCACCCAACAGGCTCCCGACATCATGCTGACCGAGATCCATCGCCAGGCCGCCGAGAGCGCCATCATCCGCCTCGCCACCATGGCCCGCGAAGGCCAGCCAATCGGCTTCGGCCAGTACGACGATCATGCCTGGAAGATGCGCATGGTCGACGTCACCCCCGGTCAGGCCCTGCGCGGCGGCCAGGTCATCTGCGGCAAGAACGCCACCCGCTTCCAGCTCAACAACGCCCTGCGCCGCGCCGCTGGTTTCGGTGGGTCATTCCTGCCTACAGGCCCGGGCGAGAAGATTATCTGCCTCAAGAATCAGTCCGATCTCGGCCTGATCAACGGCATGTTCCTGTCGCTGGCCGATATCGTCGATGAAGGCAGCCTGTATTTCTCGGCGGTGGTCACCGACGAGGACGGCAACTCGGTCGGCCCACCGGCCAGAGACGGTAAGCCGGGGCGGTTGCTGCTCTACAAAGGCCATTTCGAGGACCATGTCGCTCTCGACCCGAACCGCCATGACCGCGATTGGCGCGACAAGAAGAAGCTGACCGAGGCCACCTTCGGCTGGGCGATCACTTGCCACAAGGCGCAAGGATCGCAGTGGGAGAACGTCGTGGTCTGGGACGATGGCCTCGGCCGCAGCGAGCAGGACCGCCGCTGCTGGCTCTACACCGCCATCACCCGTGCTTCGAGCGGGCTGGTGATCCTGGCATGATCGATCTCAACGATGTCTGGCTGGCGCCGCCCCGCTTCGACCTGCCCGAAATCCGCGACCGCCTCGCCGCCACGGCACCGGACTGGCTGCCCGGTCTGTTTCCGCACGCTAGGCTGTCGCCGGATCGCCGGACCCTACGCTGTGCCGACCTGTCCGGGCGCAGCCCACGCAAGGAGGGTTCGTGCATCATCCATCTTGCTGGCCATCATGCCGGCTGGGGCTTCGACCACGCCACCGGCGAGAGCGCCGGGCCCATCGACCTGATTCACCATGCCACCGGCCTCGCCGACCGCGATCTATTCGAGGAAGCCGCCCGGCTGGCGCGGCTGGATCTGCCCGCAGTGGCCCGCCCCATGGTGGCGAAACCGAGCCATGACCTGGAAGTGGCCCGTATCCTTGGCGGTGCCCAGACTTTGGCCGACACCATCGGCGAGGCCTACCTTCGCCACCGTGGTGTCGGCGATCCTGTCTCCCCCGATCTGCGATTCCACGATGACCTTGCCGATTTCGACAGCCGCCGCGGCTGGCCGGGGCTGGTGGGCATTGTCCGCGACGGCGTCGGCAATCCCACCGGCGGCATCCATCGCACCTTCCTGATGGAAGACGGCTCGGCCAAGGCGCCGCCGGGCAAGAAGATGCTCGGCCCGGTGGCGGGCGGCAGCGTGCGCCTGTCGCCCATTCCCGCTGATGGCCACCTCGGTATCGGCGAAGGCATCGAAACCGCCCTGTCGGCCTGGGCCATCTTCGGCATTCCCACCTGGGCGGCATTGTCGGCGGGCAATCTGCGCGACTGGCACTGGCCGGAAGGCATCCGCCGGGTCACCATCTTCGCCGATGCGGGTGAGGCTGGACAATCGGCCGCCGCTGATCTGGCCACCCGGCTGCAAGCCGCCGGCATCGCCGTCACCATCGTGTCGCCCCTGCACGGGGACGATTTCAACGACGATCTGCGCAAGGGGGGCGTCGCCGCACATTATAATAAGGAATCGGCCAATCCAGCCGAGCCGCTGCCGCCGACCAGCTTCGACGACCTTTACGCCGCTGCCCTGGCGCTGACCTTCCCGCCCGACATGGGCGCTCTCGGGCGGCTGCTCGGTCATCTCGCTCAGGCCCGCCTCGATCCGGTGGCCGAGCGTCAGGTGCAGGTCGCCATCAAGGCCACCACCCGCATCCCGGTCTCGGTGACCGAGAAGCAGATCAAGGATCTCCGCCGCAGGGTCGGCACCAGCGGGACGCCTGTCCTCCGTCCAGCCTGGTTCAGCCAGCTTCGCACCGCCGCCGACGGCAGCCCGGAGCGCAACGAGGCCAATGTCATCACCGCCCTGTCCCATGACGAGGCCTTTGCCGGGGCGCTGATCTTCGACGAGTTCCGCCAGGAGATCATCGTCAACCGCCCGCTGCCCTGGGACGAGGGGTCGTCAATCTCGCGCCCCTGGTCCGACGCCGACGATGTCCGCTGCGCCGAATGGCTCCAGCGCCGCGAGATCAACGTCGCCCCCGCCGTGGTCGCTCGCAGCGTCGGCGCCGTCGCCCGCGATATCCGGGCCCATCCGGTGCGCGAATACCTGACCAGTCTCCAATGGGACGGCGTGCCCCGGCTGGAAACCTGGGCGGTCAGCCATCTCGGCGCCGCCGACAACCGGCTCAACCGCGCCTTCGGTTCGCTGTGGATGATCTCGGCGGTGGCCCGCATCATGCGGCCCGGCGCCAAGGTCGATCACATGCTGATTCTCGAAGGCCCCCAGGGCGCCAAGAAATCCACCGCCCTGAAGGTGCTGGCCGGCGAGGCCTGGTTCACCGACGAGCTGGCCGAGATCGGCAGCAAGGACGCCGCCCAACAGATGCGCGGCGTCTGGATCATCGAGATCGCCGAACTGGACGCCATCGGCCGCGCCGAGGTGTCCCGGATCAAGTCGTTCCTGTCGCGCACCAACGACCGCTACCGTCCGCCCTACGAGCGTTACGTCATCGACGTGCCGCGCCAGTGTGTCTTCGCCGGCAGCGTCAATCCCGACACCTATCTGCGCGACGAGACCGGCAACCGCCGCTTCTGGCCGATCCGCTGCGGCCGCATCGACCTCGATGCGCTCCGCCGCGACCGCGATCAGCTCTGGGCCGAGGCGGTCGCGCTGCATGCCAATGGTGCCATCTGGTGGATCGAAGATCCCGAGCTGAAGCGGTTGGCCGATGCCGAGCAGGAAGAACGCTACCAGTCCGACGCCTGGGACGGCCTTATCGACCGCTGGCTGATCTACGACAAGCAGCGGGTCAATTACGGCTACGGCGCTTACGATGACTGGCGCGAGGAGGAGGTCGAGCGGGCCGCATCGCTGGCCGACGTGTCGGTCGCCGAGATCCTCCAGCAGGCTCTCGGTATTGAAGCCGGCCGCTGGACTCGAGGGGATCAGATGAGGGTATCGGCATACCTGAAGGCCAGAGGGTGGGAGCGGTATCGGGCGCGCATCGGTAGCCACAGCGAGAATTTACGCGAATGGCGGCACCGTCTGTCGGCACAGCCGACGCCAGCTTCACACCGTTGACGAGGAGGCAAGAAGCGGGGCAGAATCCTTGCGGCTGCGCTGGGATGCCCGCTGTATCTATTACAGCACGCTCGAAAGACGCCTGCCCTTAGGTCTGGTCGGCTATCCGCCTTCGAATGACCGGCCCCAGGCAGCTCACCATTTGTCGTCTGGATACCCATACGACGAGAAGATTTGTTTTTGGTCTTCCGACAGGTTCGCGCATTTCAGGGGGAACGGGAGAACCTTCACCCCAGCGTCGAACCATTGGCCGTTCGGCTTCCATACCCTGGGCTTAAGGCGCTCCGCGAATTCGGGATTGCACCGGACCCCGTTGTCGCAACTGATCGCCTGGAAGAAGGCGCTGGCCACGACATCCGCAAACTGCAAACCAGCCCGGGTTCGATGGTCAAACGACTGGATCTGGTCAAAATCAATCACCGACCACTTGATCTCCTTCTTCGCCAGATACAGCGATCCGGTGTTGGATTGCATCATGAGCCGGGTGAAGTAACCCCGCAATTCATGGTATTTGAGATCCTGTCGCCGTGAGAACTCGATCCGGAGCTTGGCATGGGGCGTCCCGTTCTTCTCGTTCCGGCGCTCGCAAAATTCCGTGATCCGCTCCATCAGGAGCCGGCACATCCACCAATAGAGCCATGAGCGGGTATTGCTGATGTGGGCAGCCGACGTGTTCTTGTACCGCCTCATGTTCTTCTTGTTGGAAATGACCGTGAAAAGCCTGACCTCACAGTTCGCGACGCCCTCGCAGACGATTGCCTTCTGCCGATCGGTGAGTGTCCGGAAGTGAAGGTCTTGCGACTGGTTGTTCTTGGCCGCGTACCTGATTTCTCGCAGCCACCTGGGAACCTCGGCCTCGTTTTCCACTCGGATCACCGCAGCGGACAGAACAAGCCACTCGGAAGCGCCTTTGCCATCAATGGGAGCGATTCTTCGCAGGCCGAAATCGCCCGATTCGTCGATGTACGCAATATATCCTGCGGAAGACATGAGGACACTCAAGGGCAGTGATGTGCGTGGCTATTCTATGAAAGGTCGATTTTGCGGGCAAGCTATGAACCGTGAGTGATTTGCTGCTGCGGCATTGTTTCGGAAGCGTCTGGGTCCACATGGGTCCACGTCCGGCTCGAGATGTGGACCCACAAAAATGAAGCGATCTCAAACCGATAAGCACTTTGGGTCCACTGGGGCCTATGGGTCCCAACCTCTTCAACACCTGTGGGGAATAAACAGAATTTACAATCCAGCGGTTGTTTCTTGCTTAATATATATCCGCACTGATTAGTGTTTTTTATTTTCATTAGGAGAAGTGTTGATCCCTGTTGGGACCCATAGACCCATGGACCCACCCGAGGTCGGTGCCCTCGCAAGTATTCGCAGGACTACGATCTATTTAGGCGTAAATGTTTTCCCCTTGAGGCCAGATTCTCACCCCAGTAGAATTCTTTCCGACCAAAGCCGAAGGCCCACAGATTCGTGAGCCTTCACCATGACCACCATTCTCGCCCTCGACCTGGGCACCACCACCGGCTGGGCCATGCGGCTTGCCGATGGCGTAATCGTCTCCGGTACCCTGGACTTCCGGTCGGGACGATATGAAGGCGGCGGCATGCGCTTCCTTCGTTTCCGCTCCTGGCTCGACCACCTGCTGGACAGCGCCAAGGCTATCGACCTCGTCCATTTCGAGGAGGTCCGCCGCCACGCCGGCACCGACGCCGCCCACCTCTATGGCGGCTTTCTCGCCCACCTGTCCGCCTGGTGCGAACTCAAGCACACCCCCTATCAGGGCGTGCCGGTCGGCACCATCAAGCGTCACGCTACCGGCAAGGGCAACGCAGGCAAGGACGCGGTGGTCGCTGCCATGCGATCCAAAGGCTTCAACCCCGAGGACGACAATGAGGCCGACGCTCTCGCCATTCTGACCTGGGCCATCGACACCCATGGAGGTGTGCGATGAGGTATTTCCCCAGGGGCTTCGGTGGCGAACGCCGCGATGCCGAACAGGTCAAGCATGACGGTTGGCAAGAACGTGGCGTCCTGGTCATCGCCGAAGACGACCAGCGCCTCACCTGGCCTGAACGCGAACTGGTCCGCCAGCTTGGGCAAAAGCTCTACGGCAAGAGGCCGGATCAGGGGGTATCCCATGACTGAGATCATATGGACGCCGTCCCTGGTCGAGGAATGGATCTCCGAGGCCGCCGATACCCTACGCCGCCTTCCCGACACCAGGGTGCAGGGACATGCCAGCACCTGGCCGCCTTATGTGCGGGAATACTGGGAGTCGTACGGCGTCGCCGAGGTGAAGCTGCGCCGTCCGCCACCGTCCGCCGCCGCGATCACCCGTATGGATCAGGCGCTGCCCTGGCTCCGTCATCTCGATCCCGACGACGCCAAGATCGTCTGGCTGCGGGCCACCGGCGAGCCATGGAAGGTGATCTGTTGGAGGGTCGGCATGACCCGTTCCGCCGCCCATCGGCATTGGCTGTTCGCACTGTGCGTCATCGCCTGGACGCTCAATGGCCGCCGCATCCCCCGCCACATCTCCAAGGTCGATCTGATCGCCCGGACCAGGGCAGCGCAGGAGAGCGAAGAGTGTCCCAGGACACTTCCCCGCGCGACACAAATGGCCGGTTTGGGGTAGAACTCATTCCAGGCTCGCGAGGGGCGGCGGAGACGATCATCAAATGATCCGCCGCCCGCTTCGGGAGCAAGGATAGAACAAGCGCGGGTCCTCCCTGGCACTTTCGCTATGCGGGGGGCATCAGCGCCGAAGATCGCTAGCGACAGCCCGAAAATCTAGGTTTCCACCCCGGTTTCCAGTTTCCAGCCCAAAGGCGCGTTTGTCCAAGGACAGCGCGCCTTTCGCATTTCCGGCCAGGAAACCGAGGTGGAAACCATGGCGGGAAACCTGAACGGGTTTCCACCCACGTTTCCAGGTTTCCACTCCCATGACCCATCCGCTTCCCGACACGGTCGAGGCTTGGCCCATCGACCGGCTGATTCCCTATGGCCGCAATGCGCGGACCCATTCGGACAGCCAGGTTGCCCAGATCGCCGCCAGCATGGTCGAGTTCGGCTGGACCAATCCGGTGCTGGCCGACAGCAAGGGCAACGTCATCGCCGGGCATGGCCGACTGGCCGCCGCCAAGTCCCTGGGGCTGGACACGGTGCCGGTGGTGATTCTCGATCATCTGACCGAAGCCCAGCGCCGCGCCTACATCCTGGCCGACAACAAGCTGGCCCTGAATGCCGGATGGGACGACGAAACCCTGGCGGCGGAACTGCATGCGCTCAATGCCGAAGGCTACGACCTCGATCTGATCGGCTTTTCCGCCGAGGAATTGGACGCCCTGATGGCCCCCCTCGACGACGAGGGCGACGGTCAGGGCGATGGGGACGAAGATGAGGTTCCCGAGCCGCCCGCCGATCCGGTGACGCGGCCCGGCGATTTGTGGATCTTGGGCCGGCACCGCCTGCTGTGCGGCGATAGCACCAGCGCCACCGATGTGGAGCGTCTGCTGGCCGGGGCCACGCCGCACCTGATGGTGACCGATCCGCCCTACGGCGTCGAATACGATCCCGAATGGCGCAATCAGGCGGGCGTATCGTCCACCTCGCGCACCGGCAAGGTCGCCAACGATGATCGGGCCGACTGGCGGGAAGCCTGGGCGTTGTTCCCCGGCGAGGTCGCCTATGTCTGGCATTCGGCCATCTACACCAGAACGGTGGCCGACAGCCTGGAAGCCAACGACTTCAAGCTCCGCGCCCAGATTATCTGGTCGAAAAACCGCTTCGTCCTGGGCCGGGGCGATTACCACTGGCAGCACGAACCTTGCTGGTACGCCGTCCGCAAGAACGGCACCGGCCACTGGCAGGGGGCGCGGGATCAGGCCACCATCTGGGCCATCGGCAATAACGGCGATGAGGACGAAGCCACGGTCCACGGCACCCAGAAGCCGGTGGAATGCATGCGCCGTCCGATCCTCAACAACAGTGCCGAGGGTGACGCGGTCTACGAGCCGTTCGCGGGCAGCGGCACCACGGTGGTCGCGGCAGAAACCACGGGCCGCATCTGTTTTGCCATGGAACTGAACCCGGCCTATGCCGACGTGATCGTCGGCCGCTGGCAGAAGCTGACCGGGCAGAAGGCTATCCTGGATGGCGATGGCCGGAGCTTCGAGGAGATCGCCGCCGGGAAGGTGGTTAGCGCCGGGTGATCCGGCGCAGGGAATGCTGGTACTTGGCGTCGGTCGGCTTCCAATTCAGCGGCTTGCAGCCGAGGCGCAGGTCGCGC
>JAVBXM010000053.1 GCA_030824585.1 Phaeospirillum sp. | reverse complement strand
GAGCCCCGATCCTCCTCCTACTGCTTGACCAGCGTGTAGTCGATGGCGTCCTCGGCGGCGCGCACCAGGGCGCGGGCCTTGTTCATGCATTCCTCGTGCTCGGACAGCGGCACCGAATCGGCGACGATGCCGGCGCCGGCCTGGACGTACATGGTGCCGTCCTTGACCAGGGTGGTCCTGAGCGCGATGCAGGTGTCCATGTTGCCGTTGCCGTCGAAATAGCCGATGGCCCCGGCATAGAACGAGCGCCGCTCGGTCTCCAGCTCGTCGATGATCTCCATGGCCCTGATCTTGGGGGCGCCCGAGGTGGTGCCCGCCGGGAAACCGGCCATCAGGGCGTCCATGGCGTCGCAGCCCTCGCGGATGCGGCCCTCGACGTTGGAGACGATGTGCATGACGTGGGAATAGTATTCCACCGCCATCTTCTTGGTGACTTCAACCGAGCCGATGGAGGCCACCCGGCCCACGTCGTTGCGGCCCAGGTCCAGCAGCATCAGGTGCTCGGCCAGTTCCTTGGGATCGGCCAGCAGATCGGCGGCCAGTTCCTCGTCCTCGGCGGGAGTCTTGCCCCGGCGCCGCGTGCCGGCGATGGGGCGGATGGTGACCTTGTCGTCACGCAGGCGGACCAGGATTTCCGGGCTGGAGCCCACCAACTGGAACTCGCCCAGGTCCAGGAAGAACAGGAACGGGCTGGGATTGAGCCGGCGCAGCGAGCGGTAGAGCGAGAAGGGCGGCAGCCGGAACGGCACCGCCAGGCGCTGGGACAGCACCACCTGGAAGATGTCGCCGGCGGCGATGTAGTCCTGCGCCTTCTCCACCATGCGGCAGTAATGCTCGGGCGAGACGCTGGGCACCGGGACGGGCTGGTGCTCGTCGCGGGGAAAGCCCACATAGGTGTGCGGCAGGGGGCTTTCCAGGGATTCCACGATGTGTTCGAGGCGCTCC
This sequence comes from Phaeospirillum sp., assembly GCA_030824585.1. Taxonomy (GTDB): domain Bacteria; phylum Pseudomonadota; class Alphaproteobacteria; order Rhodospirillales; family Magnetospirillaceae; genus Phaeospirillum. The sequence goes on along the minus strand of JAVBXM010000053.1, from coordinate 15,607 downwards.
CAGGCCAGGTCCCAGGCCGCCTGGGCATCCATGCCGGCCCGCGGCCACACCGGGGCGACGGCGGTGAGCGTGCCGTTGACGTTGTCGAACACCGCCATGATGGTCGGGCGCATGAAGATGCCGTCGGGCACCTTGATGGGATCGGGATTGGCGTCGGGCAGCTTTTCCACCAGCCGCACCATGTCGTAGCTCATGTAGCCGATCAGGCCGGCCGACATGGGGGGCAGGTGGGGCGGGGTCTCGATGCGGCTTTCCGCCACCAGGGCGCGCAAGCTGTCCAGGGCCCCCGACTTGGCGGCCACCGGGCAGGGCTGGTACGAGCCGGTCTTGGACCGGGCGTTGCGATTGATCCACGCCTCGTCGCCGACGCACTTCCACAGCAGGTCGGGCTTCATGCCCAGGATGGAATAACGGCCGCGCACCGCGCCGCCCTCCACCGATTCCAGCAAGAAGGCGTTGGGCTGGCCGTTGGCCAGCTTCAGGAAGGCGGAGACCGGCGTCTCGAGATCGGCCACCAGGACCCGCCAGACCACCTGGGGCTTGCCGCTGTCATAGGCTTCGGCAAAGGCGGGGAAGTCGGGCTGGTGGGTCATGATCAGGCTATTACTCTTCGCGGGTCAGCTGGGGACGGTCGACCTTGACGCCGATGGAGGCATTGAGGGCGGCGATGTACTGGTCGGCGATGTCGGTGGCGACCGCCTGCGACACGCGCTGGCGGGCCGCCTGGGTCACCGCCGGGTTGGCGGCAAGGTCGAAGGCCACCACGCCGGTCAGGCGGGCCACCAGGGTGCCGCCCTGGACCGGGGCGATGGCGACGCCGCCCGGCTGCGCCTTGAACAGCTCGGCGACGATGGTGGGGGGCAGGGTGGAGCCCTCGGCCGGCTCGCGGGTGAAGGGCTTGGCGGTTTCCAGCTTGGCGCCGGCCGATTGGGCCACCTGGGCGGCGCTTTCGCCGGCCTTGATGCGGTCGGCCAGCTTCTGGGCCTTGTCGCGGGCCTGCTCCTGGCGGCGCTCGGCCTGCCAGGTGGCGATCACCTCGGCCCTGATCTCGGCCAGGGGCTTGGGGGCCGGCGGGGTGACGCCGTCGACGCGTAGCAGGAAGTAGCCGTTGTTGGGCACCTCGGTCAGCGGGCTTTCGGTGTTCTGGTCGGTGTGGAAGGCCACGTCGAGGAACTGGTCCGACTTGGGCAGGTCGGCTACCGGCTTGCCGTTGGTGCCGCGTCCCTGGGCGTCCAGGCCCGCGATCTTGACGGTCTTGAGGTTGTGGCGCTTGGCCGCCTCCTCCAAGGTGGCGCCGCCGCCCAGGGCGTCTTCCACCTTGTTGGCCAGCTCCGACAGGCCGTCCATGGCCTTTTCCTTGCGCAAATCCTGCTCCAGCTGGGCCTTGGCCTCGGCGAAGGAGCGGACACGGCCGGCCTGGACCTGGGTCACCTTGACCACGTGCCAGCCCAGCGCGGTCTTGACCGGCTGGCCGGTGGCGCCGGCCGAAAGCTTGAACACCGCCTCGGCCAGCCCCTCGGGAAGGTCACCCTTCTCGACGGTGCCCAGTTCGATGATCTCGGTGTTCAGCGCCTTGGCGACGGCCGCCAGATCCTTGCCCCCGGTCACCATGTCGGTGGCCTTGGCCGCCGAGGACTGCTCGTCGAAGACGATCTGCGACACGACGCGGCGTTCGGGCGTGGTGAATTCCTCGATGCGCTGCTGATAGGCCTCGCGCACCATGGCCTCGTCGATCTCGATACCACCCGCCACGTCGGAGGGACGCAGCAGCAGCACGGTCAGCGCCCGGTATTCCGGCGCCATGAAGCGGCTGACGTTTTCCTTGTAATAGGTCTCCAACTGGGCCGCCTCGGGGGCGGGGGGCAGCGGGGTGGAATCGTCCTTGATCACGAAGGTCTCGGCGACCCGGCGCTCCTCGCGCCAGGTGAGCAGCGGATCGGTCAGCGCCTGGGGCGCGCCGATGCCGGCGGCGACGGTCTCCACCATCTGGTTGCGCACCATGTTGGTGCGTTCGGTCTTCATGAAGCTGTCCTCGGTGTGGCCCAGCCGGGCCAGCCGGGCGCGGAACAGGTCGCGGTCGAACTGTCCGGTCGGTCCCTTGAAGGCCGGGTTGGTGGCCACCCGGCGCAGGATGGTCTCGTCGGTGGCGGCCAGCCCCAGCGAGCGCGCCGCCTCGTCGATCAGCGTCCGCGCGATCAGCGAGTCGATGGTGCGGTCCAGCATGCCCATCTTGCGGGCGTCGTCGGCGGTCAGCTTGCCGCCGAACAGCGGCTGCAGGCGTTCCACCTCGCGCTTGAACTCGGCCATCACCTCGGCGGCCGACATGGAGGTGCGGCCGATCTCGATGGCCGGGCTGCGTCCCACGCCGCCGCGCACCACGTCGCCGGCGCCCCAGGCCACGAAGCTCAGGGCCAGCAAGGCGAACAGCAACCTGACGACCCAGGTCTTCGAAGCAGTACGGAATACGTCGAGCATGGAGGCAGCCGAGTCCGAAAAAGATGTTGGGACGCGCCGGATGCCGGCCGTCCTGGGCAGCGCGCATAATAAGGAGGGGGCAGGGGGGCCGCAACATGGAAGTGGCTCCCTCCATGCCGCGCCTCGGCCTCCGGCGGCCGTCGCCGAAAGGCATATCCGCCGCCGCCGGGGCGGAATGTTGTTGCGGAAAAACCCTGGAATCTGTGTATATAATAAAAAACGAAGGTAAGCTGGTTCTTATAAGCCGGCGCCAACCATAAGAACGCAGGGGAGCCCATGTCGTCCAAGCCGCTCTACGTGATGCTGTGCTCCGGGGAGCACGAAAAGATTCAACTGGCCGCCATGGTGGCCTCGGTGGCCGCCGTCTCCGACCGGCCGGTCGAGGTGTTCGTCACCATGAACGCCGTCCTGGCCTTCGAACGGGGCAAGAGCCCGGCCGAGCGCTATCAGGGAGGCCATTTCCACGAGATGTTCAAGACCCAGAACGTCCCCGACGCCATCGAGCTGTTCGGGCAGGGCAAGATGCTGGGCGAGATGAAGATGTGGGCCTGTTCCATGGTGCTCGATCTGAAGCACTGGGAATGCGACAAGCACCTGACCGAGGACCTGTTCGACGGTCCCATGGGCCTTGCCAAATTCCTCGCCGACGCCGAGACCGGCGAACTCGTCACCATCTGACCGCATCTCTTCAGGAAGGAAGAACACCATGGCCGAACGCCAGAAGATCGATGCCCGCGGCGCTTTTTGTCCGGGCCCGCTGATGGAGCTGATCGCCGCCCTCAAGCTGGCCGACATCGGCGACGAGGTGGACGTGTGGTCGTCCGACAAGGGCTCCGCCTCGGATATTCCCGCCTGGTGCGCCAAGGTCGGCCACGCCGTGGTCGAGACCTCCGAACACGACGGATATTGGAGCGTCGTGGTGCGCAAGGCCAAATAGGCGTACACTGACCAACCGAATCAACGCCAAAATGGCGTGATAAGTGCCGCAAAGACGGCATAGGTAAATTATAGATACATCAATACTCTCGTAGGGAGGGAGTTCATGTCGAAGACGATTCTGATCGTCGGCGGGGGGCTTGCGGGCACCATCGTCGCCAATGGTATCTGTCGCCAGATGGGGGCCGAGCTGCGTTCCGGCGCGCTCAACATCACCATGCTGGGCACCAGCGAGACCCATATGTACCAGCCGGGTCTGCTGTACATCCCCTTCGGGCGCATGCGCGAGGCGGAGCTGTTCCGCGACCAGCGCAAGGTGCTGGACAAGCGCGTCAACTTCTTCGTCGATCCGGCCAAGCACATCGACGTGGAGAAGAACCAGGTCTCCACCGAGGCCGGCCGGACCTTCAAGTACGACTATCTGGTGCTGGCCACCGGCTCGCGCATCATGCCGCAGACCATTCCCGGCATGAAGGAGGGCGGCCACTGGTTCTACGACCTGGACGGCGCCCGCAAGCTGCGGACCGCGCTGAGCGAGTTCCAGGGCGGCAAGATCGTCATCAACGTCAACGCCCCCCACAAGTGCCCGGTGGCGCCCCTGGAAGTGGCGTTCATGCTGCACGACTATCTCAAGTCCAAGGGCCTGTGGGACAAGACCGAGCTGACCTACACCTATCCCATCGGCCGCCTGCACGCGCTGGAGCCCGTGGCCCATTGGGCCAAGCCGGAATTCGAGAAGCTGGGCATCAAGTACGAGACCTTCTTCAATACCGAGAGCGTCGACCCGGAAAAGAAGACCATCACGTCCATGGAGGGCTCCGAGCTCCCCTACGACCTGCTGATCACCATACCGCCCCATCAGGGCGCCCAGGTGATCGACGATTCCGGGCTCGGCAAGGGCGGCTGGGTACCGACCAACACCAAGACCCTGCACCGCGAGGGCTCGACCAACGTCTTCGTGGTGGGCGACACCACCAACATCCCCATTTCCAAGGCCGGTTCCACCGCCCATTTCGAGGCCGACGTCACCATCGACAACCTGGTGTCGCTGTGCCAGGAGAACACCTTCGCCCGCGAATACGACGGCAAGGTGTTCTGCTTCGTCGAGACCGGGCTGGGCAGCGGTACCTATGTGTGGTTCAACTACACCACGCCGCCCAACCCCGGGCCGCCGTCGCAGATGATCCACTGGTTCAAGCTGGCCTATAACCGGCTGTACTGGCTGTCGGCCCGCGGCCTGCTCTAGGAGGGGCGCCATGAACGAGATCCCGAAGATCGAGGTCGACGCCTCCGCCGCCGAAATGGCCCGTCTGGCCCAGGGCGTGCGCGACGCCCTGTCCGATTCCATGGTCGAGCGCCTGACCAGCACCGCCGGTAATGCGCTGGAAGTGGTGGACAAGCTCAACGAGCCCGACGTCAAGGAGGGGATCATCTCCCTGCTCGACGCCGTCGGCACCCTGCAGCGCACCGGTGCCCTGCAGACGGTGATCGACGCCCTGTTCATGCTGCACGCCATGCGCTCGGCGGCCACCGATTCCATGGTGGACCGCGCCTTTTCCTTCATCGAGCACATGGCCAACAACCTGGGGACCGAGGACCTCGCCACCCTGGCCCACGAGGCCAAGGGCGCCATGGAGGACGCCATCGATTCGTGCAACATTCCGGGTGGCGGCGGGGGCCTGCTGGGCACCATGCGCATGCTGTCCCAGAAGGAAACGCAGGAGGCGCTGCGGTTCATGCTGTCCTTCTCGTGCTCGCTGAAGAAGCGCGCCGTCTATCTGGCCAAGAGCCCGCAGGTCTGACGGGCGGCAACAGGAATGCAAGGGGTCTCCTGGCCCCTTGCGACCCTGGCCTGGGTCCTTGGGTTCCTGGGCCTTACCCGCAATCACCGAGATAATTAATATATATTCACTCAAATGTTGCGTGTTATTGCGCATCGGGCGTTTATGTGTACACTTCCCACCATCTTGGGGTGAATATGGTGGCTGTGCGGTGAGCAAGGTCGAGATAACGCCGGACGAAGTGTTTCGCTTAGCATCCATGCATGCGATTCGTAACGAATACGAGATCGCCATATCGCTTCTGCGGCAGTTGCATGAATTCATGCCGGACGACATCCGTGTGATGCGCGCCCTGGGCATCGTTCTGTTCAATTCAGGGGCCGCCGAGGCGGCGTTGCCATTCCTTCACAAGGTGGCCGAGCGGCAATGCACGCTCGACAACGTGCTGGGGCTCGTCAGGGTGCTGAGAGATTTGCGCCGGCTTCCCGATATTGATCATGTGTGCTCGGTCGCCTGGCCCCATATCGGCGACGTACCGGTATTTCTCGGTGAGTGGGGCTATGCCAATTTCCAGATGAGCCGCCTTGACCAAGCCTTGGAGATTCTGGGCAAGGCGCTGAAGGTTGATCCCCATTTCAAGCCGGCCCTGCATAACAGCGCTGCCTCCCTGATCCTCTTGGGGCGGGGGGAGGAGGCCGTGTCCATGTTCAGCCGCCTTGGTCGGCCATGGGTCGCCGCCAATGCCGTTCCACGGGATTTCGCCGGGGAGTACGCGGAGCTGTCGCGGGTGTACGACGACAATTCCTTGCATCACTATTTCTCCAAACGGCTGGTGAGGCTTCTTCAGGGCGCGCTTGCCGAGCGGGTGCCAAATGCCGTCCTGGAATTGGGTTGCGGCAGCGGCTTGCTGAGCCAGACGCTGCCTTGGCCGTTGGGCCGGCTGGTGGGCATCGATATTTCCCCCGATATGCTTGCCAAGGCGGAGAAGCGGGGGGGCTATTCCCACTTGCGCTGCGGTGATCTGGTGGACGTCATGGCCGGTCTGGAGGAGTCCTTCGACACGGTGGTGTCTGGGGGTGTCCTTTGCTATTTAGCCGATCTGCGCGGCGTGTTCGGCAACGTGGCGCGGCTCCTGCTGCCGGGCGGAGTGTTCGCCTTTTCCGTGGACCCGTTGGGCGATGACATGGAGATCGCCGAAATGGAAGCGGGCGAGTTCGCCCACAGTCGCCGCTACCTTCGGACTCTGGCGGCCGAATGCGGCTTGACCGAGCTGCGGATCGACATCGACGTGCACCGCGGTCCGCCCGGCTTCTGGTGCGCCTTCGCAAAACCCGCGTAGCGTCTTCCATCTTTCCCCTGTAGCCCTAGCCTTTCTGGTGGTATATGGCCCGCAGCAATTTCCGTCAGGCAAGGGGAGACGCCGCCATGACCACTCGACGCAAGCTGATCGCCGGTAACTGGAAGATGAACGGGCTGAAGGCCGACGGTCTGGCGCTGGCCAAGGGCATCGCCGACAAGCTGGCTTCCGCCTCTCCCAACTGCGACATGCTGGTCTGTCCGCCCTTCACCCTGGTCGCCCCGGTGGCCGAGGCGGTGGCCGGCTCCAAGCTGGCGGTGGGCGGCCAGGATTGCCATGCCAAGACCTCGGGCGCCCATACCGGCGATACCTCGCCGGCCATGCTGGCCGATCTGGGCTGTAAGTACGCCATCGTCGGCCATTCCGAGCGCCGTACCGACCACGCCGAGACCGATGCGGTGGTCAAGGCCAAGGCCGCCGCCGCCCTGTCCGCCGGGCTGATCGCCATCGTCTGCATCGGCGAGACCCTGGCCCAGCGCGATGCCGGCCAGACCATCGAGGTCAACCGCTCGCAGCTCAACGGCTCGCTGCCCGAGGGCGCCGACGCCGCCAACACCGTCATCGCCTATGAGCCGGTGTGGGCCATCGGAACGGGCCGCGTCGCCACTCCCGCCCAGGCGCAGGAGGTGCACGCCGCCATCCGCGCCGAATTGGTCAAGCTGGTGGGCGCCGAGCAGGCCGGCAAGATGCGTATCCTTTATGGCGGCTCCATGAAGCCCGACAACGCCAAGGAATTGCTGGCCCTGCCCGATGTGGACGGCGGCCTGATCGGCGGCGCGGCGCTGAAGGTGGCGGATTTCTGGGCCATCGCCGAGAGCTGCTGAGCTCCGAAGGCGTGAAGGTTCGAAGGAAAGAGAAGATGCTTCGTGTTCCTTCCCGCCTTCGGGGTGAACTGGGCGCTTCCCCCCGTCGAGGATGACGTGATGTGTGCGAAAGCTGAGGATAAGAGGTGCGGGGAAGGAACTTTGCACTAGCCTTCCGCCGTCGCCGGGGCTAAAAACGCCTGCAACAAATCCTTCGCGCCCGAGGCCGGTTCCGTATGGGACCCGGTCGCGGGCGGCCAATTTTCCGGTGGCTCATCCATGGACGTCTTTCCGATCATCCTCGTTATTCACCTGATCATCGCCGTGGCGCTGGTGGGCGTAATCCTGCTGCAGCGGAGCGAAGGCGGTGCTCTCGGTATCGGGGGCGGCGGCGGCGGCGGGCTGATGACCGGCCGGGCGGCGGGCAACCTGCTGACCCGGACCACCGCCATTCTGGCGACGTCGTTCTTTGTGACCAGCCTGGTGCTGGCCTTGCTGGCCAATTCGCGCACCGGGGGCGGTTCGCCGTTCGACAAGCTGAACGATACCACGGCCGTTCCCGCCGCTCCGGCGGCGCCGGCCGAGCCTGTCGCTCCCAGCGCGCCGCTGTCGCGCTAGGGTCGCGGCAGACCAGGATCTGAAGGGGGCGTTGCCGCCCGGCCAAGGGGCGGGGACGGCGTTTGGGGAAACGAAAAGCGAGGGCGAAAGTCCGATGACCCGTTTCATCTTCATCACCGGCGGCGTGGTTTCCTCGCTTGGCAAGGGACTGGCCTCGGCGGCGCTGGGGGCGCTGCTCCAGGCGCGCGGCTTCAAGGTCCGCCTGCGCAAGCTCGATCCCTATCTCAACGTGGACCCGGGGACCATGAGCCCCTACCAGCACGGCGAGGTCTACGTCACCGACGACGGGGCCGAGACCGACCTGGATCTGGGCCATTACGAGCGCTTCACCGGGGTGCCGTCGCGCAAGAGCGACAACATCACCACCGGGCGCATCTATTCCAACGTGATCGCCAAGGAGCGGCGCGGCGACTATCTGGGCGCCACCGTCCAGGTGATTCCGCACGTCACCGACGCCATCAAGGAATTCGTGCGTAGCGACCTGACGGACGAGGATTTCTGTCTGTGCGAGATCGGCGGCACGGTGGGCGACATCGAGAGCCTGCCGTTCCTGGAAGCCATCCGCCAGTTGGGCAACGAACTGGGGCGCGAGCGCACCATGTTCGTGCACCTGACCCTGGTGCCGTACATTCCCTCGGCGGGCGAGCTGAAGACCAAGCCGACCCAGCATTCGGTCAAGGAACTGCTGTCGGTGGGTATCCAGCCCGACATGCTGATGTGCCGCTGCGACCGCGAGATTCCGGAAGGCGACCGCCGCAAGATCGCGCTGTTCTGCAACGTGGCCCCCGACGCGGTCATTCCGGCGCTGGACGTGGACACCATCTACCAGGTGCCGATCTCCTACCACGAGCAGGGCATGGACGCCGTGGTCTGCCGCCATTTCGGCCTGAATGCGCCCACGCCGGACCTCAAGCGCTGGTCGACCATCGTCGACCGCATCCGCCAGCCCGAGGGCGAGGTCACCATCGCCATCGTCGGCAAGTACATCAGCCTGCTGGACAGCTACAAATCCCTGGCCGAGGCGCTGTATCACGGCGGCATCGCCAACAACGTCAAGGTCAACCTCAACTGGATCGACAGCCAGATTTTCGAGCAGGGCGACGTGGTCCAGCATCTGGAGCCCTGTGACGGCATCTTGGTGCCGGGTGGCTTCGGCGAGCGCGGCGCCTTCGGCAAGGTCGAGGCGGTGCGCTTCGCCCGCGAGCGCAAGGTTCCCTATTTCGGCATCTGTTTCGGTATGCAGATGGCGGTGATCGAGGCGGCCCGCAACATGGCGGGCATTCCCCTGGCCAGTTCCACCGAATTCGGCGCGTGCGATGCCCCGGTGGTCGGCCTGATGACCGAGTGGGTGCGCGGCAATTCCACCGAGAAACGGGAAATGGGCGGCGACCTGGGCGGGTCCATGCGGCTTGGCGCCTATGAGTGCCGTCTGAAGCAGGAATCCCGCGTGCGCGAGATTTATGGCGCCGAGGCCATCAGCGAGCGCCATCGCCACCGCTACGAGGTCAACCTGGACTACAAGGACGCGCTGGAAAAGACCGGCCTGTCGTTCTCCGGCATGTCGCCCGACGGCGTCTTGCCCGAGATCGTCGAGATTCCCGATCATCCCTGGTTCGTCGGCGTCCAGTTCCATCCGGAACTCAAGTCCAAGCCCTTCGATCCGCATCCGCTGTTCACCAGCTTCATCGCGGCGGCGGTCCGTCAGTCGCGTCTCGTCTAGAGGCTACGCCATGACCAATGCGCTCCATCACGTTGCCGTCAATGACGATGTCATTCTCGGCAACGACCTGCCTTTGGTGCTGATCGCCGGGCCTTGCCAGATGGAGAGCCGGGACCACGCCCTGGAATGCGCCGAGGCGCTGAAGACCATCGCCGCCGAGGCGGGCGTCGCGCTGATCTACAAGTCGTCCTTCGACAAGGCCAACCGCACCTCCCTGGCCGGCAAGCGCGGCGTCGGGCTGGACAAGGCCATTCCCATCTTCGCCGAGATCAAGGCCAAGCTGGGCGTGCCGGTGCTGACCGACGTCCATACCGAGGAACAGTGCACCATCGCCGCCAAGGTGGCCGATGTGCTGCAGATTCCCGCCTTCCTGTGCCGCCAGACCGACCTGCTGGTCGCCGCCGGGCGTTCCGGCGCGGTCATCAACGTCAAGAAGGGCCAGTTCCTGGCGCCCTGGGACATGGCCAACGTGGCCGCCAAGATCGAAAGCACCGGCAACTCGCGCATCTTGCTGACCGAGCGCGGTGCCAGCTTCGGCTACAACACCCTGGTCACCGACATGCGCGGCCTGCCCATCATGGCGCGGACCGGCTGGCCGGTGATCATGGACGCCACCCACGCCGTGCAGGCGCCGGGCGGGCAGGGCAACTCGTCGGGCGGTGACCGCCGCTTCGCGCCGGTCCTGGCGCGGGCCGCCGTGGCCATCGGCATTGCCGGCGTCTTCGTGGAATGCCATCCCGATCCCGATCATGCGCCGTCCGACGGCCCCAACATGATCGCCATGAGGGATATGCCGGCGCTGATCGAGGTGTTGATGAAGCTCGACGCCACCGCCAAGTGCCATCCCGTTTCCATTGACTGATCCCAGTCGTTCCAGGGGAGAGTACCGATGACCGCCATTATCGATATCCATGGCCGCGAGATTCTCGACTCGCGTGGCAATCCCACCGTCGAGGTCGACGTGGTGCTGGAGACCGGCGTGATCGGCCGCGCGGCCGTTCCGTCGGGGGCTTCCACCGGCGTCCACGAGGCTTGCGAGCTGCGCGATGGCGACAAGAAGCGCTATCTCGGCAAGGGCGTGCAGAAGGCCTGTGACTCGGTCAATGGCGAGATTTACGACGCCCTGTCGGGCATGGATGTCGAGGACCAGATCCTGCTCGACAAGACCATGATCGACCTGGACGGCACCTCCAACAAGGCCCGCCTGGGCGCCAACGCCATCCTGGGCGTCTCGCTGGCCGCCGCCAAGGCCGCCGCCGAGGAATCCGGCCTGCCGCTCTACCGCTATGTGGGCGGTGCCTTCGCCTCCACCCTGCCGGTGCCCATGATGAACATCATCAACGGCGGGGCGCATGCCGACAATCCCATCGACATCCAGGAATTCATGATCATGCCGGTGGGCGCCTCGTCGTGCTCCGAGGCGATCCGCATGGGTGCCGAGGTGTTCCACGCCCTGAAGAAGACCCTGAAGGACGCCGGCCACAACACCAATGTCGGTGACGAAGGCGGCTTCGCCCCCAACCTCAAGAGCGCCGAGATGGCGCTGGACTTCATCATGAAGTCCATCGAGAGCGCCGGCTACAAGCCGGGTGAGGACATCATGCTGGCGCTCGACTGCGCCTCCTCCGAGTTCTTCAAGGAGGGTAAGTATGTCATGGAAGGCGCCAGGAAGACCTTCGACCAGAAGGGCCTGGTCAAGTTCTACGCCAAGCTGGTCAACAGCTATCCCATCATCTCCATCGAGGACGGCTGCGCCGAGGACGATCTGGTGGGCTGGGAACTGCTGACCGATGCCCTGGGCGCCAAGGTCCAACTGGTGGGCGACGACCTGTTCGTCACCAATCCGGCGCGCCTGTCCATGGGCATCGACAAGGGCCTGGCCAATTCCATCCTGGTCAAGGTCAACCAGATCGGCACCCTGTCCGAGACCCTGGAAGCCGTCGACATGGCCCACAAGGCCGGCTATACCGCCGTCATGAGCCACCGCTCGGGCGAGACCGAGGACTCGACCATCGCCGACCTGGCCGTCGCCACCAATTGCGGCCAGATCAAGACCGGCTCGCTGTCGCGCTCCGACCGCATCGCCAAGTACAACCAGTTGATCCGCATCGAGGAACTGCTGGGCTCCGCCGCCCGCTATGCCGGCCAGACCATCATGCGGCGATAGGCTTTCGTCCTCGGACGAAGCAGAAAAGGGGGCCTTGAAGGCCCCCTTTTTCATGGGGCGGCCCAGGCATGAAAGTGGTGGGACCTGTCGGTCCGTACCGTAGATGGCGGTGGGGAGTGGGGGCAAGGGCGGTGACCGGCATCATAGATGGCGGTGTTGCGGTACTTTAAGTGGCGGTGACCCGCAAATTAGGCGCTGGAGATGGCGGTCTCATTCCACAAAGTGGTGGAGTGTTTTCCCGTTGTCCTGAACCAAGCGGCGTGAGTGAAGAAATGCAGCCTGCCGTCTCGGAAATCTGTGCGGTCTGCCATTTTGATGATTACGCAAATGCGCTCCCGGCGCCGAAATACGCGCTTCGGCCCCTGCGAATGAACCTCTACAAAAAATGGCATTTGCTCAAGGCACGCGCCAAGGTAGAGTGAGCAAGCTTTTGTTGGGGGCAAAGAATGTCTGAGAACTTACGACTCGCTGATAGGCTTTCAAAAACCCTTCAAATCCCCCTTTTCGGCAAGCACGCCCCTGCCGCAACGCTGCAAGTCGGCACAATTCTGTGGGTGTTTCCCGAAAGCATTGAAACTCGATGTGTGGACGCGCCATCGTTGAGACAAGAGCTTGCGGCATTCATTTCCGCACCGCCTCCTGAAGAGGTGACATTGTGCCGTTATGTTCTGCCCCATTTCATTGGCGGCCCCACTCGCCTACAGCTTGGCCACGAGGTCGTTTCCACGAAATTCGCAATCAACAGCCTCTTGGACCTGCCGACGACGTTCGAACAGACACAAAGATCGCTGATCGAGGAAGCTCTGCGGCCTGTTCTGGATGGCGGCCTAATTAAGACGAGAGCTATATACGATAAGATCACTGTTCAGTCGGAAGCGCGGCCAGAAGACGCTGCATCCCTACTTAAACTTTTGATTTGCGGAACAGGCTCTGCGCCTAAATTAACCTTTGTTGAGGCTGAGGCTGGCAAGGGAAAAACCATCTTACTCGCCTCTGTCGCGCGAGATCTTCAAGAAATATCCGATAATCTCGTCATCTATATTCCATTGCGGAAACTCCCAATTCAGGCAGGTATCGGCTTGCATGATATTATGCAGTTGATCGGGGTGGTTGGAGCCGGTGCCGACCGCCTAGAAAAAGCCATCCAGAATGGTCTCGCCGCACTGTTCCTTGATGGCATTGACGAGGTCTCGGGACGATATGATAGAGCACTTATAAGTGATCTGTTGAGCGATCTGACGAGGAGATTATCCGGCCCTGATACCGCTTTGGTTTTGTCCGGGCGGAAGACTGAAGCCCGGCAACTCAGCGGAGCTTGGCAGATAATAGGGCTGGATCTTCCGCCCCCAACAGACCCTCAGTTCAGGTTGTATGTTGAGGCTGTGGTCGGGCAACTCCTTGGCGAATGGGACGGTTACATCGATAAGCTTCCTCGTGAATTCGACGAACTGTTCGGTACTGCCTACGTAGAGCCTCAAGCACGCCGAGACCGTGACCAAATCGTAGATTGGATCGTGGGCGTTTTTCCGGCCGTTGGGAAAGACCCCTCGCTATTCTTTGTTCAGGGTCTAGCAGCCATAGGCATCGGCGCCAGAATTGGGAACCGTAAGCAACTCCGTGTCGGCAAGGGTCTGTATGTGCCTGAGGTCGTGGACGTCTGCCGATCCGCGACAGTTTTTGCGTGTCTGCGCGAACAGTCCAAAGTGGATGAGATTGCACGTGAGGCCTACGCGGCCGAAGCTCAGATGGCTACCCTACGCGGTTTCGCTATTCTTGCCTCAGCCACCAAGGCGCTCCCAAGTCTGCCAACCCCCAACGAGGTTGCAAAAGTCGTATTCGCAGTTGACCCGGTGAACAACCACGAGGTCTACACTGCTATCGTCAGGCAAAATGCCAAACACGCATTATTGTATGCCACAGAGGGCGTTGCTGGCAGCTATCGCCCTAAATTTCTTAGCGACTGGATTCGCAACGCGTTCCTGGCAGAAGCAGTTTCTGGCGGAAACTACCCATGCGGAATTGAGCCATCGGACATCCCCTACCTTGTGGCAACGGCAGACAGAGCGCGACTTGCTTTCTCATCCTTGCTGCCTGATGTTCTCGGGACGCAAAACGTGCCGAAGCGTTTTGTTGATACATTGGTCGCGGAGATCAAATCGGGCTCTGAGGTTGCGTGCTCAAATTTATGGCAACTTCGAGCATCGATCGGCGACCAGCGCATAGGCATTCAGTTTCCTCACCCGCTTTCTTTCTCTCAGATTGATCAAGCGGAATTTATTGGCTGTCTTATTAACGGCGAACTCAGTGGAGAGGCCTATTTCCTGGATGACAGTTCCTTCGAAGGATGCACGGTAAAAAGCTGCACACTTTCTGGAGTTTCGATGTCTGGGGTAACATTCAGGTCTTGTCGCCTTGAAAGTGTGGCATTAATCAATCGCTGTGAAGGTCCAATTCTATTTGAAGCATGCACTATTACTGCGTGTACGTTCCGAGATATGGTGTCGCGAGGCACTCCTGCTATTTATTTTATTGACTGCCGTTTTGATGGTGAGAAAAACGTAATCTCCCAAGAAATTCCAGCCTATAGCGAGACAATGGCAACTCCACTTGTGCAATTTCAAAATTGCACAACCGCAGGGAAATTGGATGCCCTCCTTATCGGGGAGTGGTTACACCTAAATATGCCAGCTCATGGAATTAAGTACGTGCCAGAGCCGAAGCCGGACAGGGCGGCCGAATGCCTACGCGAAGTGCTTCGAACCTTCTTTCCGTCAAGAGTGGGCTCTGTGGGTGAGGTCCAGGCGCGTGATTACATCCGCCTTTCAGCACTCGGACGCGGATGCCTGCCTGCGGGGTCACCACGCAGGGGCGAACTCCAAACAATTCTTGAAAGCGTAGGGTTTGACCCTGGTGGCCGATCCGATCACCTGTATGCCCCGTGGTCGAGCGTCCTCGGAGGACGAGAGCATGAACGCACGATTAGGTCGGAAATGATCGATTTCATGCAGGACAACAGTGTTCGAGGCCCGACCATCCTGATTCTGTTAAAGAAGCTCGGTAAATATTTTCCCTGATAGCGGGGGGCTAACTTATTTTGAGAAATTCCCCCAATTTGAAACCAAGTCTGTTTCTGAGAGGAAATCGACTCCGTCAAGGTGAGAGCCGTTGTCGGCCGGTGTCACGGTTCTTTCTCCGGGAAATATGTCCTGAGGACCGCAAGCGCCAAGTCAAATGCACGGCCCTCATTATTGCCTAACGCCTTTTGATTGTAAGTCTGTCAGCCATGTCCCTTGCCAGGGTCATTCTCCAAAATAAACTTGATCATAGTCCAGCAGTCATCACGGATGACTCTAATTTTTTCACTATTTGTAAGCGCAGATTCGTGAACTACCTTCTGAATTCCTGGAAGGTGGCTTTTAAAATTTTGCAATGATGTTAGGCACTCCCTGCGGTGATCGTCGGGAAAGATATCGGTATTTGCCAATATCCATTTTGTGGTGACTGAGAGGGGCGGAGCGTAAAGTTTCTTTTGCTCTTCCGTGAATGGGCGGCCTTCCCGCTCTTGCTCGTCAAATACAGATTTTCTCAATTCAGAATATCG
This sequence comes from Phaeospirillum sp., assembly GCA_030824585.1. Taxonomy (GTDB): domain Bacteria; phylum Pseudomonadota; class Alphaproteobacteria; order Rhodospirillales; family Magnetospirillaceae; genus Phaeospirillum. The sequence continues at coordinate 149 of JAVBXM010000053.1, read as the reverse complement.
TCTGGAACGCTTTACATACTGGACAATTGCTGTTTCAACGATGGAGCGAAAGAGCATTGTTGCCGCGTATGGGCGCGTCAGTTCCAGCTGACAAGCCTCAATGACCAAGGCTTTCAGCTTATCGTGGTTGTAGGCGACGCCGACCGGTG
>JAVBXM010000174.1 GCA_030824585.1 Phaeospirillum sp. | reverse complement strand
GCCGGCCGAAGCGGACGGACGGCCCGCGACGGCGAGAACCGGCCCTGGACCACCGTCGCCACCTATCCTTCGGCCTTCGGGGTGCTGAAGGTGGTCGAGGTGGGCGAAGGAGCCGGCATGCTGCGGATACTGTTCAACGACGGGCTGGCCCAGAACGGCTTTCACGCCGATGGGCGGCCGGCCCTGCAATTCACGCATTTCCTCGAGGCCGGCGCCGCCCATCTGGTGCCGTCTCCCCGCAAGGTCCTGGTGCTCGGCCTGGGTGCCGGGGTGATTCCTGCCGCCTTCGAGGCCAGGGGGGCGGCGGTGGAGGTGGTGGAGATCAACCGCCGCGCCCATGAGGCGGCCCGCGACCATTTCGGCTATCGTCCGGGGCCGGGCTCCACCTTGGTGTTCGCCGACGCCCGCACCCAGGTGCGCGGCTGCGGCCCCGATCACGATATCGTCTTCGTCGACCTGTTTTCCGGCGACGGCATCCCCGAGCACCTGCTGACCCGCGAGTTCTTCGCCGACGTGCGGCGCTGTCTGGCGGAAGGCGGCGTGGTGGCCATCAACAGCTTCCTCGACGCCGCCCACATGGAGCCGACCCGTGCCATCCTCGCCACCCTGGCCGGGGTGTTCGGGCGGGTGGCCTTTGTCGAGCAGGCCCGCCCACCGTCCAGGCCCATCACCAACGGCTTCCTGTTCGCCGCCCGCGAGCCGGAGCGCCTCGACCGTCTGGCCGATATGCGCATCGGGGAAGGCGGGCGGATTTCCCCCCAGATGGCGGAGCAGATGGCCGCTTCGCTCAAATCCCTGCGGATCGTCGATGCCGCCTCGCCGCTGGTGGCGGGGGGCAAGGTGCTGACCGACGAGGACAATCCGCTCGCCGCCCTGGCCGCTTCGGCCCAGATGGCCTATCGCCGCGGGGCGGTGACCACCATTCCCGACCCCATCCTGGCGGATTGAGCGGCGGACCAGGGGGAGCCGGGTGGGGACGCTTGACCAAAAGCAAGTTCATCCTCACCGTCTCCATGATCTACTCCGGGCCGTATTTTGGAAGGTAAACGATGTCCGACCGTATTCTCATTCTGGTGGCCCTTTCGCTGATCATCGCCATGGTGGCCGGAACGGCGATCCAGATCCGTCGTCCGCAGCCCACTCCCATTCTGGTGAAGGAATCCATGCGCCGGCCGGACTACGCCATTCCGCTGGAAAATCCCATGACCACCGACATGGCCGGCGAAACCAAGCCGTTCCATGCCCGCATCACCAAGCCCACCGTGGTGAATTTCTGGGCCACCTGGTGCATTCCCTGCGTGCGCGAGCTGCCGCTGTTCGCCAAGTTCAAGCCCATCGCCGAGGCGGCGGGCATCCAGGTGCTGACCATCAACGTGGATAAGGAAGGCGCCCCGGTGGCCAAGAAGTTCCTGCAGGACCAGGGCATCGACCTGCCGGTGATCCTCGACCAGGACGGCTCGGTGTCCAAGGCTCTGAAGGTGCGCGGCATGCCCACCGCCCTGCTGGTCAACATCAAGGGCGAGGAAACCGCCCGCATGGAAGGCGAGGCCGACTGGTCGCAGCCGGGCGTGGTCGACGTGGTTCGCGACCTGCTGGCCCTTCCGTCGCAGCCCGTCACGGCCCGCTGAGCCTGAACAGGGGGGATGACCACCATGTCGCGATCCTTCGGCCGTTCTGACCTTGCCAACGGCGCTCACCGCGACGTGGCGATCTGGCTGTTGGCCTGCTGCTTCATGGTGGCGGTGATGGTGCTGCTGGGCGGCTTGACCCGCCTGACCCATTCCGGCCTGTCCATGGTGGAGTGGGAGCCCATCGTCGGCATCATTCCGCCGCTGAACGAGGCCGACTGGCAGCTGTTCTTCGAGAAGTACAAGCAGACCCCCGAGTACATCAAGGTCAATGCCGGCATGAGCCTGGCCGACTTCAAGGGCATCTTCTGGCTTGAATACATTCACCGGGTCTGGGGCCGGCTGATCGGCATCGTCTTCGGGCTGCCCTTCCTGTGGCTGGCCTTTTCGGGCCGTATCGGCAAGGCGATGATCCCGCGGCTGGTGGGGGTGTTCCTGCTGGGCGCCGCCCAGGGCGGCATGGGCTGGTTCATGGTGAAAAGCGGCCTGGTGGACAATCCCGCCGTCTCCCATTTCCGCCTGACTGCCCATCTGGCCCTGGCCTTCCTGATCCATGCCTGGATGTTCTGGCTGGCGCTGGACATCCTGGCCGACCACCGTCCGTCGCCCCGCCGCCTGCATGGCGAGGCCGGCGGGACTCTGTCCTGGATGGTGGGCCTGACCGTCCTGGTGGTGGTCACCCTGCTGTTCGGCGGCCTGGTGGCCGGACTGAAGGCCGGGCTGATCTACAACACCTGGCCGCTGATGGACGGCGCCGTCATTCCCAAGGACCTGTTCCCCGCAGGCTTCCACAGCCTGTTCGAGGACATCAAGACCGTTCAGTTCGGTCACCGCACCCTGGCCGAGGTCACCATGGTGGTGGCGCTGCTCGGGTGGTTCCGCGCCGGCGCCCGCCTGGGGGCGCAGACGCCCGCCGCCGTTCATGCCGTGGGGATCATGGCCCTGGTCCAGGTCGGCCTGGGCATCGGCACCCTGGTCCTGGTGGTGCCCATCTCGCTGGCTTCGGCCCACCAGATGGGAGCCATGCTGCTTCTGACCCTGTGTCTGTGGGCCATCCACGACCTGCGCCGGCGTGTCTAAAACCGGCGCGTCCGGTCATGAAACTCCCGTGAAAAATGTAGACTTTCAAGGCGATTGAGTCATCCTGACTTTACCAAAGTCAAGGAGATGAACTTTCCGTAATGAGACGTTCATGGTCCGGTCGTCCGGAGTTTTTTCGGAAATGCCAAGGGAGTTCGATCGATGTCCAATTCAATCGAGGGCAAGGAGGAGGAGCAGATTCCGGCGATGCAGCGCATCCTGGACAATCCGTTCCTGCTGCTTTTTATCGGTGTGGTAGTGCCGACGGTTTCCTACACGATCTGGGGGATCATGGAAGTCGCCCAGCTGCCGATCGCCAAGTAAGGGAGGGATAATACATGTCGATTACTCCTCCGGAGCAAAAAGTCTGGTTCAATGAGCCCGTCGAGAAGACCGAGGTCATTTGGGTGATCATCGCCCTGGCCTGGGCGCTCATCATGTTCGCCATGATGCCGCTGTGGCACCTCAAGGGCACCCAGAACATGTCCAACGAAGCCTATCGCATCCAGCCGGATGTGTATCAGGCCCGCGTGGACGCTTTCGTCGAGAAGTTCAAGGTTGGTGAAGAAGGTCACGCCAAGACCCCGGTGGTTCGTCCCCCGGCCGGTTCCGACGTGTACATGCTGGCCCGCCTGTGGGAATGGTATCCGGTTCTGGAGCTCGAAAAGGGCAAGAGCTACCGCCTGCACCTCTCGTCGTTGGATTGGCAGCATGGTTTCTCCGTGCAGCCCGCCAACATCAATCTGCAGGTCCATCCCGGCATCGACGAGGTGGTGACCATCACCCCGACCGATAGCGGCGATTTCGGCATCATCTGCAACGAATATTGCGGTATCGGCCACCACACCATGCTCGGAAAAATCCGAGTCGTGGCTGGCAAGTAATCGAGGGGGAGCGCAAATGGTTGCCAAGCCCGTATTTCGAACCTGCGGCTTCACGGGTCTGAAGATCCATGACGAAGCAGAGAAGCTGATCAAGATCAATGCGGTCACCGCCATCGTGGTGCTGGCCGTCGGCGGTCTGTTCGGACTTCTGGTGGCTTTGACCCGTTGGCCGACCGTGCACTTGCTGCCGGCCGACCTGTTCTACCTGGCGCTGACCGCGCACGGTATCGACATTCTGATCGTCTGGTGCATCTTCTTCGAAGTTGCCCTGATGTATTTCGCCTCGTCCATCCTGCTGCAGACCCGAATCGCCACGCCCAAGATGGGCTGGGTTTCGTATGCCCTGATGGTTCTGGGCGCCGCCATCACCAACTGGAAGGTCCTCGAGGGCAATTCCAGCGTGATGATGACCTCCTACGTGCCGATGCAGGCTGACCCGCTGTTCTACGTGGGCCTGATCCTGTTCGCCGTGGGTGCCCTGATCGCCTGCTTCATCTTCCTCGGTACCCTGGTCGTCGCCAAGGCCGAGAAGACCTATGAAGGGTCGATCCCGCTGGTCACCTTCGGTGCGCTGGTGGCTTGCATCATCGCCATCTACACCATCGCGTCCGGCGCCATCATCCTGATCCCGACCTTCCTGTGGTCCATCGGGCTGATCAGCCACATCGACCCGCTGATGTACAAGGTCGTGTGGTGGGGCATGGGTCACTCGTCGCAGCAGATCAACGTGGCCGCCCACATCGCCGTGTGGTACGCCATCGCGGCGATCCTGTTCGGTGCCAAGCCGCTGTCCGAGAAGGTCAGCCGCTGCGCCTATCTGACCTACATCTTCTTCCTGCAGATCGCTTCGGCCCACCACCTGCTGGTGGAGCCCGGCCTGTCGTCCGCCTATAAGATCTTCAACACCTCGTACGGCATGTACCTCGCCGTGCTGGGCTCGATGATCCACGGTCTGACCGTCCCGGGCTGCATCGAGGCGGCTCAGCGTCGCAAGGGCTTCAACAACGGCATGTTCGAATGGCTGCGGAAGGCCCCCTGGGGCAATCCGGTGTTCTCGGGCATGTTCCTGTCCCTGATCCTGTTCGGCTTCCTCGGCGGCATCTCCGGTGTCACCATGGGCGTGGAACAGATCAACATCATGATCCACAACACCATCTACGTGCCCGGCCACTTCCACGCTACCGTGGCGGCCGGTACGACGCTGGCGTTCATGGCGATCACGTACTTCCTGGTCCCGGTGCTGTTCCGTCGCGAACTGGTCCTGCCGGGCCTGGCCAAGCTCCAGCCGTACCTGTTCGGCCTGGGCATGGGCGTGTTCTCCCTGTTCATGATGGGTGCCGGCACCCTGGGCGTGTCCCGCCGTCACTGGGATATGGCCTTCTCCGACGCTCCGCATGCCTTCTCCCATGCTCCCGCTGCCTTCCTTATGATGGGCATCGTGGGCGTGGCTGCGGTCATCGCGGTGATCGGCGGCGCCCTGTTCGTCCTGGTGATCGTGGGTTCGGTGCTGTTCGGCAAGCCGGTGGTGCATGCCCCGGCCGCGGCCGCTCCGGCTCCCTCGCCGGTGGCGTCCTACGGCAATGCCGAGCACGTGGCCGTTCCGGGCACTTTCGCCCTGGCTCTGCTCTTCCTGACGATGTTTGTCCTGTACTACTTCGTCAACTGGAAGTATCTGGCCAGCACCTGGATCATGAGCTGATCCAGTTCAAGGGTAAAAGGCGGGCGGGACCTTCGGGTCCCGCCCGTTTCCCTCTAGGGTTGTTTATTTCTTGAAAGGGTGGGAGAGGGTGATGACGGCGAACCTCAAAGTCCTGGCATCGGTGTTCAAGCTGCGCATCGGCGTGTTCTGCGCCCTGGCGGCCATCGCCGGCGCGCTGGTCACCAAGGGTGCCGTTCCCGAAACCTCCCAGGTCGTGGCCGTGGCCGTGGCCGTGCTGCTGTCGGCCGCCGCGGCCGGCGCCTTCAACCATTACTGGGAGCGCGACATCGATCCGAAGATGAACCGCACCCGCAACCGTCCCTTCGTCACCGGCCAGTTTTCCGCCGGTCCGCTGTGGCCCATCGGGCTGCTGGCGTTGACCGTCGCCGCCGTGGCCCTCGCCGCTTTCGCCGCCAATGCCTGGGCGGCGCTGCACGTCTTTCTCGGTGCCTTCGTCTACGGCATCGTCTACACCGTCTGGCTGAAGCGCCGCACCGCCTGGAACATCGTGATCGGTGGTCTGTCCGGCAGCTTCGCCGTGCTGGCCGGCGCCGCCGTGGCGGTGCCGACGCTGAGCCCCGAATCCCTGATCCTGGCGCTGATCCTGTTCCTGTGGACGCCGCCCCACTTCTGGAGCCTGGCGACCGCGCTCAAGGATGACTATGCCGCCGCCGGCATTCCCATGCTGCCGGTGGTCAGGGCCGAATCCGAGACCAACTGGATCATCCTGGCCAATACCGTCGCCCTGGTGGCGTCGTCGCTGCTGCCCGCCTTCTTCGGCGCCGGTCCGCTTTACCTGGGGGCGGCGCTGCTGGGCGGATTGTGGTTTCTCTACAAGAGCGTCGTCCTGGTGATGCGCCCCGGCCGCAAGGCCGCCATGGGCAATTTCTTCGCCTCGCTGATCCAGCTGGTGCTGCTCTTGACCGCCGTCATGGTGGAGCCGCTGCTGGCCGGCTAGAACTCCGCCATGATACGCTCAAGTGTCCTGATACTGCTGGGGCTCCTCTTGGTGGGAGGCCCCGTCGCCCACGCGGCGCCGACCGTTTCCGCCACCGCGGAGGAGGCGCTGAAGCGCTCGCGCGCCGTCGAGGGCAATGTGGTCGGGTCGCACCGGCTGATGGACCAGGACGGCCAACCGGTGGACATCACCCAGTTCCGCGGCAAGCCGGTGGTGATCAGCATGATCTACACCGCCTGCGACCATACCTGCCCGGTGACCACCCAGAACGTGGCCCGCGCCGTGTCCGGGGCGCGCAAGACCCTGGGCAAGGACAGCTTCCAGGTGCTTTCCATCGGCTTCGACACGGTGCGCGACACGCCGGAGAACCTCAGGATCTATGCCAAGCAGCAGGGCATCGACCTGCAGGGCTGGGCCTTCCTGGCCGGCAATGCCGCCACCATGGAGGCGCTGTCGGCCGAACTGGGCTTCACCTGGTACGTGACCTCGCGCGGGTTCGACCATATCGCCCAGACCACCGTGCTGGACGGCGAGGGCCGCATCTACCGGCAGGTCTATGGCGAGAATTTCGAACTGCCGCTGCTGGTCGAGCCGCTGAAGGACCTGGTGCTGGGCCGCACGGCGGCGCTGACCTCGATCCAGTCCATCAGCGACCGGGTCCGCTTCTTCTGCACCGTCTACGACCCCCATTCCGATGCCTATCGCTTCGATTACGGCATCTTTCTCAGCATCGGGTCAGGCCTGTTGGCCGTGCTGACCATCATCTGGATGACCGTTCGCATGTGGCGCGACAGCCGGAGAGCGTCGCGCTGACCTTCGACCGCTCCCGCCCAGGGGGCATGAACATGGACAGCACCCGTCGAGGGGGCAAGAAAATGGAAACGAAAAGGAAATTTCGCCTTGTCTAATCCAATCAAATCCGCCGTCAGAGCGGGCCTCTTCCGCGTCGAGAGCGGCTGGGACATGCTGGTGGGCCGCGAGTCCAACCCCATGTACTGCCTGGGCGCCATGTCGTGGTTCTTCTTCTGGGTCGTCGGCGCCACGGGCCTGTACCTGTTCGTGCCCTACGACACCAGCGCGGTGCGCGCCTGGAGCTCCATCGAGTACATCTCGCGCGAGCAATGGTATTGGGGCGGCCTGATCCGCTCGCTGCACCGCTACGGTTCGGACGCCATGGTGCTGACCATGATGCTGCATCTAGTGCGCGAATGGTGCCTGGACCGCTATCATGGCGCCCGCTGGTTCGCCTGGTTCACCGGCGTGCCGCTGATCTGGATGGTGTTCAGCTCGGGTGTCACCGGCTATTGGCTGGTGTGGGACGAACTGGCCCAGTACCTGGCCATCGGCACCGCCGAGTGGATGGACTTCCTGGGCATCTTCGGACAAAGCATCGCGCGCAACTTCCTCAATCCCGGCGCGCTGACCGACCGCTTCTTCACCTTGCTGATCTTCATCCACATCGCCGTGCCGCTGTTCCTGCTGATGGCCATGTGGGTGCACATCCTGCGCATCAACCGCGCCAACACCAACCCGCCGCGTCCGCTGGTCATCGGCAGTTCCATCATGCTGGTGGCGCTGTCGCTGCTCCATCCCGCCCAGAGCCATCCGATCGCCGACCTTGGCAAGTCCATCGGCGACCTCAATCCCGACTGGTACTTCATGGCGCTGTATCCGCTGTATGACGCCAAGGGTCCGCTGGTGACCTGGGCGGTGTCCATCGGCGCGTCCCTGTTCCTGTCGCTGATGCCGTGGATGGCGTTCCGCCGCAAGCGCCGGGCCGCCGCCGTGGTCACCTCCGACCTGTGCAACGGCTGCGGCAATTGCGCCTCGGATTGCCCGTTCGGCGCCGTGGTGCTGCGCCCGCGTACCGACGGACTGCACCCCAGCCCCAAGCTGGCGGTGATGCAGCCCGACCTGTGCACCAGTTGCGGCATGTGCATGGCCTCGTGCAACAAGACCAATCCGTTCCTGCCCCATACGGGCGAGACCCGCACCACCGCCATCGACATTCCCGATTTCACCTTCGACCTGATGGTGAAGCGGGTTTCGGCCCGCACCCACGGCCTGGTGGGCAAGAACCGCGTCCTGATCATCGGCTGCGAGCACGGGGCGGTCCTCGACCACCTCAAGGGGCCGTCGGTGGGCGTGCTGCCGCTGCATTGCACCGGCATGATGCCGCCGTCGCTGATCGATTACGTGTTCAACAAGGACCTGGCCGACGGCGTGCTGGTCACCGCCTGCCGTCCCGGCGAGTGCTTCTACCGCCTGGGTCCGGAATGGACCGAGCTGCGCATGAACGGCGAGCGCGTGCCCAAGCTGCGCGGCGCCGTGCCGCGTGACCGGGTGCGCCTGTTCTGGGCCGCCAGCACCGAGACCAAGGCGCTGATGGCCGAGCTGGCCGCTTTCCGGGTGGCGCTTGAAGAATTGCCGCCCATCGTACGTCCCGAATCCACCAAGCGGAGGGTGGCGGAATGATCAAGCCCCGTTACATCGCCGGCCAGGCCGTGGCCTATGCCGCCTTTGCCGTCGTGATCGCCTATTTCGCGTCCAATCCGGTCTATCGCCATCACAATCCGGACAACGCCCTGCTGAAGCTGTCCCTGACCCACGCCGGCCAGAAGGTCGGCGAGTGCAAGGAACGTTCGGCCGATGAACTGGCCAAGCTGCCGCCCAACATGCGGGCCAAGCAATCCTGCGGCCGCGAGCGTAATGCCGTGACCCTGGAAATGGATATCGACGGCGTGAAGGTCTTCTCGCAGACCGCCAAGCCGGCCGGCCTGTCGGGCGACGGGCGGTCACGCTTCTACGACTCGCGCGAGATCAAGGTCGGGCGGCACGTCATCCAGGCCCGCATGCGCGACGGCAACGACCCGAACGTGTTCGACCAGGTGGCGGAAGTCACCGTCGAGCTTGCGCCCCGGCAGGTTTTCGTGGTCGATTTCGACGAAGAGAACGGCAAGTTCGAGTTCAAGTAACAACCGCCGCCACCCCGGCCGGACGGCCGGGGTGGCGCGGGCGAATTCCGGGACGGTAGGGGCATGGATCATTCCTGGAGGGTAGACGGGTTGTCGGCGGCACGGCGCGCCGAACTGCGCGGCTGGGCTTTGCTGGCCATCGGCTCGCTGGCCATCGCCGGCCTGCTGGCCCTGGCGCTGGGCCTGTCGCGCACTCCCAAGGTGCAGGATTGGCTGCCCTGGGGGCCGCACTTCTTCTACCGCGCCCTGGTCACCCACGTGGTGCTGTCCTTCGAGGTATGGTTCCTGGCGGCGCTGGGCGCGCTGTCGGCCATGGCGGCGCCGCCCTGTCCCAAGGGCGACGTCCTCGGCCGCGTCGCGCTGTTCCTCGGCGGCCTGGGCGTCCTGCTGCTGCTGATCCCCGCCCTGGCCGACCAGGGCGAGCCCTCGCTCAACAACTACGTCCCGGTGGTGGGGCACAAGCTGTTCTATATCGGCCTGGGCGTGCATGCCGCCGGTGTGGCCCTGGCCTGCCTGCGCCTGCTGCCGGTGCTGCGCAGCCATGTGGTGGTGTCGTTCGGCATCGCCTGCGCCGGTCTGGCCTATCTGGCCGCCCTGGCCTGCTTCCTCGTCGCCTGGGCGCTGATCCCGGCGGGGACCGATGCCGACCTGTTCAACGAGCGGGTGTTCTGGGGCGGCGGCCACGTGCTGCAACTGGTCAACACCATGATCCTGATGATCGCCTGGCAGGCCCTGTCCGAGCGCCATTTCGGCGCCGGGCCGGTCCCCGCCGGACTGGGGCGGGCCAGTTTCGCGGCGCTGGCCCTGTTCGCGGTGATCTCGCCGCTGATCTATGTGGTGGGCGGCGACGTGCTGGGGCTCGAGCACCGGCAGGTGTTCACCCGCCTGCTGTGGGTCGGGCTGCCCCTGCCGCCCCTGGTGATGGGCCTGGGTCTGGCCTGGAAGCTGGTCCAGGGGCCGCGCGACTGGCGCTCGCCCGCCTTTCTCTCCCTGGCCCTGTCGCTGTTCGTCTTCGCCATCGGCGGTTTCGCCGGGTTCTTCCTGGGCGTGGCCGATACCCGCACGCCGTCCCACTACCACGCGGTGATCGGCGGGGTGCAACTGGGCCTGATGGGCGTGGTGCTGGTCCATCTGCTGCCCGCCCTGGGCCGGCGGATCGGGACGGGGAGGGGCGTTCGCCTGCAGTTCCACCTCTACGGCTGGGGCCAGCTGGTCCATGCTCTGGGCTTTTTCCTGGCCGGCGCCGCCGGCGTGCCGCGCAAGACCACCGGCGTGGACCAGGGGCTCAATACCCTGTGGAAGAAGGTGTCCATGGGCGTGGTCGGCATGGGAACCGGTCTGGCGGTGCTCGGCGGGGTGATTTTCGTGTGGATGGCCCTGGCCCGGCTGCTCAAGCGGGGGGAGGACGGCAATGCTTAAGGGCTTTGCACCGCTCGCCCTGCTGGCCGCCACCGCGATCCTGGCGCTCGGCTGGCTGATGGGCCGCGCCGGCGGCCTCGATGTTCTGCCGTCCGAAGCCTACAAGGCCGATCTGAGCGAATTCCACGGCCGCCACTTGGCCCTGCTGGCCGCCCATGGCACCGGGCAGAGCGTGGACGGCATTCCGGTGGTGCATCCGCCCGCCGGGTCCGACATTCCCATGCTGGCCAAGCGCTGGGAGTTCAGCCCGGCCCTGGAGCTGGAGCCGGGCAAGAGCTACCGCCTGCATCTGCTGGCCGAGGACACCGTCCATTCGGCGGCCATCGGCGAGGCCGAGGTGCTGCTGACCCCCGGCCAGGTCCGGGTGGTGACCCTGACCACGCCGGCCTCGGGCCGGGTGCGCCTGCAATGCGCCGAGTATTGCGGCCTCAGCCATACCAAGATGATCGGCAGCATCGAAGTGGTGTCGTCGGGCAAATAGAGGGTGGCGGGGCAAAAGCCCCGTAACCTTTCCGGCGATTGCGGCGAAGTCCTGGTCATGACCGCCACCACGCTTACGGCCTGTTGTCCGCCTTGCCCGTCGGGTGCATCCTTCGTCGAGACGCGGGAGCATGGCGTGCGGGCGGACGACACCCATCTGCGGGACTTGATGCGGGCGGCCCAGTCCGGCGACGGGCGGGCCTATGGCAGCCTGCTGACCGAGGCGGCGCCCATCATCCGCCGGGCGGTGGCCGGGCGCTGGCGCGGCCCCGATGCCGAGGACATCGTGCAGGAGGTGCTGCTGTCGGTCCACGGGGTGCGCCACACCTATGATCCCGCCCGCCCGTTCGTGCCCTGGCTGCTGGCCATCGTGCAGTACCGGGTCGCCGACGCGGCGCGCCGCCACGCGCGGCGGGCGGCACGCGAGACCTCCGAATGCGGCTTCGCCCACGGCCTGCCCGAGGTGGCGGCGCCGGTGGCCGAGGAGGGACCGGGCGATCCCCAATTGCTGGCCCGCGCCCTGGCCGATCTGCCCGAGGGGCAGCGCCGCGCCGTTCAACTGCTCAAGCTGGAGGAGCGCTCGCTCAAGGAAGCGGCGGCGGCCACCGGCATGTCGGTCGGGGCGCTGAAGGTGGCGGTCCATCGCGGCATCAAGGCGCTGCGGGCCAAACTGACCGGAAGGGAGGGGGAGGAATGAGGACCGAGGACCTGATCGCCCGCCTTGTCGCCCAGGCTGCCCCGGTACGAGTGCTGCCGCCGCCCTCGGCGCGGCTGCTGCTGTGGTTTGCCCTGGCGCTGCCGGCGGTGGCGGTGGTGACCCTGGCCATGGGGCTGCGCCAGGACCTGGCCCTGCGCCTGGGCGAGCCGGTCTTCCTGCTGCGGCTGGGGGCCAGTCTCGCCACCGCCGTGGCCGCCGCCCTGGCCGGGCTGGCGCTGGGAGTTCCGGGACGGCGGCGCGCCTGGGCGCTGGCGCCGCTGTTGCCGCTTGCCCTGTGGCTGCTCAGCCTGGGACGGCAATGCCTGCTGGAGATCCGTGGCGAGGCGGCGGCCGAGTTGCTGACCGGACCGCACCTGCATTGCCTGCCCGATATCGCGGTGATGATGGGCCTGCCCACCATCGCCATGGCGATCATGGTGCTGCGCGGGGCCGGGTTGCGGCGGCGGCTCGAGCTGGCCCTGGGCGGGCTGGCGGCGGCGGCCTTGTCCAACGCCGCGCTGAGCCTCGCCCATCCGGTGGATGCCGGACTGCTGGTCCTGCTGCTGCAGGGTGGGGTGGTGGCCGTCCTGGCGCTCGGGATGGGCCGGGACGCTTCCTTGACGGAATCCCGCTAGGGTGGGAAGATTTTCCGGAATCAGCCAGCCAGCCGGGAGGGGAGCATGGGCGCCGGGAAGACCAAGACCAGAGCGGTGAGCCTGCGGCCCGATTTCGTCTGGGGCGTGTCCACCTCGGCCTTCCAGGTGGAGGGCGCCACCAGGGAGGACGGGCGCGGTCCCAGCATCTGGGACACCCGCTGCCGCCTGCAAGGTGGCGTATGGACCGGCGCCAACGCCGACGTGGCCTGCGACCATTACCACCGCTGGCCCGAGGATGTGGGGCTGATCAAGGACCTGGGCGTCGACGCCTATCGCTTCTCCATCGCATGGCCGCGCCTGCTGCCCAAGGGCAAGGGACAGGTCAACCAGAAGGGCCTCGACTTCTACGACCGGCTGATCGATGGGGTGCTGGAGGCGGGGATCACCCCCTGGGTCTGCCTCTACCACTGGGACCTGCCCCAGGCCCTGGACGACCTGGGCGGCTGGACCAACCGCGACTGCGCCGGCTGGTTCGCCGATTACGCCATCCTCGCCGCCAAGCGCTATGGCGACCGGGTCAAGCACTTCGCCACCTTCAACGAATTCTCGGTGTTCACCATGTTCGGCTACGCCATCGACTGGGCGGCGCCGGGCGTGACCGACCGCGCCGCCCACATGAAGGCCATCCACCACGTCAATCTGGCCCACGGCATGGGCGTGGACGTGCTGCGCGACCATGTGCCGGGCGTGTCCATCGGCGCCATCCACAACCGCCAGATCGTGCGGCCCGAGGGCGGGCTGGCCGAGAACCAGACGGCGGCCGACCTGCTGGACGCCCATTGGAACGGCGTGTTCTGTGACCCGCAGCACCTGGGCCATTACCCCGAGATCATGGCCCGCGACGTGGAGCCCTATGTCCTGGCCGGCGATCTGGCGCGCATCTGCCGGCCCACCGACTGGATGGGTCTCAACCATTACGGCCCCATCTACGCCAAGGCCGACCCCGCCACCACCTGGGGCTACGGCTGGGGCGCCCCCCCTGAATCCGCCAACCATCCCGAGGTGGGCTGGCCCATCTTCCCCGAGGTGTTCAAGGACGAGCTGCTGACGCTCACCCGGCGCTACAGGCTGCCGGTCTACGTCACCGAGAACGGCTGCGGCGGCGGCGCGGGCAGCGATACGCCCGACGAGACCGGCGTGGTCAACGACACCCATCGTCTCGCCTATTTCCGCGAGTACCAGCAGGCCATGCTGGACGCGGTGGCCGAGGGCGCCGACGTGCGCGGCTATTTCGTCTGGGCGCTCTTGGACAATTTCGAGTGGGGCTCGGGCTACGGCCCGCGCTTCGGCCTCTACCACGTGGATTTCGACAGCCAGAAGCGCACGCTGAAGAATTCCGGCAAGTGGTATCGGGACATGATCAAGGCGGGGCGGAAGGGGTGATCGGGCTATCGCCCGCACCCATCCGGGGCGATGCCCCGGACCCCCTTTGATTTTATGAATTAAATGATTGGGGTTTGGGGCCTGTGACCCCGAGCGGGGGTGGGCGGCAGCCCATTCTACCGCCGCCTGTCGCCGCGCTTGGTCAGGCCGTCGGCCAGGGCGCGGCGCTCGCCGCGGCGCAGCAGGTTGCCGAACAGGCGGCCGCCCCAATTCATGCCGTGCTTGGGCTGGTCCCAGTCCTTGCGGCTTTCGCGCACCAAGATGGTGCCGTCGGGCGAGGGGGTCAGGGTCAGCTTGCGCTGGTGGTACTGTTCCAATTCGGCGTGGAAGCCCACGGTGAGGATGGTGGCGGTGGGCAACTCGTCGAGCAGCATCTGCATCAGCTTGCGCTCGCCGTCGGGGTCCAGCGCGTCGGTGGCTTCCTGCAGGAACACCCATTTGGGCCGGTGCAGCAGCAGCCGCGCGAAGCCCAGGCGCTGCTGCTCGCCGGCGGTCAGGCTCTGCTCCCAGATGGCGGTGTCGTCGACGCGCGGCATCAGGTGGCCGAGTCCGACCCGGTCCAGGGCGCTTTCCAACTGGTCGTCGGGGAAGCATTCCATGGCCGACGGGTAGGTCAGCACGCCGCGCAGGGTGCCGATGGGCATGTAGGGCCGCTGCGGCATGAAGAAGATATGGGCGTCGCAGGGCAGGTCCACGGTGCCGCGCCCCCACGGCCACAGCCCGGCCACCACCTTGAACAGCTTGACCGCCGCGCCGGGATCGCCGCCGATCAGCACGTGCTCGCCGCCGATGATCTCGGCGCTGAAGCCCTCGATCACCACGGCGCCGTCGGCATTGGCGATGGTCAGGTCGTGGAAGCACAGCGTGGGAATGGCCGCCTTCTGGACGATGACCGTATGGGCGTCGGGGCGCGACGAATCGTCGCGCAGCGCCTGCAGCGCATCGTGCAGCGACAGGACGCGCTCCACCGAAGCGCGCCATTCGGCCACCCTCTGCAGGTTGTCCACCGGCCAGGACAGGGCCTGGGACAATTGCTGGAAGGCCTGGGCGGTTTGCATCAGGTGGCCCAGGGAGATGACGCCGGCGATGTAGCGCGGCGCGGCGATCAGGATGGGGAAGGCGGTGGAGAACACCGCATAGCCCGAGGTGAACAGGAACAGGCGGATCAGGCCGCTGGTCTGGCGGTTCCAGGCGCCTTCGATGCCGCGGAACAACTCGGAGAAGCGGCGGCGCTCGCCCACCTCGCCATGCAGCAGGGCGATGGCCTCGGAATTCTCGCGCGCGCGGACCAGCCCGAAGCGGAAATTGGCCTCGGCGGTCTGGCGGCGGTCGGTGGCGCCGATCAGCGGCCGGCCCACCCACAGGGCCAGGGACGAGGCGCACGAGGCATAAAGCAGCGCCACCCAGACCATGTGGCCGGGGATGGACAGCTCCACCTCGAAGACATTGACCACCAGATCACCGGACAGAGACCACAGGATCTGCACGAAGCTGGCCAGCAGCAGGGCGCAGTAAAACAGCGAGTGGATCAGGTCGATGGCCGTCTCGGTGGTCAGCCGGATATCCTCGGCGATGCGGCCATCGGGATTGTCGTGGTCGCCCGGCATGTGCATCAACTGGTAATGGTGGCCCATGGCCATCCAGTTGTCCTGCAGGCGGCGGGTCAGCCAACGGCGCCAGCCAAGCTGGATGGCGCGCTTGACCCTGAGATGAGTGGCGGTGACCGTCATGGAGGCCAGCAGGATCAAGCAGATCTCGACGATCTGGCCGAAGAACTTGTCCATGGATTTCTGTTCGAGCGCGTCGAACAGCTCGGCGCTCCACAGATTGATCATGATGGGGATGACCACCTGGGCGACGGTCAGGCCGAGCAGCAGGGCGACCAGGCCCCGCACTTTCCACTTCTCGCCGGACTGCCAATAGGGACCGGCCAGGCGGATGAACTGCCTGATGAAACCCGGCGACTGCCGATCCAGATATTGGCCGTCGCCCATTGCGGCCTTGTTGCTCACGTTGCTTGCCATCCCCATACAGGGCGGAGCAGTGCTCCCCCGGTAATCACTTAACCCGGAAATGCCGGCCGAGTGAAGCCCGTACCGCATTCATTCTGGCATTTCCACGTTTCCCGCCGGTTAATTCCGCCGGGGTTGCAAGTTGGGCGCCGGGGCGCGATCCTGCAAGCATGGCGAACGGGATCGGCGGAGCTTGGCGATACGTGGCGGTGCTGGCGCTGGGCTTGGCCCTGCCCGGCGGGATGGCGCGGGCCGAGCGGCCGGCCTTCCTGGCGGTGGATCTCGGTTCGGGCAACGTGATTGCCGAAAGCGGCGGCGGGGCGCCGCATCATCCGGCGTCGCTGACCAAGATGATGACCGCCTACGTGGCTTTTGGCGCGTTGCGGGCCGGCAAGGTCTCGCTGGAGGACACCGTCACCGTGTCCGAACGGGCCGCCGCCCAGGGCGGAGCGATTCTCGGCCTGGGACGCGGCGAGCGCATCACTCTGGGAGCGGCGCTGAAGGCGATGATCGTGCGTTCGGCCAACGACGCGGCGGTGGCGGTGGCCGAGCACGTGGCGGGCAGCGAGGCCGCCTTCGCCGGCCGCATGACCGAGGAAGCGTCCCGGCTCGGCATGACTTCGTCGTCGTTTCGCAACGCCACCGGCATGACCGCCGCCGGGCATGTGAGTTCGCCCCGCGACATGGTGCTGCTGGCCATGGCCATCGAGCGGGACTTTCCCGCCTTCCGGCCGCTGTTCTCCAGCCGTGACACCACCTGGAAGGGCCGCGTGCTGCCCACCGTCAACGGCTTTCTCGGCGCCTATGCCGGGGCCGAGGGCATGAAGACCGGCTTCACCTGCCCGGCCGGCTACAATCTGGTGGCCATCGCCCACCGGGGCGGCCGCCGGGCGGTGGCGGTGGTGATGGGGGCGGGGTCCTCGGCCGAGCGGCTGGGCGCC
>JAVBXM010000076.1 GCA_030824585.1 Phaeospirillum sp. | reverse complement strand
AAGATGCGGGCCACCGACAATTTGTCGCAGCGCTCCTCGCGCATGATCAACGTCATCGCCACCCGCAAGCTGCCGGTGTGGTCGGCGGCGGGCGGTTGGTCGGCGCCGCAGCCGACCCGGTCCATCGCCTGGGCCTTCGCCGATGCCTGTAAGGCGGACTATGGCGCCAAGCTGGCCGACAGTCGCATCGACCTCAAGACGCTGGCCACCCTGGACGCCGTTTGGCAAGGGCGTGGCGATTTCTTCGACGCGGTGTTCGACAGCAGCATGACGGTGTGGGAAGCCCTGACCCGCATCGCCCGCTGCGGCAGGGCCGTGCCCATCCAGCAGGGCGGCATCGTCCGCATCATCCGTGATGCGCCCCAGACCATGCCGGTGGCCATGTTCGGGCCGCGCAACATCGTCAAGGGCTCGTTCAAGATCAAATACGTCATGCCCGGCGACGATACCGCCGACGCGGTGACGGTGGAGTATTTCTCGTCGCGCACCTGGAAGCCCGACGAGACCACGGCCAAGCTGCCCGACAGCCAGGGCGACAATCCCGCCAAGGTCAACCTGTTCGGCTGCACCGCCAAGGACCATGCCCAGCGGGAAGGTCTCTACATCGCCGCCAACAACCGCTACCGCCGCCGCATGGTCACCTTCCGCACCGAGCTGGAGGGCATGATCCCCACCTATGGCGATCTCGTCGCCATCACCCACGACATGCCCCGCTGGGGCCAGGGCGGTGAGGTGATCGACTGGCGGGCCGAATCTACCAAGCCGCCTTGGGTTGGGGCGGTACTGGTGCTGTCCGAGCCGCTGACCTGGACCGAGGGCGCCAGCCATTACCTGGCGCTGCGCCGCCGCGACGGAAGTCTGGCGGGGCCGTTCCGGGTCGAGCCGGTGGCCGATGCGTCCACCATGGTGCGTCTCGCCGAGCCGCTGACCGTCACGCCTTATACCGGCGGCTCGGAGGAGCGGACGTATTTCAGCTTCGGCCCCGGCCAAGCCTGGGCACAGACCGCCCGCATTCTGGCCATCCGCCCCCGCGCCGAACAGGTGGAGATCACCGCCGTCGCCGAGGATGCGCGGGTGCATGTGAATTAGCCGCTTTCGATATCACCGTTCCCACCAGCCGCCTCCGGGCGGCTTTTTCATTGGAGGTTCCCCATGACCAAGGACGCTGTCGTGCCGCGTGGCATTCGCCTCAACAATCCCGGCAATATCAAGGAATCCCCCGGCGACAAGACCCAATGGCAGGGCGAGCGCGCCACTGATGACGATCCGGTGTTCGAGGAGTTCGTCAGCCCCGAGGCCGGTATCCGTGCCCTGGCCCGCATCCTGCTCGGCTATCAGCGCCGCCATGGCCTCAACACCGTGACGGGGATCATCACCCGTTGGGCACCGGGTTGCGAGAACGACACCGGCTCGTATATCGCCCATGTCGCCGCCCGCCTGGGCGTAACCCCCGATCAGGCCATCGACCTGACCAAGGCCGACACCCTGGCCGGACTGGTTGAAGCCATCATCCGCCATGAAAACGGCCGGCAGCCCTATGCCCGTGAGGTGATCATGGCCGGAGTTGGCATGGGGCTGGGGAGCGCCTGACCATGAACCTGCTCGATCTCCTCGGCGATGCCGCCGCCATCGCCGCCAATCCCATCGCCGGGCTAGCCAAGGTGGCGCTGGATGTGGCGCCGGAAATCGCCAGCCTGTTCGGCGACGATGCCGAGAAGGCGGTCGGCAAACTGGCCGACAGTGTCCGCGCCATCACCGGCACCGACGATCCCGACAAGGCTCGCGAGGTGCTGGCCGACCCCAATCTGGTGTTCCAGCTTCGCTCCCAGGCCCAGGCATTCGCCCATGCCGAACGCATGCAGCAGATGACCGGGGCCATCACCACGCTCACCGCCACCCTGGCCGACCGTCAGAACGCCCGCGCCCGCGACAGCGAGTTCATCAAGGCCGGGCGTGGTAATATCCGCGCCAATGTCCTGCTGGTCACCGCCGGCATTGGCATTGTCGGCGGCATCGGATTCATGGTGTTCGGCCATGTGGACGGCAATACCGCAGTCGGCGGCTGCATCATCTCGGTGGTGACGCTGCTGGCGGGCAAGTTCGCCACGGCCTTCGATTTCGAGTTCGGTGGATCGGCGGATTCCGAGCAGACGCGGAGCCTGTTGGCGCAGGCGCCGCCTATTGGCAAATAGCACTGTCCATATTCGAACGACGCGGCCGACCAGGGAAGAGTCCCCGGTCGGCCGCCTTTTTTTGTTTGTGGGCTCCGAACGGGTTCGCCGCCATTCCCACCCCATGATCGATCCGCCCCTCGCGACGGCGTCTCCCATGGTCCCCGCGCTTTAAGGGTCCGGGTCCCCATAATTGGTGGTCAGCCCATTGCCTTGTTGGTGCTGACGATCTTTTGGAATTCGGTTAGCAGCTCAATGTAGTGCTGGCTCAGGTACCGTGTGACACGGGCATTGCCGAGTAGGCGATCCAGAAAGCCGGTCGCGACGACAAGGTCCAAGTGATCCGTGCCGTAGGACTGTTCGATGAGTCGAAATTCTCGGTCAAGTTTGGCCGACTCCTCCTCCATCAGGGTGATCTGGTCGTCGGTCAGGCCGTTTATGCGTTTCCGCCTGCTCCGGTCGATCAATTGGGATGGAGAGGTGGCGCCAACCAGGGATTTGGCATAGGTGATGGAGTACTTGTTCATGGCGACCATGAGTTGGGCCGCCTCGATCTGCCTGATCTGGCGCATCTTCTTCAGTTCGTCGAAGGTGTTGACCGGGACATGCTTATCCTGGAGCATTTCGACCACTTCGGGACAAATCCCTTCAAGAAGGGCCCGCTTGCGGCGAATGTAGTCGACATTGACATTCAGTGCGCTGGCAATTCGCTCTTCGGGGACGCCATCCTTGATGGCCATCAGGATCATCTTGTGTTCCTGGACGATGGCGATTCGGTTTATCCGCTTGTTGTAGGTAAAGGCTTCATCGTCGGTGCCAATCAGGCAGATGGTTGCCGTTTCCCCCATTTCCTTCAGAATTTCGATCCGTAGATGCCCATCAAGCAGTAAGTATTTTCCGTGGTCGGATCGATCACGGGCAACGACGGGAGGCTCGATGATCCCCACATCTTTGATCGATGCGGCAATCTGCGCATATTTGGAGGTCTTTTTGATCGCCGCGCTGACAAGGCGGAGCGGTTGGATGTCGCTAAAGGCAATGCGCAGACTGGTTCTTTCGAACGCCATATATACAGGGCTGATCGGGGGCTTGCGGGCCATGATCAAGAAACTTCCATTCGCTGGATGCGGCTGGCGAGATTCCTCGGGATGGTGTCCAGATTTTCCGCCCGGAGCAGGGTCACGAAGTTCTCGTCATGGAGCAATTGGCGAAATGCCTCGGTCATGAACAGGAGGCGTGCGCGGGTTGCATTGGCTTTCTTGACCAGCAATCGCTTCCGTTCCGTATCTTCACGATATGCCCTGACCAAAGCATCGGATGATGGCGTTTCCTTGCGGGCTGGTCCGTAATTTCTCAGCCCTTTGCCGCGGCGAGACCGATTCTCCACCAACCGCTTGGCAATCAATAATTTTCGGCCTCTCAACAGGTTCTTTTCATAAGCCTGCTGCAAGGCCTCCTGGATACCGGCGTCATCCGCTTCGGCTATTTCCACGGCGACACTAACCGGAATCTGCCCCGATTCTACTGCCCGCAACAGCCGCAACTCCCCTTTCTCCAGCAGGCGGGCAACGCTACGGACATAGTCGGCCGACAGGCCGGTCTTTTTGGCGATTTCGACATCGCTGTAACCTCGCTGCTTCATTCCCCCAATATCCTGGAGCAGGTCGACGGCTTGATGCAGTCGGCGGGCACAGTTCTCGACCAGACTCTTGACCATGCGTTCCTGGGCATCCGCCTCGACCACCAGTGCGGGGATCTCGGTTTGGCCGAGGACCAGATAGGCTTCCAGTCGCCCTTGGCCGCAGACAAGGTCATAACGGGGGCCATCCACGTCGTCGGTACGGGTGACGGTGATGGGCTTTTTCAGCCCAACCTCGGCGATACTGTCGACGATTTCCTTGAAGACCCGTTGATTGCGAACCCTGGGATTGATCACCGTGATCCGGTCGATGGGGATTATTTCGACGGTCTGGCCGGTATTTTCATCCATCATGCGACCTCCAGCAATTTGACCCGACCGGCCATGTCGAACAGCGGATCGAGGGTGTCGAAGCGGAAGGCGTCGAGCGCGATGCCGTTATATTCCCCAAGCCGGAGTCTCGGCGCACTCATGTCGCTGGCCGGCAGAATGTAGTAGTCCTGTGCCTCGCGATTTGACCTGTCCATCCGGACTGCGATCGTCACGTCCGGACAAAGGCCCGCATCTAGGCGGATGTGCCAGCGTAGCGACCCGGCTGGCGTTTCCTGGCATCGGACTATGACGATCGAGGCCGTAAATTCCCGGTTGATGGTCAAGATGTCAGTGGCCGGATCTTGCTCGATATCGCCTCCTGCTGCTTCGATCCCGGCGATAGTGTCGGCCAAGACTTGGGGATGAAGGCCGCGCAGGAAGCGGTTGGTTTCGATGTAGCTGTAGTCACGGTCTGGTGTAAACCCGACCAATTCATATGCCCGCAGCAGGCTGCCGAAGCGGTGGCGAATGGCGCCGCTGGATGGGCCGTCCGCGGCTTCATCGATAACGATGGCCGACAACAGCCCATATCGCTCGTGCAGCGCCTTCAAATGATCGATCATCTCTTGATCGGAGAATCTCCTCGACCGTTCAATGATAATGGCTTGGGCCGCTTGGAAAATTGAAGGATCGACGATGGCGGTGAAGGCACCTTCGGCGCGAATCCACTGTTCGGGCGGATTCTTGACCCGGCGGCTCTTGAGCTTGAATGAACGGCGGTTGAAGACGTTGTTGCCGATATATTTTTCGTTGATCAGCACCTGATGCACTGTCGATGCGCGCCATGGACGGCCAAGATCGCTGAATATGCCTTCGGCGTTAAGAAGATCGGCAATCTCGCCTTCCCGTTTGCCATCGCTTACGAACAGGCGGTAGATGTGCCGGACAACGGCGATTTCATCGTCCGGGCCTGGGACCAAGATCACCCGATCCGTCTGAAGGCTCTTGTGCTGACCCCGCGTCAAGATGCCCAGTTGTGCGCCGGTATGGTCGATACGCATCCGTCGCAGTCCGAATCCCGCCGGGCCGCCCTGGCGATAGCCCATTTGGATCAGGCGGCACTGTCCGGCGAAAACCTTCACCGAGAGCATCCGGCAGAATTCCCCAGCCTGTGTCCGCAGCACCATCTTCATCAAGGCGGAGGGGAGGCTGCCGTCATTGACGAACTGCTCGGCGCAGTACTCGATGCGAATTCCAGAGTGACGGCAAATATATTCCAGGTGGGCGGCCTGATCGGGGTCTTGGAAGCGTCCCCAGCGGCTGATGTCATAGACCAAGACGACGCGGAAATCGGCACGGCCTTTGGTAATGTCGGTGATGAGATTCTTAAATTCTGGCCGCCAACCGATGTCGAGCCCGCTCTTGCCGCCGTCGGTATAGGTTCGGACGATCTCCATGCCGTGCTGCTCGGCATACCGGGCGATGGCGTCAGCTTGATTTTCCGTTGAATATTGCTGGTGATCGGTCGACATGCGGAGGTATTGCGCGGCTCGAATGGGTTCATTCGAACCGTTTGTTTCCGTCTTGTCTTGATCTATTCTTCCCATCGCCGCCGCCCCCTGACTTCATCAGGCCCTTCGATTCGGCCATGGTCTTCGTTTCATTCTAAGGGTGGAGCCAAGGACATGTCTCGGTTGGAAGAGGGAACTTTAGTTCCCTTCATCGCGGTTGACAAAGCCGATGGGGTTGATCTTGCTGTGTCCATTGCCGCCGCCCTTCGCAATGAGCTGGGAGGCCGCTCTGTCGCCAAGACGGTTGCACGATGGACTCACGTCAGTGATCGGTCGGTCAAGAAATGGCTGGCTGGAAAGGTCGTTCCGAATGGCGAGCATCTCGTGGTCTTGATGCGGCATTCTAACGCCGTTTGGGCTGTGGTAAGAAAAGCGGCTGGCAGGTGATAAAATCCCCTGCCAGCGATACGTGGCTATGGACTGGTCACGCCGCTGCCGCATTATCGGTTTCCGGTTTTGCCACACCGAGCGCCATGGCGATTCCCGAGGAAATCTGATCGGCGGCGGCTCGCACCGGGTCGGCGGCGAGATGGGCGTAGCGGGCGGTGGTCTGCACCTGGGTGTGGCCCAGCAATTTGCCGATCATCGGCAGGCTCTGGCCTGCGGCAACCGCTATCGAGGCGAAGGAATGTCGGAGGTCATGGATGCGGACATCCTTGATGCCGGCACGAGTCCGCAGCCGCTGCCAGAAGGGTTGGAGGTCGGTGAGTCGTCCGCCATCCTTGTTGCCGGTGATGACCCAGGGATTGCCGTCGAGCTTCGGGATGGCCACCAATATGTCGAGGGCGGCCTTGCCGAGATGGACGATCTTGGCGCCGGTTTTGGAATCGGGGAGGCGCAGGGCAGGGGCGTCGGCATCGACATAGGCCCATTTCAGCGTCATGATTTCCCCCAACCGGCAGCCGGTGAGCATCAGCAACCGGATTGCCGCGATGGCTGAGGGCAATTCGACGTTCTCGGTTTCCATCTCGACCAGCACCTCGCCGACCCGCTTGATCTCGCCGACGCTCAGGAAGCGCTCGCGTTTCTCTTCGGGGTATTTGCGGATGTGCCGACGCGGGTTGCTGCCGTCAGCGCGCAGGCCCCACATCTCGGCCAGATTGAACATCTTGGAGACGATCTCCAGGCACCGGTTGGCCTGATAGGGGATGTGGCGGAGGCTGTGATGGAATTTGGCGATGTCGGCCCGCGTCACTTCCTCGACCCGCAGCCGTCCCAGCGCCGGAAGTATAAATCTGGTGATGTTGCGGCGATATTCCTTTGCCGTGCTGGCCTTGATCCTGATCGATACATGTTCCTTGTCGAATCGCTCCGACAACTCCTTGACGGTGATTGCATCACGGCGAGCCTTCCGATCCCCCGCCGGATCGCCGCCGTTACGCGCCGCAGCCAGTGCGGTAATGGCCATCGTGCGGGCCTGCTCGGCGGTCAGAATGCCGTGGGGCCCAATGGTCATCTTGCGAGACCGGGTTCCAACACGGTACAGAATGAGGTAGCTTTTCTTGCCGCTGGGCAGCACACGCAGCCCATATCCTGGGATTTCGCTGTCCCAGATCGTATATTCCGCGTCGGCGGCGGCGGCGCTTTCGACCACCCGTTTCGTCAATTTGCTCATCGGCTTCACCCTGCGATTAGATCTGCTACCTGATAAGCATTTTGCCCATTCCCAGGTAGCACAGTGGCAGCAGGAGGGGGCAAGTGGCTGCGAATCAGGTCGAAGTCGAGCGTGCCGATGGTGCCGGGCGTAGTCAACTAACTAGCAGAAAATACAAAGAGAAATGAGCTGTAGCGTAGTTGTGCGCAAAGTAATGAAGACGACTCATAACCTGAAGGTCGCAGGTTCAAATCCTGCCCCCGCAACCAAATCAAGCCCGTCATCTCAAAAAGATGGCGGGCTTTTTGCCGTCCGCGCTCTCGATCCGTCCGACAGACCGGGTAAGCAGGAGGTAAGCGCCGAAGCGCAAGCTCACGCAACGTCGGGCACTCTATGATCTCTGCCGTCGTTTCTGCCGCTGAAGGCGGAGGGGCGTTTTCCAGATCGGCTCTTACCGATGTGGCGACCGGTATCCGGCAGCCCGGGAATGTGTAACGATTCCTTAAATTTCTCCGAGTGCGTCAGCGGATAGCATATGTGCAGGTGCAGCATTCGCGGGGGACGCCATGAAGCTCGTCAGAGGCCACGTGAAACGCCTGAGCGACCTGATCGAGGCCGAATATCACGGTCGCGATTTCGACCGCCGGGAAGCCTATCATTTGGCCAAGGCCCTGGCGGAGGCGTCTCCGGACATCCGCGACACCATGCAGCGCGTTGCAAGCCGCATGGCGTCTCTTGGCATCGATCCATAGACAACGGCCGAATGGCCCGGCATCCGGACGGGGAAGTGATCCATGAAATTGCGCTACGCCATTGCTTCGGGACTCGTTGGCCTGCCGTGCTGTGCCATGGCCGCCGAACCGGCAATCCGTTCGGTGGAGTTCACGCCGACGCCGGCTCCAACCCTGATGGAGGAGATGGTGGTGCCCGGCACCCGCTCCGTGGCGATCATCACGTTCAGCGACGGCAGCCGCCGCCGGTTCCCGCTCAGCTACGAAACGCTGGTTCGCTCCGGCGAGCGCCAGGCCGGGCTGGTGGTCGACCGCCACGGCAAGCCGATCCTGGCCACTCTTGCCGATGCCAGGGGGGCCGATGACAAGGGGATGGCGGCGAAAGGGCCGTTTCATGCCGCCTCGCCCGACGCCAATTCGCTGCTGGCGACCAGGGACGGGCCCGTCCTGATCACCCATTTCGAGTATCAGACCGAGGCCCCCAATCTGGACCCGGCCAAGCCCCCGGTCAGCATGTACGCCCGCCTGCCCATGTCCATGGCCGCCACCCGTCTGGGGCAGGATGCGGCCTCCGGCCGGCTGGCGGCGCGCGGCACGGCCAATGTGGACATGGCGGCCATCGAGGGGCTGTGGATTCCGTGCGCCGGCACCTTGACGCCGTGGAACACCCATCTCGGCGGCGAGGAATACGAGCCCGATGCCAGGAGCTTCCAGGCCAGGCCGCTGGAGGCCATGAATCTCTTCCTCGGCACGCCCGGCAAGACCGCCGCCCAAGGCGGAGCCAAGCCCTATCGCTACGGCCATCTGGTAGAAGTCGCCATGCGGGGCGGCAAGGCGGTGCCGACCAAGCATTACGCCACCGGCCGGCTGTCCTTCGAACTGGCCGACATCCAGGAGGACGGGCGCACCGCCTATTTCGGCGATGACGGCCGCGACGTCGGCCTGTTCATGTTCGTGGCCGACCGGGTCGGCGACCTGTCGTCGGGCACTCTTTATGCCGCCCAATGGCGGCAGGTGGACGGTACCAACGGCGGGGCCGCCCGGCTGGGCTGGATCCGGCTCGGACACGCCAGTGATGCCGAGATCAAGGCGCTCGTGGATCGCGGCATTTCCTTCGGCGACATTTTCGAGACGGCGGAGGCGCCGGCCGAGGGTTTTCGCCCGGTCTACGTCTATCCGGGGACCGGGAGCAAGCCCCGGCTGGAGCATCTGCGGCCGCGTCCGGGAATGGAAAACGCGGCGGCCTTCCTGGAGACCCGGCGTTATGCCGCATGGCGGGGCGCGACAACCGAGTTCACCAAGATGGAGGGCCAGACCCATGACGGCGTCGGGCGCCGGCTGTTCACCGCCATGTCCTATGTGGAAGGCGGCATGCTCGACGGCCAGAACGGCGAGCGTCCGCAGGACCATATCCGCCTCGTCGGCGATGAGAAGGACCTGACCTGCGGCGCCGTCTACCAGAGCACGCTGCGGCCGGGCCAGTACGACACCGAGGGGCGCGCCATTGCCAGCGACTGGGTGGCTACGGACATGTCGGCCCTGGTGCTGGGAGCCCGGCGTCCCGAGGGGACGGGTGGCCGTTACGACAAATGCGATACCGACAAGGTGGCCAATCCCGACAACCTCAAATTCTCGCCGGTCCTGCGCACCCTGTTCATCGGCGAGGACAGCGGCAATCACCTCAACAACTATCTCTGGGCCTACAACGTCGACACGGCGGCGTTGACGCGGCTGGCCTGGGCGCCCATCGGTGCCGAGTGGACCGGCCTGGCCGTGGTCGAGCAACTGGGGCGTCACGCCTATATCCTGTCCAACGTCCAGCATCCCGGCGCCGCCGAGGATCTGGCCAAGTACCCGCCCGAAATCCGCGACGAGATGCGCCGACACGTCGATCAGCGCGGCGCGGTGGGGTACTTCCGGGGCCTACCGGCCCTTCGCTAGAGCGGCAAGCGCCAAATCTGGCGCATGCCGCGATTAACCGCCGTTGAGGCGGCGGCCAAGCGGCCGGAGGGCCGCGCTTAGGCCGAGGGGCAACATAAAACGGGACCATCGTGCGTCACATTTGACGCACGATGGTCTAACGTCAGGCCGGCGTCGCCTTCGCCGCCTTCTTGGCGTTCCTGGCCTCGAAGGCCTTCAGGATCGTATAGGTTCCCCATCCCACCAGGATCATCCCGGCGGTGAAGGCGCCGTAGGACAGGGGCCAGGGAATGCCCTGGGTCATCATGGAGAACTCGGACATTCCACCGATGCCGGCCAGGACGTTGAGCGGCATGAACACCACGCCGGCCACCGTCAATTGCGAGACCCGGCGGTTCTGGTTGATGTTGATGAAGCCCACCGTCGCGTCCATCAGGAAGTTGATCTTCTCGAACAGGAAGGCGGTATGGGTGTTGAGGGATTCGATGTCACGGATGATCTCGCGGGCATCCTCCATCTGGGTGGAATGGAGTTGCCGCCCGCGCAGCAGGAATGATACGGCCCGCTGGGTATCGAGCATGTTGCCACGGATGCGGCCGTTGAGATCCTCCTCCTCGGCGATGTTGCCCAGGATGCGGGCGGCGTCGGAATCGCTGACATTCTCGCTCAGCACCTTGCGGCCGACCCGGCGCAGCGTCTCGTAGGTGCCCTCGAGGGAGTCGGCGGAATATTCGACGTCGGCCGCGTAGAGGGCCAGCAGCAGGTCCTTGCAATCGGATATCTCGCCCGGCTGGCTGCGCATGCGCAGCCGTTGCAGGCGGAACACCGGCAGTTCCTCGCTGCGCACCGTGAACAGGGTCTCCGCATGGACGATGAAGGCCACCGGCACGCTGCGGGAATGGCCGTCGCGGTCGAGCAGGAAGTTGGAGTGAAGGTGGAGTTCGCCATTCTCCTCCACATAGAAGCGGGCGCTGACTTCCAGATCGGTCAGGTCCTCGGGGTAGGGCAGGTCGAGGCCGAAATGCCGGCCGAGCCAGCCCCGTTCCGACTTGGAGGCGCCGAGGACGTCGATCCAGATCGGCCGCAATCCCTCCATCTCGCTGCGGGACACCACCTGGATGATCCGCATCCGGCCGTCGACCAGTTCGCAGGCCGTGACCTCGCCGCTGAGGAACTGGGGCTCGACGTTTCCCACCAGATGCTCGCCGAGCCCGCTGGAGACTTCCCACAGGACGTCGTTCATGCGGTCCTGGGCCACGTGGCGCCACAGCAGCTTGGAATCGTCGGGCGAAACGCTTTCCAGCGCGCGGCCGATCTCGCCCGCCGACAGCCGGGACAGCAGCATCTGCAGTTCGGCGGTATGCTGATTCTGCACGACGGTTTCGACCAGCTCGGGACGCCGCGAGGGCTGTGCCCGCAGCATGTCCTCGATGATTCGGTGCTTGTTCAGCAATTCGGTGACCGCCATCAGCGACATCGGTCCTCGCCTGAAATATGGGATGGAAAGTGCAAGACCATGCTGAACCGACGGGCCGAATTCAAGGTTGCCTTTCCTTCGCCGGGAAGTTGTCACCGAACGGTCATCAAGGTGGGGCCGCGCTTCACGGTTGCCACCAAATCTTCATGAAGCTTCGGCCGCCGCCTATCGATAATGCCGCCGGCCATGACATTCGCGAGGGAGGCGGCTGGTGCTGCAGAATTTCTGGATCGGAACCGATTTCGCCAAGCTGCTGTCTTCGCTTCCCGTTTCCAACGACGGCGTGAAGACCATGCTGGAATGCCAGATGAAGAACCTTCGGGCGCTGGAAGAGGCGAACCAACACGCCATCGACGCGTTTCACGCGGTCTTCGCCCGGCAGAACGAGATTCTTCACGCCGCCATCGAGGCCAGCGCCAAGGCGGCCTCCGCCCCCGAATCCGCTTTGTCCAGGCAGGCCGAGATTGCCAGGACGGCCACGGAACACACGCTGGAAAATCTGTGCCGCATGTCCGAGATGATCGCCGCCGCCTCGGAAAAGGCCGCCGCGGTCTTGAACCAGCGGGTGCAGGAGAATATCGAGGAACTCAAGGCGATTACCGGGCCGAAATAATCCCGGCCGCCATGGTCGGCGGCGGGTGCCGATGGTCCGCCCACCGGGGGTGCGACCTCAAGGAGGTCTGCGGGCGTATTCACGAAGCCTTCCGTCCCAGAAAGCAATCGTAAGCGCAGGGGCGGTCAACCGGCGCCCGGCGCCGGCTGTCATGAAAATGTCATGTTTCGGCTGTGGCCATGCACACGCCCATAATCGAAAATATTGTGCTATATCAATTTACTCGATGAATTGGCGGCGGTTCTGCCGCCCGGAACGTCACGATTGAAAGCGATATCGCTTCGATATATCATTTCCTCCATCTTGCGGCTTTGGCCGTTTTCCCCCTGGAGGCAATCATGACCCCCCCGAACAAATCCAAGAAGCCGGAGGCCGGGACACCCGATCCCGCCCTTCCGCCCGAGACCGCCGAACCGACGGCCACCGACAAGCCCGTCGCGGCGAAGAAGAAGTCCGAGCCCAAGGCCCCCGCCGCGCCGAAGGCCAAGAAGGCCGAATCGAAGACGGTAAAGGCCGAGCCGAAGGTCAAGAAGGCCAAGCCGGCGGCCGCGCCCGAGGCCGTCGCCGAGGACAAGGCCGTCAAGAAGGTGAAAAAGGACAAGAAGAAGGACAAGAAGAAGGATAAGAAGAAAAAGGAGGCCGTGATCATCCGTTTCGATGATCAGCAGCTTCCCCAGGTCGATGCGCGAGCCGAGGCCCTGGGCCTGTCGCGAGCCGCCTGGGTCCGCATGGTCGTCGCCCAGGCCTTGGCGAAATCCTGATTATCGCCCCCGCCACATGGGCGAGCCATGCGGCGGGGATAATCCCGGAAGGCCCCTCATCCATGATCGACGTTGCGACCATTCCTGCCGTTCCCGAAAAAGCGCATCTCGGTGTTCAAGTCCTTTTGCTGGGCGAAAGGCTTGATACCCGCCGCCTTGAAGAAGGCGTGGTGCTGGCGACCGCCCCGCTGATCATCCGCGCGGGGCGTGCCGGCCATGCGGTGCTGTTTCGCTATGGCGTGGTGGTCCTCTTCAACCTCGATCCCATGGAGGAAGCGGTCTTCCTGAGCTCGTTGGGCAAGCTGGTCGCGGAACCGCTGCCGGTCCAGGAGCGGGAATCGGCCGAGGTGGTGATCGCCCCCGATGGCGATGACCACCTCGACAAGGAGGGGCGGATCTTTCTCACCGATTCCTGCCCCGAGCGCCTGCAACTGGTGGCCGAGGTGCTGGCCCGCGAGCTGGTGCTGGAGCATTACGAGACCCGCATCGCCCGGGTGTTCGATGCCATCGAGCCGCTGGCGGCGTCGCTGGCGCGCGGCAATCTGCGCCGGCTGAAGACCAAGGACCTTCTCGTGCAGATCGGCGAGGTACTGCTGGCGGAACACCGGATGGTGGGGCGTGTCCAATTGCTGGAAAGCCCGGAAGTGCTGTGGATCAAGCCCGAACTGGAACGCCTGTTCATCCGCCTGGAACGCGAATACGACCTGACCGCCCGGGACAAGGCCCTGGACCGCAAGCTGGAGGTCATATCCGACACGGCGGAGACCCTGCTGGACCTGATCCAGACGCGCAGCAGCATGAAGGTCGAGTGGTATATCGTCGCCCTGATCGTCCTCGAGGTGCTGCTCACCACCTACGACATGTTCCTGGCGAATTGACGGGGGCGATCTATATCCGCCGGGGGCCGCACAGCCGGGCGTAGCGTTGTGCCGCCTCTTCCTCCGCCGCGCAGAAACTGCAGTGCCGGGCGTGGGGATTGACAACGATCCGCTGGGGCTCGATCGCTTCGTAGCAGGTCTTGCAGATTCCAGAGGAACGCGGACCTGCCATCCTGTCCAGGACGGCCTTCAGCGCCACGTCCCTGAAGGCTTCGATTCGTTCCGCCGCGCAATCGATGTCGTCCAAATCACAACCTCCGCTCTGAATACGAAAGCAACCGCGCCACCGTGGGGAAAGATTTTCCAGACAGGAAGTGATTGTTTCGTGACGGGCTTGGGGCGGCCACATGTCAACCGACTGACACAAAGACGAAACAGT
Source organism: Phaeospirillum sp. (assembly GCA_030824585.1). Lineage (GTDB taxonomy): Bacteria > Pseudomonadota > Alphaproteobacteria > Rhodospirillales > Magnetospirillaceae > Phaeospirillum. The sequence continues at coordinate 2,874 of JAVBXM010000076.1, read as the reverse complement.
ACGTTAATACAAGATTAACCCACATTTTTATGGCGTGTTCTAAAACTGCCGTCAGGTTCATTAGGCATGGGCTGGCATGGCGCCGGCCGAAAGCCTGGGAATTTGGAAAGAATACCGGGATGACGGAGCCAACCGTAACCACCTTCACGCCGCCGATTTGGCGCAGCCTTTCCCTTCCGAACGCAGAGTCCATCCGTAGCGCCTTATCCAGGGGCAGGCTTGGCCAGGCCGTGCGGACCCGGATGGTTGCCTCCTGGCATGGCGGCGACATTCCTCTGCTGCGTGACATCAGCATCCAGGCGCGCTTCACCATCCTGATCGGGCTGGTCGCCATGGCTGGAGTGCTGCTGGGAGCGGTCTATGGGCTGAGCGAGCGCCGGATCTCGGGGGCCATCGCCGAACAAGCCGATTACCAGCGGCTCTGGGAGCAGTCCAGCCACATCCGGGCTGGCGCGTTGGCCATGCAGACCGCCGCCAACGGCCTGACCGCCGAGCGCCGCCAGGAGTTCATCGACGATTTCGAGGCTCGCCACCGTCAAGTGGATGCGGCGTTGGCGTCCATCAAGGACTCGTCCGCCGCCGGGCATCGGGCCGAGGTCGAGGGACTGGAAGCGGCCATCGGCCAGAGCGCGGCTCAATTCAAGGCCGTCGTCGACGCGACGCTGGCTCTCGGCCTGACGGAAAACGACGGCTTGCGGGGGCAGCTCCGCGCCTCGGTCAAGGCCATCGAGAGCGAGTTGGGCATGTGGCCCAACACCGACGACCTGAAGGCCCGCATGCTCCGCCTGCGCGACGCGGAAAAGGACTTCATGCTCTACCGGGACGAGACGTATCTCGGCAAAGGCCGGGGGTTGGCGGCCCAACTCGACATCGGCATCGATTCCGCCCCGCTGCCCAATTCCACCAAGGATGACTTCCGCGCCATGGCGATGCGGTATTCCAAGATCATGGCGTCCTACGGCGCCGCCGATCTGGACCAGCATGCCCAGATCGCCAAACTGCGGAGCATGTTCGCGGCCTTGCAGCCCCGCATCCACGATTTCGCCGCCATGGCCCAGTCCGGCATGGCCGAGGCCACCTTGCGCCAGGACCGGACGAGGAGCCGGGCCGCGGCGGCAATCGCCGTGATGGGCATTCTCACCTTATTGAGCATCGTGGCCGTGGGCGTCGTCTCGGGGCGGTCAATCGGCCGGCCGGTCCTGCTGATGGAAGAGGCCATGAGCCGCCTGGCGGCGGGCAACAACCAGATCGAGATTCCCGGCGTGCACCGGGCCGACGAGGTGGGGCTGATGGCCAAGGCGGTCCAGGTCTTCCGCGACAACGCCCTCAAGATGGAGGAACTGCGGGTCCGCCAGGAGGCGGAGCAGGCCGCCAAGGAATTGCGCAGCCAGCAACTGGAGGTTCTGATCTCCAGCTTCGATTCCGATGTGGCCGCCATCATCCGGGATGTGGCCAATTCGGCCGCCGACACCGAGGCCACCGCCCGCGACATGGAGGCTTTCGCCGCCCAGACCGTGCAGCGGATGCACGAGGTCGACCGGTCCTCGGGGGCGGCGACCGCCAATGTCCAGGCCATGGCGGCGGCGGCCGAGCAACTGGCCTATTCCATCGAGGAAATCTCGGCCCGGGTGAACGAGGCGTCCCGGGTCGCCGTTGCCGCCGCCGACAACGCCGAGCGGACGGACGGCATCGTCCAGTCGCTGTTCGAGGCCTCCAATCGCATCGGCACGGTGGTGACCTTCATTCAGACCATCGCCAGTCAGACCCGCCTGCTGGCGCTGAACGCCACCATCGAGGCGGCGCGGGCCGGCGAGCATGGCCACGGCTTCACCGTCGTCGCCCACGAGGTCAAGCAACTGGCCGACAAGACCTCCCAGGCCACCGCCGAGATCGCTCAGCAGATCGCCTCCGTCCAGGCGGCGGGCAAGGCCGCCGTCGACGCCATCGGCGAAATCTCCGTCTCGGTGGCGAGCGTCAACCAGATCTCGGGCTCCATCGCCGCGGCGGTGGAGGAGCAGGGGGCGGCGACCAAGGAAATCGCCCGCTCGGCCCAGGAAGCGGCCCAGGGCACCACCTTGGTGGCGTCCTCCATCAACTGGGTGGTGGGGGAGGCCGCCCAGATGCAAACCTCCGCCTCGGCCATGCTGGAAACCTCGACGCGGATGACCGGCCAGTCCGAGGTTCTGCGCGCCACGGTGGACAACTTCCTCATGGGGGTCCAGGACGGCGTCCCCAGCCTGCAATGGGGCGACAACTGGCTGACCGGCAATGCGGCGATCGATGCCGATCACGAGATGCTGGTGCGTTATGTCAACGAGTTGAGCGCCGCCATGATGCAGTCCAAGGGGCGCGACGTGCTGGGCGGAATCCTGGACAAGCTGGTCTCCTATACCTCCGAGCATTTCACCCGGGAGGAGAGGATCTGGGCCGAGGGCGACCTGCCCAGTCTGGCGGGGCACCGCCAGGCCCACCGGGAGCTTCTGGAAAAGGTCGGCGGCTTTATCGAGGACTTCCGCGGCGGCAAGGCCACCTTGTCCATAGAGATGCTGGCCTTCCTGCGCGAATGGCTGGTGGGGCATGTCTTCAAGACCGACAAGGCGGCCGTCGCGGCGCTTGCACCGCGTCGATGATCGGGTGAATATTTGCCGTTTGCCATTCGGCGGGATGGGTGGGGTTGGATGTGATCCGGGCTCAGGCCTTCCACAACAGCATCATTGCTCGAACGGAATCACTGGTGTCCGGTTTAAGTTTCCGGATGCCGGAGGATAGGCTGTTTCACCACCAGGGCACCAAGGACGGTGTGCCGATGTTAACCGGACGCCAGTGGAACGGAATCGGTGATGGAGGTTCTGGCCCTGTGGGGTAGGGTTAGGT
>JAVBXM010000169.1 GCA_030824585.1 Phaeospirillum sp. | reverse complement strand
TGAAGGTGGCGCGGGGCTTGGCCGACAGCGGGCAGTGGGAGAAGGCCGCCGCCGCCTGCGACGCCATCATCGCCGCCGTTCCCCTCGATGCCTGGGCGTACTTCTACCGCGCCATGGTCCACGAGCAACTGGGCGAGGACGAACAGTGCGAAAAGGCGTTGCGCCGTGCCATTTATCTCGACCGGCGACTGGTTCTGCCCCATTATCACCTGGGGTTGTTCCTGGCGCGAAAAGACGATGCCGCCGGGGCCGTGCGTTCGTTCCGCAACGCGCAGGCTCTGCTGTCCGGCCTTGCCGACGAGCAGCCGGTGAACCCCGGCGAAAAGATCACCGTTGGACAGATGCGTGAGGCGGTGGCGATGCATCTCAAACTGGTCGGAGGGGCCTGATGTCCCGGCAGGCCGCGACGATCCTCGACCGTCTCCATGCCCTGGGCGACGGACTCGCCGGCTGGAGCGAGGCGGACTTCAACGAGGCCCTGCTGAGGGCCCGGGCCCGGCGTCTGGCCGCGCCGCGCGGACTGGCCGATCGCGTCGAGGCCGGCTTCGACGTTCTGGGCGCCCGTATCGCCACCGAGCGCTACGCCCTGTCCCTCGATACCCTGTCCGAGGTAATGCTGCTGGCCCGCTGGACCCCGGTGCCGGGGCAGCCGCAATACCTGCTGGGCGTCACCAATCTGCGGGGCGAGATTCGTCCCGTGCTCGACCTGCATTCCCTGCTGGGACTGACGCCACCCGCCCCCGAGGCGCGGAGCTGGGTGATCTTCCTCAAGGCCGGCGGCGTCGAGGTGGGCGTTCGGGTCGACGCGCTGGACCGGGTGGTGCGTCTCGATCCCGCCGGGCTGACCCGCCCCCACGAGAGTGGCAATGGCCTGCCGCAGCGTTTCATTTCCGGCATCACTCCCGATGCCCTGATTCTTCTCGATACCGCACAGCTTCTGGCCCTCGACGCGCTGAAGGATACGCGCGTCGAGGGCTCGGATGAGTCATGAAGGAAGTCCCGATGACCAAGACCGTCCAACGCTCCTGGTGGAAAAATCTGAAGCTTCGCCGCAAGTTCTCCACGGTGTCCCTGGGGTTCACCCTGGTTCTGGCCGGGTTGATCGCCTTCAACATCATGGTGCTGCGCAGCCAGACCCAGAACTCGGTGGTCACCGACATGGCCGGGCGCCAGCGCATGCTGTCGCAGAAATTCGCCAAGGAGGTGCTGCTGCTCGGTAACGGGGTGGCGGTGGACCATCAGGCCACCTTGCGGCTGATGCGCGATTCCCTGGCGGCCCTGATGGAAGGCGGCGAGGTGGTGATCAATGTCGACACCGGCGCCAAGACCGACCTGCCGCCGGCTCCTTCCCAGGAAATCCGGGCCAAGCTGGCGGAGCAGGCGACGCTGCTGCGCCAGTACGAGAGCTCGGCCACCGGCTTGCTGGCGTTGGGCGCCACCGACGTCCGCCGGGCCGAGAAGCTGAAGGAAATGCTGGCGCTGCAGGCGCAGCTGAGCGATTCGGCCGAAGTGGCGGTCAAGATGCTGAGCTTCCATGCCGACAGTTCCATCCGGACCATGATCGGGCTGGAAATGATCGTCGGCCTGATCTGCGCCCTGTCGGGCCTGGTGGTCAGCAGCCTGATCGGCCGCCAGATCGCCGATCCGCTGGCCGCCTGCGCCGAGGCCGCCCGCAAGATCGCCGAGGGCGACCTGCGCATCGAACCGCTGGAAGTCAGCTCGTCGGACGAGATCGGCGTGCTGCAGGAGGCCTTCGACGAGATGCTGCGCAGCCAGCGCGACATCGCCCTGCAGACCCGTTCGGCCTGCGACGCGCTGACCGCCGCCGCCGCCGCCATCCTGTCCTCGGCCCAGGAACAGGCCGCCGGCACCAAGCAGCAGGCCGCCGCGGTGCAGGAGATCACCACCACCGTCGAGGAAATCAGCCTGTCGGGCAAGCAGGTGGCCGAACGCTCCCGTCAGGTGGCCGGCACCGCCGAGGCGGTGGCCACCTCGGGCACCGCCGGCCTGCATGCCGTGCGCGACGCCTCGGCCGGCATGGAAGCCATCCGCGAGCAGACCGAGACGGTGGCCGAGAACATCATCACCCTGTCGGAGCGCACCCAGGCGGTGGGCGAGATCATCGCCACGGTCAACGAGATCGCCGAGCAGTCCAACCTAGTGGCGCTCAACGCCGCCATCGAGGCGGCCGACGCCCGCGAGCAGGGGCGCCGCTTCTCGGTGGTGGCCGGCGAGATCAAGAACCTGGCGGATCAGGCCAAGGAAGCCACCTCCCAGGTGCGCGGCATCCTCGAGCAGACCCAGAAGGGCATCAACACCTCGGTGATGCTGACCGAGGAGGCCTTGAAGCGCGTCGAGCTGGGCCGCGAGAAGTCCACCATGTCCGAGCACGTCATCCGCCAGATGGCCGACAACATCCAGGAAAGCGTCCACGCCTTCCAGCAGATCGTCGGCGCCACCAACCAGCAGCAGATCGGCCTGGAACAGGTGACCCAGGCGCTGCATGAAATCCGTCAGGCCAGCCAGCAGACGGCGCAGACCACCGCCCAGTTGGAGAAGGCCTCCCTCGACCTGAGCCAGCTGGGTCAGAAGCTGTCGCGCACCTTGGAGAAATACCGGCTTTGATCAGCATCCGCGAAAGGCTGCTGCAAGCCTTTCAGATCGAATACCGGGAACATGTTGATGCCATCCGCTCGCTGCTCGACGACCTCGGGCACAAGGCGGAGGGAAGCGGACTCGCGCAGTTGGACGAAATCTTCCGCCGCGCCCACTCGCTGAAGGGGGCGTCGCGGGCGGTGGACCTGCCGGCCATCGAGGAAATTTCCCACCGGATGGAGACGCTGTTCGCCAAGGTCCGCTCGGGCCAGGCGAGGCTGGACCGCGACATGGCGGTCGGCCTGGGCCACGTGCTCGACGTCATCGAGGATTGGGTGGCCGCCAATCTGGCCAACGAGGCGTTGCCCGACACCGCCGCCACGGTCGCCGCCCTCGAAGCGATGATCGAGGGCCAGCCGGTGACCATGGAGCCGCCGGTTCCCGCGCCGGCGTCTCGGCCCGCCCCGGAGCCCGAACGGATGCCGGTGGCGCCCGTTCCGCCGCCGCCCGTCGCCGAGGAGCCCGAGGACGACGAGGACGTTCCGGCCGAACGGCCGGTCGCCTCGCCGGTGCGCCCCGAGGAAACGGTGCGGGTGAGGGCCCTTCACCTGGACCGCCTGCTGCGCTCCTCCAACGAGTTGCTGACCGAGACCATGAACCAGCGGCAGGTGACCCAGTCGCTGCTTGGTCTCGACCGCACCCTGGCCGATTTCGACCGGTCCTGGCGCCGGGCCCGCAAGAATGCCGCCGCCGCGCTGCGCGACCTGGGCGATTACGACCGGGCCATCGCCCTGGAACGCCAGTACGAGGCCCTGGAGCAGACCCTGACCGGCATCACCCGCGAGCTGCGCACCGTGCGGCGCCAGCAGCAGCGCACCGGCTGGTCGCTGCGCCAGTTGGGCAACGACCTGCAGCAGGAGGTGCGGCAGGTCCGCATGGTGCCGGCCGATTCCATTTTCGGCGGTTTCCGCAAGATGGTCCGCGACCTCGCCCGCGCCGCCGGCAAGCAGGTGGTGGTGCAGGTGTCCGGCCTGGACGTCGAGGCCGACCGCATGGTGCTGCAGGGGTTGAAGGACCCGGTGATGCATCTGCTGCGCAATGCGCTGTCCCACGGCGTCGAGCCGCCGGACGAGCGCAAGGCGGCGGGCAAGCCGGGGGCGGCCCATGTGGGCCTGTCCTTCGACGTGTCCGAGGGACGGCTGGTGGTGCTGATCGAGGATGATGGCCGCGGCGTCAACTTCGAGGCCATCCGCCGCAAGGCGGTGGAGCGCGGCATGTTCTCCGAGGCCGAATCCTTCCAGGTGGACCGCCAGTCGCTGATCGACGTCATCTTCGACCCCGGCTTCTCCACCGCCCGGGTGGTGGACGACCTGTCGGGACGCGGCATGGGCCTGTCGGTGGTGCGCGAGGCCATGGCCATGATGAACGGCACGGTCGAGGTCCAGGACCGCCAGCCCGTGGGCACCTGTTTCCGCCTGTCGCTGCCGCTGACCGTCTCGACCCAGCGGCTGTTCCTGGTGGAGTGCCAGGGCCATGTCTACGGCCTGCCCACCGAGGGCGTCGACCGCCTCTATCGCGTGCGCGCCGAGGACGTGGGCACCGTCGAGGGCAAGTCGGTGGTGTTCCTGGGAGACCGGCAGGTTCCCCTGCTGTCCCTGGCCCATCTGCTGGCCCTGGGCGAAAGCTCGGTCAAGGTGACCCGCAACGTGGTGCCGCTGGTGGTGCTGAAGAACGGCGAGCGCCGGGTGGCGGTGGCCATCGACGGCTTCCTGTCCATCCGCGAGGGGCTGGTCAAGGATATCGGCGTCCCCGGGGCGCGCGGCACCATGGTGGCGGGCGGCGTGCTGCTGGAGGACGGCGACATCGCCCTGGTCCTCAATCCCTTCGAGATCGTCGAGACCTTCAGGAAGTCGGGCAGCATCCGGGTGCTGACCACGGTGGAGAAGCAGGCCGAGACGCGGGTGCCGGTGATTCTGGTGGTGGACGATTCGCTGACCACCCGCACCTTGGAAAAGAGCATCCTCGAGGCCCACGGCTATCAGGTGCGCCTCGCCCATGACGGCTTGGAGGGGCTGGGGCGCCTTCGGGCCGAGCAGATCGACCTGATCATCTCGGACATCCAGATGCCGCGCCTGGACGGTTTCGGCCTGCTGCAGGCGGTGAAATCCGATCCCGCGCTGAAGGCCATTCCCCTCATCCTGGTCAGCTCGCTGGAGGCGCGCGAGGATAAGGAACGCGGCCTGGAACTGGGGGCCGACGCCTATGTGGTCAAGCGCAAGTTCGACCAGAAGGAACTCCTCGAAACCATAGGCCAGTTCCTATGAGAAAGAAAATCAAGGTCCTGATCGTCGAGGATTCCCTGGTGGTGCGGGAGTTGCTGAAGCACATCATCGGCTCGGACGAGCGGTTCGAGGTGCTGGCGGCGGTGACCAGCGCCGAGGAATGCCTGGAGCAGTTGGAGACGCTGCAACCCGACGTCATCTCGCTCGATATCCGCCTGCCCGGCATGAACGGCCTGGACGCCACCTTGAAGATCATGGCGCGCCGTCCCACCCCCATCGTGGTGGTGGCCGCCCAGGTGGACGACAACGAGCTCAACATCGCCATGAACGCATTGCGCGCCGGGGCGCTGTCGGTAGTGGAAAAGCCGGTGGGCGTGACCAATGCCGGCTACGAGACCATGGCCGCCAAGATCTGTACCCAACTGGCGATCATGAGCCAGGTCCAGGTGGTGCGCCAGGGGATCAACCGGGGGCTGAACTTCGGCAGCGAGGAAACGCCGGCCCGCCCGGCGCCGGGCCGCGCCGGGACCTATTCCATGGCGGGCATCGTGGCCTCCACCGGCGGGCCGCAGGCCCTGGTGCAGTTGCTGGGCGGCCTGGGCGCCGACTTCCCCCTGCCGATCCTGCTGGTCCAGCACATCACGGCGAGCTTCCTCGAAGGCTTCGTGACCTGGCTGTCGGGCGCCACGCCTTTCGAGGTGCGTATCGCCGAGCATGACGAGAAGCCCCGGCCCGGCCGGGTCTATGTCGCCCCCGCCGACCGGCATCTCGGCCTGATCCACGGGCATCTGGCCATCCTCGACTCGCCGGCCGTCTGCAATCAGAAGCCGTCGGGCACCGTGCTGTTCGGCGCCATGGCCCGCGAACTGGGCAAGCACGGCATCGGCGTGGTGCTGACCGGCATGGGCTCCGACGGGGCCGACGGTTTGCGGCAGATGGCCGACAAGGGGGCCTACACCATCGTCGAGGACGCCTCCACCTGCGTGGTCAACGGCATGCCCGCCGCCGCCGCCAAGCTGGGCGGCGCGCGCGAGACCCTGCCGCTGCCCGCCATTGCCGCCAGACTGCGCGACCTTGCCCTGGGAGAGAAGACGTGACCGACGACCATCTCATCCTCATCGTCGAGGATTCGGTGACCCAGGCGCTCAAGCTCCAACTGGTCATGGAGCAGGAGGGGTTCCGGACCGTCTGCGCCCATTCCGGCGAGGCCGCCCTGGAGGAGATCAACCGCCAGCGCCCCAGCCTGATCATCGTCGACTATCACCTGCCGGGCATCCAGGGCGACGAACTGTGCCGGCAGATTCACATGGACATCACCACGCGGAGCATTCCGCTGATGATGCTGACCGCCGACGAGACCTCGGCGGCCGAGCTGCACGGCCTGGAAAGCGGTGCCGATGATTTCGTCGCCAAGTCCGAGGACCCGGAAATCCTCCTGCTGCGCGTCCACAACCTGCTGCGCAAGGCGCGCCGCCAGGCGGTCAACGTGGAGGTCGGGCGCTCGCTGTTCCGCCGGGCCCGGGTGCTGATCATCGACGACAGCACCACCTACCGCGAAAGCCTGGCCCAGGAGCTGACCGATGAAGGCTGCGACGTCACCCAGGTGACCAGCGGCGCCGATGGCCTGGAGCTGCTGTCCCAAAGCGATTTCGACTGCGTCATGGTCGACATGGTGATGCCCGAGATGGATGGCATCGCCGTGTGCAAGGAACTGTCCAAGATGCGCTCGGACGACGACGCGCCGCTGGTGGTCCTGATGCTGTCGGCCTACGAGCACAAGGAGAATGTCGCCCGCGCGCTCGAGGCCGGCGCCGACGACTTCGTCGGCAAATCCACCGAGATGAGCCTGCTGCGCGCGCGGCTGCGCGCCCTGCTGCGCCGCAAGTTCCTGCTGGAGCAGAACCAGCGCATCGTCGAGGAAATCCGCCTGCGCGAGATGGAGACCCTGCGCGCCAAGGCGGAGAAGGAGGCGGCCGAGGCCCGCGCCGCCCTGGCCGAGGGACTGGCCCGGGCCAATGCCGAGCTGGAAGAGGCCAACGCCAAGCTGCGCGAGACCCAGGTGCACCTGATCCAGTCGGAGAAGATGGCCTCGCTGGGGCAACTGGTGGCCGGCATCGCCCACGAGATCAACAATCCGCTGTCCTTCGCGCTGTCCAACGTCTTCTCCATCGAGAACTGGCTGGCCGCGGTGATGACCGAGGCGGCGCCGGGCCTGTCGTCCGAGCACATGACCAAGCTGGACAAGGCCAGGAAGCGCATCGCCGACACCGGCCAGGGGCTGGAGCGGGTGCGCGAGCTGGTGGTCAAGCTGCGCACCTTCTCGCGCCTGGACGAGGGCGAGTTCAAGACCGTCGACATCAAGGAAGCGGTGGAATCCGTCCTTTTGTTCCTCCGCCACAAGATGAGCGACCGCATCGAGGTCCGCCGCAACTACGCCGCCGACAACATGCTGGCCTGTTTCGCCGGCCAGTTGAACCAGGTGATCATGAACGTGGTGGCCAACGCGGTGGACGCCATCGAGGACAAGGGCGCCATCACCGTGCGCACCTATCGCCTCGACGGCATGTTCGTCATCGCGGTGGCCGATACGGGCAGCGGCATTCCACCGGAAATCCAGGAACGCATCTTCGACCCCTTCTTCACCACCAAGCCGGTGGGGCAGGGGACCGGCCTGGGGCTGTCCATCTCCTACGGCATCATCAAGAGCCATGACGGCCGCATCGAGGTGTCGAGCATTCCGGGCCAGGGGACCGAAATCCGCATCCTGATTCCCGTCAACCTCGAAGGGGCCTGAGGCCGATGAGCACATCCCGGACAGGGGCGAAGGAACACGTCCTGGTCGTCGACGACGAGCCGCAGATCCTGACGGCCATCACCGACCTGCTGGAGGACGAATTCGAGGTCTGGACCGCCCATGACGGTCCCTCGGCGCTGGAGATTCTCAAGGATCACGAGATGGCGGTGATCCTCTCGGACCAGCGTATGCCGGGCATGAGCGGCGCGGAGTTCCTGGGGCAGGCCCGCGTACTGTCCGACGCCACCCGGGTGCTGGTCACCGGCTATTCCGACCTGGACGCCCTGGTCAGCGCCGTCAATCTCGGCCAGATTCACGCCTACCTGTCCAAGCCCTGGAATCCGCTGGAGCTCAAGGTGGTGGTGCGCACCGCCGCCGACCGTTGGCGCCTGGATCGCACGCTGCAGCAGGAACGCACCTTGCTGCTGGCCCTGATGAACAACATTCCCGACGCCATCTTCGTCAAGGATCTGCAGCTCAAGTTCTCGCGCGTCAACCAGCCCCAGGCCCGGCTGATCGGCATGGCCGAGACCAGCGATCTGGTCGGCCAGACCCTGTCGGAGTTGCTGGAATCCGATCAGGCGCGGGCCGTCGAGGCCGAGGAGCGGGCCATCCTCGAGCAGGGAACCTCGCAACTGGACAGGGTCGAGGCGGTGACCGACGCCGCCGGCGACGCCCAGTGGTATTCGGTGTCCAAGGTGCCCATCCGCCAGGGGGGCGAGGTGGTGGGGCTGGCCGGCATCGCTCGCGACGTCACGGCACGCAAGCAGGCCGAGGATTACCTGCGCCGCGCCCACGACGAATTGCAGCAGGCGGTGGAGGAACGGACCCGCTGGCTGCAAAAGGAAATCAGCCGCCGCGCCAAGGCGGAGGAGCAGGCCCAGGCGGCGCGCGAGGCGGCCGAGGCGGCGTCACGCGCCAAGACCATCTTCCTGGCCAACATGAGCCACGAATTGCGCACGCCCTTGAATGCCATCATCGGCTTTTCCGAGCTGGCCCACAGCATCATGGGACCCGCCGACGTCGAGCGCTATGGCGGCTTCCTCGACAATATCTCGGAATCCGCCCATCACCTGCTGCGGGTGATCAGCGACATCCTCGACGTGTCGCGCGTCGAGGTGGGCAAGGTGGTCCTGCGGGAAAGCGAGGTGGACGTGGCCGAGGCGGTGCGCGCCGCCATGCGCCTCGTCAGCCATGTGGTTTCCAACAAGCGCCAGACCCTGGCCTTCATCCCCCAGGACGGCCTGCCCATGATCCGCGCCGACGAGCGGCTGATGAAGCAGATCGTCCTCAACCTGCTGTCCAACGCCGCCAAGTTCACCCCCGAATCCGGCAATATCCGGGTGGAAGCCGCCCTGGTGGGCGGCTGTGTCACCGTGGCGGTGGAGGATGACGGCGTCGGCATCGCCGCCGAGGACATCCCCATGGTGCTGCAGCCCTTCGGGCAGGCGGAGAACGCCATCAGCCCCAAGCATGAAGGTACCGGCCTCGGCCTGCCGCTGGCCAAGGGCTTCATGGAACTGCACGGCGGCAATCTCAGCCTGGAAAGCCGGGTGGGCGAGGGAACCCGCGTGGTGCTGACCTTCCCCGCCTCCAGCATCGTCACCTGAACGCAAGGAAAAAGGGCCGCCCGGATGGGCGGCCCTTGGCGTTTTTGGGGCTTTGGCTTCAGCCGGCCGCCCGGCGCTTGTTGGCCGAGTGCACCGACATGGCGAGGCCATCGTCGTGGACGGTGGTGGCGTCCTCGGGATAGGCGCCGATCTGGTGGATGGAAAGGTCGGCTCCGGCGAACTCCTCCTCGTCCGACAGGCGGATGCCCAGCGTCGCCTTGAGGCCGCCATAGACCGCCAGACCGCCGGCCAGGCCGAAAACGGCGCCGGCCAGCGTGCCGAGAACCTGCGCCCCCAGGCTGACGCCGCCCAGGCCGCCCAGGGCTTCTTGGCCGAACACGCCGCAGGCGATGCCGCCCATGAAGCCGCACATGCCGTGCAGCGCCCAGACGCCCAGCACGTCGTCGATCTTCCACTTGATCTGGCACAGGTTGAACAGCCAGACGAACATGCCCCCGGCGATGCCGCCGGTGACCAGGGCGCCGACGGGATGCATGACGTCCGAGCCGGCGCAAACGGCCACCAGCCCGGCCAGGGCGCCGTTATGGATGAAGCCGGGGTCGTTGCGGCCCACCACCAGGCTGGTGACGATGCCGCCGACCATGGCCAGCAGCGAGTTCATGGCGACCAGACCGGAAATGTCGGCGATCACCTGGGCGCTCATGACGTTGAAGCCGAACCAGCCCACCGACAAAATCCAGGCGCCCAGCGCCAGGAAGGGGATGTTGGACGGCGGGAAGGCGACCAGACGGCCGTCCTTGCGATAGCGGCCGAGCCGGGTGCCCAGCATCAGCACGGCGGCCAGGCCGATCCAGCCGCCCACCGCATGCACCACCACCGAGCCGGCAAAGTCATGGAAGGCCACGCCGAACCAGCCCTTCATCAGGTCCTGGAAGCCGAAGCGGGTTCCCCACACCATGCCCTCGAACAGGGGATAGACCAGTCCGACCAGCAGGGCGGTGGCCATCAGCTGGGTGTTGAACTTGGCGCGCTCGGCGATGCCGCCCGACACGATGGCCGGAATGGCGGCGGCGAAGGTGGCCAGGAAGAAGAACTTGACCAGATCGTAGCCCGAGGCGGCAAAGGCGTTGCCGGTCTTGCCCACCAGCACGTCGGCCCCCACCAGGAAGCTGGTGCCGTAGGCCACGGAATAGCCCACGAAGAAATAGGCGATGGTCGAGACCGCGAAATCCGAGAGGATCTTGACCAGGGCGTTGACCTGATTCTTTTTCCTGACCGTGCCGACCTCAAGGAAGGCGAAGCCGGAATGCATGGCAAGAACCATCACCGCTCCCAAGAGGATGAACAATACATCGGCGCCTGTTTTCGTGGTCTCCATTTGCTTCCTCTGCCCAAAAATGCTGCCGCCGCCGCGGGATGACGGCGCGGCTTCAAGATGTGTGCCAAATACGGGATTCTGAAATAATTGAGCATAAACAAGGCATTGTTCAATGCCTGTCCTTTGGGCTGATTGTTATTGCCTATAAAATGCTCAGCCGTGGGTGGCGCAAGCCTAAAAAAGCGGCTCCTCTGGGCGCCGGATAAGCCGCGCCTTGGAAATAAGCCTTATTCGTGGGCATAATTTTTCACTGATGAATATTTGAGCATTTGTTGGGCGTGGCCCATAACGCAAAACGCCGGTCCCCGAAGGGACCGGCGTTTGCGATGCCATTCCTCGAAAAGAGGAATGGCGCGAGTGACGGGGCTCGAACCCGCGACCTCCGGCGTGACAGGCCGGCGCTCTGACCAACTGAGCTACACCCGCGCGAGGGCCGGTGATATAGCAGTCGAATCCGGGGGGCGCAAGCCTCTTTCTTTCACGAATGCGATTCGACACCCGAATGAGTGACTCTATAGAGTGATCGGGCATCGTTGTGGGAGGCCGCCGTGGCGGAGATCGTCAATCTCAACAAGGCGCGCAAGGCGCGCGCCAAGGCCGAGGCCGAGGAGACGGCCAGGAACAACCGGGTCCGCTTTGGCCGCAATCGCCAGGAAAAGGACGCGGACCGCCGCAAGGCCGAACAGCAATCCCGCGACCTGGACGGCAAGAAGCTGGACGAGTGAGCCGCGTTCCCAGCGCGCCGCGCTTTTACTTCTCGTCCCACGGCACCGGCATGGCGCGCCAGCGCTTCCACGTCTTGTCGACGTCGTTCAGCAGGGCGGCGCGGCGGCTTTGGTGCCAGCCGGCGACCAACCCGGCGGCACGTGACGAGCCGGCCTCGGCGCCCCGGCCCGACAGCTTCGGCCCGGCCACCGCGATGTCGTTGAGCTTGCCCAGCACGTCCTGCAGTTCCGACAATTCCGCCAGGAACAGCTTGGTGGTCTTGCGCGGCACCAGGGACGCGAAGAACTCGCCGGCATAGCGCACCTGCTTGCAGCGGATGCGCACCGCGTGCTGGTGCTCGGGGGGGAGCCGCGACAGCGTCTCGCCGCCTTCCTTCAGCAGGCTGCGCACCGCCTTGCCCACCCGGCGGGCGGCGAAGGCGGCCACCGGTTCGGCCAGACGCTTGCGCGACGGCCCGCCGGCCGGGCCGAGCCAGTCGCCGGTCTCCACCCAGCGCCCCAGGTTGAGGATCAGGGCGGCATAGCGCCTGGAGCGCACGGCGGTGACGGCGGTGGCCAGCTTGGCCTCGCGGTCCCTGCTCCAATGGGCGTGCAGGGCGGCGAGGCCGGCATTGCCGGGATGGGCGGCCAAGACCGGGTCGACGATCTCGGACAGGAAGACCTCGGCGTCGCGGGCCGGCCCCAGATGGGCCAGCAGCCAGCGCAGATCATCCTTGACCCGGCCGAGTTCCGGGCCGGCGGTGATCCCCTTGAACACCTTGATGGCCGAGCGCAGGCGGCGCAGGGCCACCCGCATCTGGTGGACGGCCTCGCCCGCCTCGGTGGCCAGCAGGCAGCGCTCGTTGAGCATCAGGTGTTCGAGGCAGGCGCGGGCGATGGTGCGGAACGCTTCCTCGACGGTCATGGCGGAAGCCAGGGCCGGCGCCTTGGCCTTGACCACCGGCGAGGGCCTGCCCGCCGCCAGCCGGTAGCCCCGTTCCGACTTGCTGAGGCAAAGCGGGCGGGCCATCACCTCGTTCTGGATGCGGGCGGCCAGTTGGAACAGATGGATGGGCGCGCCGCGCACCAGTTCCAGTTCCACCTCACAGATATCCTCCCGCCGGTCGCCGGCCGTCACCGTACCCTGGTCCAGCGCCACCTCCGCCTCCCAGCCGTCGCCTCCCAGGCGCAGGACGGTGCGGTCCACCTCGGTGGCGAAGACCGGAGACAGGCGTTCGGCCAGGGCTTCGTCGGCGAAGATGCCCAGGCCGGTCTGGCGCAATTGCTCGTAATCCAGCTCGGCGGAGGCGAGCGGCACTTCCCACTCGTCGCGGTCGAACAGGCCCGAGACGCTGGTGCCGGCGGCCTTCGCCGTCTGGACGAAGCCCGAGCCGGTGCGCCGCACCCGGACGGCGATGCCCTGGACGGCCAGGGTGAAATCGGGAGTGTCGTAATAGATGGAGGACAAGCGCTTCGACACCGGGTCGGCCAGCCGCCCGACATTAAGGCAGGGGCGCGCGGCGATTCGAGCCATGTCCTCGGGCGCCAGTGCCAGTTTCAACTCGATTTCTCGGCCGTCCATGACGTCCCCCGGTCGACTCGCCAACTATACCAGCCGCCGCGGTTTCAGCCATTAGCAAAGTGTGAACCTTCGTTGACGCATTATGTCGGCAAGACTGAAAAGGTCTTGTTCCGTCCGTCCCGATGTGAGAGTCCGGGAGGGGCGGATGATCGTGCCATCTTGGGGGACGAGGTCTATGAGCATGAAAGGGTTGCGCAGGGGCCTCCTGGCCGTGTCGCTGGCGGCGGTGCTGGCCGGATGCGGCGTGCTCAACGATCCGCGCGGCTTCTCCGATGCCGTGATGAAGTCTCCCCTGCTCGACGACGATTCCAGCGAGCGGGCCATGACCGCCCTGACCCGGGGCGAGTACAGCACCGCCGAGCGTCTGGCCATCGGGGCGTTGCGGCGCAATCCCAAGGACCCCTACGCCCTCTACACCGCCGGCATGGTCTATCAGGCTACCGGCCGCTATGACCTGGCGCGCCAGTATTACGAGGTCATCATCGCCAACCGGCCGCAGGTGACCCTCACCACGCCGTCCCAGGGCGGGCCGCAGGTGCGCTCGCTGATCGACGTGGCCCAGGCCAACCTGCTGGTGGTCGACAGAATGCTGGGCCGCAGCGTCGCCGGTTCGGCGCTCCGGTCGGGGCGTGCCGCCGAGGCGACGCCGCAGCAATTCGAACCCATGACGCCCCAGGGCGCCAGCCGCGGCATGGTCGCCGCCGAGCCGCTGGGCGAGCCGGGCCAGGCCATGCCCGCCTCCATGATGTCGACACGGGGCGCCACCCAGGCGGAAACCAACGTCGCCACCCGTTTCCGCACCCTGCGCCGCCTGCTGGACGAGGGGCTGATCACTCCCGAGGAGCATTCGCGGCGCCGCAACACCAATCTCGGCGCCCTGCTGCCTTATTCCTCCAAGCTGCCGCCGGCCCAGGGGCTGGAACGCCCCGGCCCGACCGAGGAGCAGGTGGTGGACCGCCTGCGGGCTCTGGGCGTGGCGCTGGAAAGCCGCGCCTTGTCGCCGGCCGAGCACGGCGCCGAGCGTCTGGCCATTATCGACGCCCTGCTGCCGGCCGAGCCGCGCAAGGTGGACATGCCGGTGCTGCCGCCCAAGGACGTCATGGAGGCGGCCACCGCCGTCGGCCGGGTCGAGCGCCTGCGCGCCGCCAATCTCGTCTCCACCGAGGAGGCCAAGCGCGAGAAGGCCGCCGTCGAGAAGGTCCTGGACAGCCAGTTGGCCAAGCAGCCGGTCTCCGGCACCGCCACCGGCCTGCGCCAGGGAACGGCCAATGGCAGCGGCGCCAGGTCCCCGGCGGGCGGCGGTACGCCCGGAATCGGCCTGGGCACCGCCAAGTCCGAGGATGCGGCGCGCGATACCTGGGCCAAGATCAGGGCCAAGTTCCCCGAGGAACTGGGCGGCATCGACGCCACCTTCCCCAAGATCGACCAGGGCGAGCGGGGCACCCGCTGGCGCATCGTCGCCGGCCCCATGAAGAACCGCGCCGACGCGGTGAAACTGTGCAAGGTGCTGAAGCTGCATCGCCAGACCTGCGAGGCGACCAGCTATTAACGCAATTTGAGCCGGTCTGACCTTCGGTCCGAGGCTTGGTGAAGCCAATCTTCCGGGGATAGAATATCCCGTAGCCAAGCTTGCGGGGGGTGCGCCATGACATACAAGGATATCCTGGTCCATGTGGATGATCACCCGCGCGCCCGGGTGCGTCTCGAACTGGCGGCCGGCCTCGCCGCCCGCTTCCAGGCCCATCTGATCACGCTCAACGTGCGGGATCAGGAATTGCTGTCCGCCCACCTCACCGCCCAGTTCGGCGGCGACCTCAACCAGATCCGCGCCGCCGGCGACGCCGAGGCGGCCGGGCGGACCAAGGCCATGGTCGACGCCTTCGATTGCGAAGCGGGCGTGACGCGGGAATGGCGCGACGTCACCGGCCCCATGGCCGAGACGGTGGCGCTGCATGCCCGCTACGCCGATCTCGCGGTCATCGGCCAGGCGGAAGCGGGGGACGATACCCCGCGCATGGCCGACGGGCTGATCATGGCGGTGGGCCGTCCCGTGCTGGTGGTGCCGTTCGCCGGACGCTTCCCCACCCTGGGGCGCCGGGTGATGGTGGCCTGGAACGGCGGCCGCGAGGCCACCCGCGCCGTCCACGACGCCATGCCGCTGCTGGCCGCCGCCCAGACGGTGCACGTCATCGCCATCAATCCCAGCCACGGCATGGCCAGGCATGGCGACATTCCCGGCGCCGACATCTGCCTGCACCTGTCGCGCCACGGGGTCAACGCGGTGTGCGAACACGTGGCCTCGGACGACCTCAACGTCGGCGAGATGCTGCTGTCGCGGGCCGCCGACGAGGATGTGGACCTGCTGGTCATGGGCGGCTATGGCCGCTCCCGCCTGCGCGAGATGGTGCTGGGCGGCGCCACCCGGCACATGCTGGAATCCATGACCGTGCCGGTGCTGTTCAGCCACTGAGGCGTTTGGGGTCCAGTGCTTTCTGCAGCCCGTCGCCCAGCAGGTTGAAGCCCAGCACGGTGGCGAAGATGGCGGCACCGGGCCAGAAGGCCAGCAGGGGGGCGCTCCACACCACGTCCATGGCCCCGGTCAGCATGTTGCCCCAGGATGCCAGCGGCGGGCGGATGCCGAGGCCCAGGAAGGACAGGGCGCTTTCGATCAGGATGATGTTGCCCACCGAAAGCGTGGTGGCGACCACGATGGGCGAGGCGACATTGGGCAGGATGTGGCGGAGCATGATGCGGCCGGGCTTGGCGCCCAGCGCCTCGGCGGCCCGCACGAAATCGCGCGAGCGCACCGACAAGGTGGTGGCGCGCACCAGCCGCGCCACCCCGGTCCAGGCGACGCAGGCGATGATCAGGGCGGGACGCAGCACGGCGAACGCTTCGGACTCGGTCATGCCGGGCGGCACGCCCAGCTTGGCGGGATCGGCGGCGGCCAGCACGATCAGCAGCGGCAGCAGCGGCAACGACATCACCCCGTCGGTCAGGCGCATCAGCAGGGCATCGGCCTTGCCGCCGTGATAGCCGGCCAGCAGGCCGATCATGGTGCCGATCAGCGCCGCCAGCAGAGCGGTGATGGCCGCCACGCTCAGCGAGACCATGCCACCCTGGGCCAGCCGCGCCCCGATGTCGCGGCCCAGGTCGTCGGTCCCCAGGGGGTGCTCCAGGGAGGGCGGGCCGAAACGGACGGCGAGGTCCAGGGCGTCGGAGGCGGGCAGCAGCCAGGGGGCGCCCAGCACGGCGGCCAGCAGCAGGGCGAGGATGGCGGTGCCGCTCCTCATGTCCGGCCGATCCGGGGATCGAGGCGCTGATAGGCCATGTCGGCCAGGATGGAGCCCGCCAGGGTCATGGCGGTGGCCAGCAACAGGCCCGACAAGGCGAGATTGAAGTCGTTGCCCATCACCGCCTCGTAGATCAGGCGGCCCATGCCGGGCCAGGCGAACACCGTCTCGGTGATCAGCGCGCCGGAGAACAGCCCGCCGAATTCCAGCGCCACGATGGTGGTGATGGGCAGCAGGGCGTTGCGCAACTGGTGGCCCAGCACCACGCGGGCCGGGCCGCAGCCCTTGGCCCGGGCCGTGCGGATGTAGTCGGCGCCGGCCTCGCCGATCATGGCGGCCCGCATGTGCCGCGCCGCCTGTCCGATGCCGGCCAGGGCCAGGGCGGTCACCGGCAGGACCATGTGGCGCAGGCGGTCCGGCAATCCACCGCCGCCCACGCTCTCGACCCCGCCGGCCGGCAGTATTCCCAGGCTGACGGCGAACACCACGATCAGCATCAGACCCAGCCAGAACACCGGCACCGACACCGAGGCGAAGGCCAGCAGGTTGACCAGCCGGTCGAGCGGGCCGCCGGGCTTGAGCGAGGCGAGGATACCGAGCGGAATGGCGATGGACAGCGACAGGGCCATGGCCGACAGCATCAGCAGGGCGCTGTTGCCCAGCGCCGGGGCCATGGCCTCGGCCACCGGGCGGGCGTACAGGCGGGAATAGCCCAGTTCGCCCTGGACGAACCGCCCCAGCCAGCGCAGCCAGCGTTCCATCCATGGCTGGTCGAGGCCGTAGAGTGCCTTGAGCCGTACCGCGTCCTCGGGGGTCAGGCGGGGGTCGCCGGCGATCATCAGGTCGATGGGGTCGCCGGGCATCAGGCCCATCAGGCCGTAGACCACGAAGGACATCGCCAGCAGGACGATGACCGACTGGAGCAGGCGGGCGGTCAAGGAAAGGGTCCCCACCCCGGCTTTCCCCCGGCAGAGCCGGGGGAGGGAGAAATCGGCAATCCCCCTCCCCCGCG
>JAVBXM010000172.1 GCA_030824585.1 Phaeospirillum sp. | reverse complement strand
CACCACTGCCCCCAGTTCCGGTCGACCCGGTGCCGAGGTTGGGCGGATTGGGCGGCGGCGGCGCCGGAGCCGGGGCGAAAACCGTCACGGCGGCACCCGCGTTGGCCGACACCGACCACGAGCCGCCCGAGGTGGCGCCGAGGATGCCCGATCCGGCGGAATTGAGGGTGAAGGTCTGGCCGCTGCCGCCCAGGGCGCTGACCGCGACCTCGCCGACGAAGTTGGAACCGGGATCGGGCAACAGCGCCACCGAGGTGTTGCCGTCGGCCCCCACATTGCCGGCCACCGTGGTGCCGCGAATGCCCATGCTCATCACCGGGGTGGCGATGCGGGCGGCGTCGGGCTGGGTCTTGGCGATATCGCCCGACACGAAGGAAAAGCCGCCCTGGGCCACCAGGAAGGTTTCCTTGCCGGTCTTGGTGGCGGGGTCGTAGGAGAATTCGTCCAGGCCAACCAGGCCCTTGTCCTTCAACACGAAGGTGGTGCGGTCGGCGAACACCAGGGAGATCTGGGCACCCTGCGCCGTCTCGACCGAGTCGCCCTGCACCAGCGTCGCGCCGACCTTGGCGGGCACCTTCTGGCCGTCGTGGATGACCCAGGCGTCGCCCTGGAGCTTGTCCACCTTGCCGATCACCACGGTGCCGGCCGGCTTGGCGGCGGCTTCGCCGGTCTCGGCGACCGGCGTGGCGATGTTCTTCGCGGCCGGACCCTGTGACGGATCAATGTCCATGGCACCAATCCCATTCGCCGGTCATCACGGAACCCCGCCCCCCGTTCTTGGAGGATCGGACCGGATCGGCCAATTCAGCTTGAATGAATTCAATGAAAAAATCATGTCATTGCGCAGCAGCGGGTCCAGAACCATACGTAAGATGGATTTTCCGCCGATAACGATGGAGGCGGTTCCCGCCATGCCCGAGCGCACCGGCCAGGCCACGCCCTTGCCGTCCAGCAGTTCGGCCTTGTCGGCGTGAATCTGCACCTTGTAATAGGTGACGGTGGCGTTTCCCCTGGTTTCCTCGAAGGAATCGGCGCCGACCATCACCACCCGGCCCGGCAGGGCGCCGAAGCGGAACTGGTCATAGGCCGACAGCCGCACCGAGGCGGCCAGGCCGGGACGCAGATGGCCGATATCCTGGGGCGGAACCTTGGCCTCCACCACCAGGGCGTCGTCGACCGGCACGATGTCCATCAGGGTGTCGCCGGGCTTGGCCACCTGCCCGACGCTGGTGATGGCGCTCATCTTGACGATGCCGCGCACCGGCGAGCGGATTTCGCTGCGGGATTCCCGGTCGTTGGCCACTTCCATGGTGGCCTTGAGCGCCGCCAGTTCGGCTTCCACCTTGCCGATCTCGTCCAGCACCCCGGCCCGCCAGCCCTTCTCGAACTCGGAGAGGCGGGCCTCGGCCTCGCTCATCTGGGCCTTGAGCCGCGAGATGGATTCGCGGGCCGTGGACACCTCGGTGTCGAGCATCAGTTGCTCGCGCTCCAGCTTGACGATTTCCTGGCTGCCCACCACGCCGGAATCGTAGGCCTTCCTCTTGATGCGCATCTCCTCGACGCCCTTGGCCTGGGCGCGGCCGAGACCGGTGGACTTGGTCTCGGTCTCCACCACCTCGCGGCGGCGGCGCTCGATCTCGCGCGAGATCACCGTGGCCTGCTGGGCGCGGTGGGAAAGGCGCTCGGCATGGATCGCCAGTTCGCGCTTGCGGGTCTCGGAATCGATCTCCACCTCGCGCGGCCACCTGATGTCGGTGACGTTGTCCAGGTCGGCGCGCAGGCGGGCGGCACGGGCCTGATAGGCGGACCAGCGGGCGCGCTTGTCGGCCAGATCGCCGGCGCCTTGCGAGTTGACCAGGCGGACCAGCACGTCGCCCTCGGCCACCAGGGTGCCCTCGTGGACCAGCACCTCGGAAATGGTACCGCCCTCGAAATGCTGGACATGGCGCACCTGGCTGGACGGTTCGATGCGGGCCTGGGCGGTCACCACCTCGTCGATCTCCAACACCGCCGAGCCGCCGACCAGCACGGCGAAGGTCAGGGCCGACCACACCAGCAGCCACGAGGCCGATGGCGGCGTCAGCTTGGGCGCGATGCCGTGAATGGGCGAGCGGAAGGTATCCATGGGGTCGGAGGCCATCTCAGCCATCTCCCGGCGCAGGGGCCGGCGCGGCGCGGCGCGTCACCTCCAGCAGCGTGCCCCTGTCCAGGCGCGCCACCTGGGAGGCCAACCCCACCACCGCCGGACGATGGGAGATGACCACCAGCGAGCGGTTGCCCACCGCCTGATGGATACCGGCGATGGCCCGCCTTTCCGAGGCCTCGTCCAGGAAGGCGGTGGGCTCGTCCAGGATGGTCACCGCCGCATTGCGCAACAGGGTGCGGGCCAGGGCGACGATCTGGCGCTGGCCGCCCGACAGGTTGCGGCCGCCCTCCACCACCTGGAAGTCCAGCCCCATGCCCATGGGCATGATGCCGCCCGCCCCGAGGGTGTTCATCATGGCGATCATCTGCTCGTCCGAGACCAGCCCGTCGAAGCACAGGTTGTTGCGCAGCGTCCCGGAATAAAGCGGCGGGGTCTGCGGGCATACCGCCACGTGGCGGCGCAGATCGGCGGGATCGATCAGGGCGATGTCGACACCGTCCAGCAGCACGCGGCCCATGGCGGGACGGATGATGCCCGACAGCACCTTTTCCAAGGTGGTCTTGCCCGACCCCGACGGCCCGATCACCGCCAGCCGGCCGCCGGCTTCCAGCTCCAGCGAGATGCCGTCCAGCGCCGGGTTGAAGGCGCCGGGATAGCGGGCGGTCACCGCCTCGATCATCAGGCCGCCGCGCGATACCGGGCGGTGGATCAGCGCCGAGCCGGTCGGCCGCTCGGTGGGCCGGCCGGTGACCATGCGCAGCGCCTCCAGCGAAGCGATCGCCGACAGGGCCTGGGGCACCACCGACACCATCTGCATGGCGGCGCCGGTGAAGCGGGTGGCCAGCATGGTGGCGGCCAGGATCACGCCGGCGCTCATGCCGCCCTCGACGGCGCGCCAGGCCCCCAGGCCGATGGTCAGCAGCAGCGCCATGTTCTGGGCCAGCATGGAGATGTTGCCCCGCGCCGCCGAGAGCGTCCGGATGGCCCGCGCCGTGGCGGCGTAAAGGGCGGTGCCGTGGCGGAAGCGGGCCTGGAGATAGGCGCCGGCCCCGACCCGGCGCACCGTCTCGGGGTCCGAGAAGGATTCCTGCGCCGCCTGGGCCCGGTGGGTGGCGGCACCCGACAGTTCCTTGTAGAGCAGGCGCTGGCGGTGGATGGCCAGCAGGGTGCTCAGCGCCACCAGCAGGTTGAGCCCCAGCACGGCCAGGGCGATCAGCGGATCGCACAGGAACAGGCCGAACAGGAACAGCAGCATGAACGGCAGGTCGGCCAGCAGCGACACCGCCGCCGCCCCCAATCCGTCGCGGATGGAATCGAAATCCTGCAGCAGCCGCATCAGATGGCCGCTGGGCGCCGACGCTCCGTCGAAGCGGGTCTCCAGGATACGGCGGTGCATGTCCATGGCGAGGCGGATATTGCCCTCGTGCAGCGCATCCTCGACGAACAGGGCGCGCAGCCGCCGGAACACCTGCTCGAACAGCGAGGCGCCCAGGAACATCAGCACCATCGCCGCCAGCGAATTGAGCAGGCCGTGGGGCAGCACCCGGTCGTAGACCTGGGCCGAGAAGATGGGAGCGGCCAGCGCCAGCAGATTGGCCAGCATGCCGGCCAGCCCGGCCCGCACCACCATGGGCCGCCACGAGGCCAGCAGCGCCGGCCACGAGGTGGGCAGGGCCGACGCCTCGCGGTCCAGGCGCGGACGGATGAACAGCATGCGGCACGACTGGCCCTCGGCGGGGGCCATCACCAGAGCGCGCGGCTCGCCGGGTCCAAGGACCACGCAGGGAAACAGGTCGGCGGCCAGCCCGGCGGGGTTGACGCCGTCCTCCACATGGGCGGCGAAGCCATAGCGGCCCAGGGCGGTGATCCACGGCGCCTCGGCGGCGTCGGCGGTCGCCATGCGGTAGGAATCCCTGAGCGCCGTCGCCGCCACCGCGTGGCCCATGGCGCGCAGGCAGGCCGAGACGGCCCGGGCCTTGTCGTCCAGCCCCTCCAGTTCAACCTGTCGGAGGGGCAGCATCGGCGGTGGCCTCCGGCGGCAGGGAATCGGTGAAGGTCTCGGACGGCGGCACGTGGTCGATGCCCTGGGCCGCCTTGAGGCGGGCCTTGGCGCCCTGGAGATCGGAATAGAGGATGAAGCGGCGCAACGTGGACAACATGCCCGAGGCCTCGGCCTTGATCGCCTCCATGGCGCTGCCGCTGCCGGCCTGCTTGGACTTGGCGGCCAACCCGGAAATGCGCCGGTCGATGGCGGCCATCTGCTCGGTCAGGCGGTATTCCTTGAGCGAGTGCCGGTACTGGATGTCGGCCACATGCACCTGGGTCAGCACCGCCATGCCCATGGCGAGACGCCGGGCCCGCGTCGTCTCGGCGACGGTCTGGGCGTTGCCGATGCGCTTGGGCGCGCTCAGGATGTCCATCAGGTTCCAGGCCACATGGGTGCCGGCATCGGCCCAGGCGTTGTACTTGATGAAGGAATTGGAATCGTAGTGGCCGCCCATGAACGGGCCGATGCCCGGCAGGGTCTTCAGCAGTTCGGTGCGGATGTCGTTGCGGTCGATGCGGAACTGCACCTCCTCGGTCTTCAATTCCGGCCGGTTGGCCAGCGCGGTGGCCTCCATGGCCTCGACGGTGGCCTCCAGGTCCTCCGCCGCCAGGAAGGAATCGTCCTTCAACTCGGCGAGTTCGAAGGAATTGGCCGACGGCACCCCCATGTGCCCGGCCAGATCGGCCTTGGCGGTGGAGGTCTGGCGCTGCAGCTCGGCGATCTGGCGCATGGTGTCGACGATGGCCCGCTGGTGCCCCAGCATTTGCATGGGATCACCCACCTTGGTGCGCTCGGCGGTCTCGGCGTCGTCCACCGACTGGACCAGCCGGGCCTCCAGCGAGGCGTACTTGCGGTTGGCGAATTCGTTGATCACCGCCTTCCAGTAGGCGGCCTGGACGTCCTGGAGCAGCAGGTGCTGGGCGCGGCGGCGTTTTTCCGCCGCCAGGACCATCTTGTCCTCCTCCTGGTCGGCCCGCACCATGGCGATGCCGAAATCCATCAGGTTCCACGAGGCGGTAAGGTCGCCGGTGCGGCCGATCACGTCCTCGCCGGTACTGTAATCGTTGCTGATGGTGCCGGTGCCGATATCCTTCGAGGTGGTCAGCTTCCTCGGGCCGCGCTTGGACCACCTTCCCTTGGCCGCCAGTTCGGGCAGCATGGAGAACAGCGACAGGTCGGCCTTGCCGGCGGCCAGCACCTCCTCGAGCACCTTGACCCGGGCGTCCAGATTGTGGGCGACGGCCAGGGCCATGGCGTCCTCCACGGTCAGCGGCCGTTTCAGGACATCCTGCGGCAATGCTTCGGCGTGGCGGGCGATATCCTGGCGGATTTCGGCCAGATCCTCGGGCATCACCGAACACGCGGACAGCAATGCCGCCGCGCCAACCCCCAGGACCGCGCTCCGAAACCCCGTCCGACCGGACAAACTCCACCCCCTCAGGCAAACATCGGGATCAACGTTGCAGTATCGCGGACAGAGTCTGAAGTTTTGGTGAAAGATAGCGCCCCGATACTATTACAACATTAGATGGAGAAAGCCGTCAGGTTCCGGCATGCCGGCCCGCCTTCCATGGCTCGCCCCCGGCCGACGCACGGCTGGGCTGCCCGGCGGGCGGATCGATATTCTTGGCGACGGAGATGGGAAACGTGATATCTGACCGCGTCGCTTCCCGCGCGTTCGCGGGAGGCTGGGGGCCGCCCCCATCCAGGCCGGACATCCCCCTACTTCTGAAGAAAGCACCCACCTCTCCATGGAATTCTTTCCCGCGGGCCATCCGCTGCTCCGAGCCCTGACCGAGCGCGACTACACCGATCCCACAGCCGTCCAGGAGGCCGTCCTCGAGCCGGGCGCCATGGACCGCGACCTGCTGGTCTCGGCGCAGACCGGATCCGGCAAGACCGTCGCCTATGGCCTGGCCATCGCCAATACGCTGCTGGGCGACGCCTTCCGGCTGGAACCGGCCGCCGAGCCGCTGGCCCTGATCGTCGCCCCTACCCGCGAGCTGGCACTGCAGGTCCACCGCGAGCTGACCTGGCTGTACGAGCATGCCGGCGCCCGGGTGGTGTCCTGCGTCGGCGGCATGGACCCCCGCACGGAACAGCGCATGCTGGGCCAGGGCGCCCATATCGTGGTGGGCACCCCCGGACGCCTGCGCGACCATCTCGAGCGCGGCGGCCTGCGCATCAACCGGCTGAAGGCGGTGGTGCTGGACGAGGCCGACGAGATGCTCGACCTGGGTTTCCGCGAGGACCTGGAATTCATCCTGGAGGCCACGCCCCAGGAACGCCGCACCCTGCTGTTCTCGGCCACCCTGCCCCACGGCATCGTCACCATGGCCAAGCGCTACCAGCGCAACGCCTGGCGCATCGCCGTCTCGGCCGGGACCCAGGGCCATGCCGACATCGAATACCGCGCCGTGCGGGTCGCCCCCAACGAGATCGAGCACGCGGTGGTCAACCTGCTGCGCTACTTCGAGTCGCCCACCGCCATGGTGTTCTGCAATACCCGCGATTCCGTGCGCCATCTCCAGGCCATCCTGCTGGAGCGCGGCTTCGCCGCCGTGGCCCTGTCGGGCGAGCTGGGCCAGAACGAGCGAAACAATGCGCTGCAGGCGCTGCGCGACGGCCGCGCCCGCGTTTGCGTCGCCACCGACGTGGCGGCGCGCGGCATCGACCTGCCCAACCTGGGTCTGGTCATCCATGCCGAACTGCCGCAGAACGCCCAGACCCTGCAGCACCGGTCGGGCCGCACGGGGCGCGCCGGCAAGAAGGGGGTCAGCGTCCTCCTCGTCCTGCTGTCGCGGCGCCGCAAGGCCGACATGCTGCTGCAGACCGCCGGCGTCCAGGCCATCTGGAGCGGGGCGCCGTCGGCCGAGGACATCCGCAAGCTGGACCAGGAGCGCCTGCTGACCAGTCCGCTGCTGGCCGAGGAAAACACCGAGGACGATCTGGCCATGGCCCGTGCCCTGCTGGCCGAGCGCCCGGCCGAGGACATCGCCGCCGCCTTGGTGCGCATGTACCGCTCGCACCTGCCCGCCGCCGAGGAAGTGTTCGATCCCGGCCCCGGCTCGCCGACCCGCGAACCCAGGGAGCTCCGCGAGCGCGAACCCCGCCCGCCGCGCGAGGGCAAGGGCCCCGGCCTGCCCGGCGGCGCGGTGTGGTTCCGCATGAATATCGGCCGCCAGAAGAACGCCGACCCGCGCTGGCTGATCCCCATGATCTGCCGCCAGGGCAAGGTCACCAAGGCGGAGATCGGCGCCATCCGCATCTTCGAGCGCGAGACCCGCTTCGAGATCGACGCTGCCCACGCCGACCGCTTCGCCACGGCGCTGCGCCAGATCGAAAAGGCCGAGGTCCGCATCGAACGCCTGGCCGAGCACGCCTCGGAGCCCGCCGCCGGTCCCGTCCCGGCCGGGGTCAAGCCCATGGGGCCGAAGACCGGCG
Organism: Phaeospirillum sp.; assembly: GCA_030824585.1. Taxonomy (GTDB): domain Bacteria; phylum Pseudomonadota; class Alphaproteobacteria; order Rhodospirillales; family Magnetospirillaceae; genus Phaeospirillum. Next base: position 9,874 of record JAVBXM010000172.1, on the reverse strand, counting down.
GACCGAAGCCCAAGGCCCCCTGGAAGGACAAGAAGGACGGCCACCGCAAGGGCAAGCCCGAACGCCCGTGAATGCGGGCGGGATGCCCGCGCTCCGAACCTTCATGGAGCGCGGCGGTCCCGGCCGCCATTCCTGTTGACTCTTCCGCCGCAACGGACTAGAACCCCAGCCTCTTCAGATTTCTGGAGATCCTCGCCTCCGAGGAGGCCCGCTGGTCCGCGAGTTTCGCGCACCGGCGTGTAATCGTTTATGGACGGATCATGTTCGAGAGCTTGAGCTCAAGACTGGGTAAGGTGTTCGAGAAGCTGACGGGCCGTGGCGCCCTGTCGGAAGCCGACGTCACCGAGGCCCTGCGCGAGGTTCGCGTCGCCCTGCTCGAGGCCGACGTTGCGCTCTCCGTGGTCAAGGAATTCATCGGCCGGGTGAAGGCCCGCGCCGTCGGCGCCGAGGTGATCAAGTCGGTCACCCCCGGCCAGATGGTGGTCAAGATCGTCCATGACGAGCTGATCGCCACCCTGGGGACCAAGGGCACCGAGCTGAACCTCAACGCGGTTCCGCCCGTCGTCATCCTGATGGTGGGCCTGCAGGGTTCGGGCAAGACCACGACCTCTGCCAAGATCGCGCTGAAGCTCAAGAAAGAGAAGAAGAAGGTCCTGCTGGCCTCGCTGGACGTCTACCGTCCCGCCGCGCAGCAGCAATTGCAGATTCTGGCCGGACAGGCCGAGGTGGGCTCGCTGCCCATCGTCATGGGCGAGATGCCGGTGGCCATCTCCAGGCGGGCCGTCGACGTGGGCCGCAAGGAAGGCTACGACGTCGTCATCCTCGACACCGCCGGGCGGCTGCACATCGACCAGGAGCTGATGGCCGAGGTCGCCGCCGTGCGCGACGCCACCCAGCCCACCGAGACCCTGCTGGTCACCGACGCCATGACCGGCCAGGACGCCGTCACCCTGGCGCGCGAATTCAACGAGAAGGTCGGTGTCACCGGCATCGTTCTCACCCGTATCGACGGCGACGCCCGTGGCGGCGCCGCCCTGTCCATGCGCGCCATCACCGGGCGGCCCATCAAGTTCCTGGGCGCCGGCGAAAAGCTCGACGCGCTGGAAGTCTTCCACCCGGATCGTATCGCCGGGCGCATTCTCGGCATGGGCGACGTGGTCGGCCTGGTCGAGAAGGCCATGGAGACCCTGGACCAGGAAGAAGCCGAACGCCTTGCCAAGCGCATGGAGAAGGGCAAGTTCGACCTGGACGACATGCGCAAGCAATTCGCCCAGGTGCGCAAGATGGGGGATTTGAAGGGCATCCTGGGCATGCTGCCCGGCATCGGCAAGATGGCCGGCGCGCTGAAGGACGCCAATATCGACAACAAGATGGTCGCCCGTCAGGAAGCGATCATCACGTCCATGACCAAGGCCGAGCGCCGCAACCCCGACCTGATCAAGGCGTCGCGCAAGAAGCGCATCGCCGCCGGCGCCGGGGTCGAGGTCCAGGACGTCAACAAGCTGCTCAAGCAGTATCAGCAGATGGCCGATATGATGAAGAAGGTCGGCAAGCTGGGTCAGAAGGGGCTGATGCGACATGGCATCGGCGGCCTTTTGCCCCCCGGTATGAAGTTCGGACGCTGACCGGCGTCCAAAGGTTATTCGGTTTCGAACAGAGGAAGACCTAAGAATGGCTCTGAAGATTCGTCTCTCCCGCGGCGGCGCCAAGAAGCGTCCGTTCTACAAGATCGTCGTCGCCGACGCCCGCGCGCCGCGCGATGGCCGCTTCATCGAGAAGGTGGGCACCTACAACCCCATGCTGCCGAACGACAACGGCCAGCGCTGGATTCTCGATGAGGACCGCGTCAAGCATTGGCTGTCCGTCGGCGCCCAGCCGACCGACCGTCTGGTTCGCTTCTTCGCCGACAAGGGCCTGGTCGCCAAGCCGGCCCGCGCCGAGCAGACCAAGCAGCCCCAGCCCAAGGCCAAGGCGCAGCAGCGCGCCAAGGACCAGGCCGAGCGCGACGCCGCGGCCGCCGCCGCCGCCGCTTCCGAAGCGGGCGAGTAATTCCCCATGGGACCTCGTGTTCGCGTCGGCGTGATTGCCGGCGTCCATGGGGTCCGGGGCGCCGTCCGCATCAAGAGCTTCACCGAGGAGCCGGCCGATATCGGCTTCTACTCCCCGGTGGAGAACGAGGTGGGCAGCGTCAAGTTCCGGCTGAAGGTGACGGGCGAGGTCAAGGGCCTGGTCATCGCCACGCTGGACGGGGTTGCCGACCGCGACGCCGCCGAGGCGCTGAAGGGCACCGAGTTATGGGTCGCCCGCGAGCGCCTGCCCAGATTGGCCGAGGACGAGTTCCTCTATTCCGATCTGATCGGGCTGGTGGTGGAAGGGGTCGACGGCAAGAGGTTGGGCACCGTGAAAGCGGTGGCCGATTACGGGGCCGGTGACGTGCTGGACATCAGGCTGGAGCCGAAAGGCGACATGATGGTGCCCTTCACCAAGGACTCGGTGCCAGACGTGGATGTGCCGGGTGGTCGGCTGGTGGTGATCCCGCCGGTCTATGCGCCCGACGAAAAAGAGGATCGGGACGGTGGAGAGTAACGCGCCCTGGCGGGCCACATTGCTCACCATCTTCCCCGAAATGTTTCCGGGGCCTCTTGGCCTGTCGTTGGCAGGCCGGGCGCTGGAGGAGGGCAAGTGGGCTCTCGACACGGTGGATATCCGGGGCTTCGCCACGGACAAGCACCGGTCGGTGGACGACTCGCCCTTCGGCGGCGGAGCCGGAATGGTGATGCGTCCCGACGTGCTGGACGCCGCCATTCAGGGCAGCCCGGCGCCGGGGCCTCTGGTGTACATGACGCCGCGCGGCCGGCTGCTGAACCAGGAGCTGGTTCGCGAGCTGGCGGCGGGGCCGGGTGTGAGGGTTCTGTGCGGGCGTTTCGAAGGGGTTGACCAGCGTTTGCTGGAAGCCCACGGAGCGCTCGAGGTCAGTGCCGGCGACTTCGTCCTTTCGGGCGGCGAACCGGCGGCACTGGCGATGTTGGACGCCATCGTGCGCCTGCTTCCCGGAGTGATCGGGAAGGAGGAATCGCTGGCGGAAGAGAGCTTCGAATGGGGATTGCTTGAATATCCCCATTATACCCGCCCCCAGGTGTGGGACGGGCGAACGGTGCCGGAAATCCTGCTTTCCGGTCACCACGAAAAGATACGCGCCTGGCGGAAGCGCCAGGCAGAGGACATAACCCGGCAGCGCCGGCCCGATCTGTGGGATCGGTACGTCGCGGCCAAGAACGTGAGTGAGGGTTGAGCCATGGTTAACATCATTGAGCAGCTCGAAAAGGAGCAGATCGAGAAGCTGACCGCCGATCGCGGCGTTCCCAGCTTCGCTCCGGGCGACACGCTGAAGGTCAACGTGAAGGTGATCGAAGGCAATCGCGAGCGCGTCCAGGCCTATGAGGGCGTCTGCATCGCCCGCAAGAACGACGGCCTGAATTCTTCCTTCGTGGTCCGCAAGATCAGCTACGGCGAAGGCGTCGAGCGTATCTTCCCGCTGTACTCGCCCAACATCGCCTCCATCGAGGTGGTGCGCCGCGGCGACGTGCGCCGGGCCAAGCTCTATTACCTGCGCGACCGTCGCGGTAAGTCGGCCCGTATCGCCGAGCAGACCACCGGCCATTCCGGCAAGGTGGCCGCCGCCGAGCGCGCCGACGCCGCCGCCGTCAAGGCCGCCAAGGTCGCCGCCGCCAAGGAAGAATAGTCTCTTCCTTTCGGTTCCTTGGTTCCCGCCCTCGTATCAGCCCCCTTCCCCGTGGAAGGGGGCTGTTCGGGGACCGGATGCTTGACTGGTTGGTGCGGCCTCTTGCCAAGGGGCGTTCGCGTCCCGAGATATCAGGCCGCCTTAGTGCTGCTTCATTCTAGGGATTCGACATGGCCAAGCCCCGCACGTTGTTCGACAAGATCTGGGACGCCCACCTGGTGGACGTCCAGGATGACGGCACCTGCCTGATCTATATCGACCGCCACATGGTCCACGAGGTCACCAGCCCGCAGGCCTTCGAGGGCCTGGAGATGTCCGGCCGCAAGGTCCGCCATCCCGAGCTGACGCTCGCCGTCGCCGACCACAACGTGCCGACCACCGACCGCTCCAAGGGCATCGAGAACGAGGAGAGCCGGATTCAGGTCGAGACCCTGGAAGCCAACGCCCGGAAGTTCGGCGTGGAATATTACGCCATGGACGACATCCGCCAGGGCGTGGTCCACATCGTCGGCCCGGAGCAGGGCTTCACCCTGCCCGGCACCACCATCGTCTGCGGTGATTCCCACACCGCCACCCACGGCGCCTTCGGCTCCCTGGCGTTCGGCATCGGCACGTCGGAGGTGGAGCACGTGCTGGCCACCCAGACCCTGGTGCAGAAGCCGGCCAAGAACATGCGCATCACCGTGACCGGCAAGCCCGGCCCGGGCGTCACCGCCAAGGACATCGTGCTGGCCATCATCGGCAAGATCGGCACGGCCGGCGGTACCGGCTACGTGGTGGAGTTCGCAGGCCCGGCCATCCGCGACCTCAGCATGGAAGGCCGCATGACGGTCTGCAACATGACCATCGAGGCGGGTGCCCGCGCCGGCCTGATCGCGCCCGACGAAAAGACCTTCGCCTATATCGCCGGCAAGCCGCGCGCCCCCAAGGGCGCCGCCTTCGAGGCCGCCGTCTCCTACTGGAAGACCCTGTTCACCGACGATGGCGCCAAGTTCGACGCCGAGGTGACCCTGGATGCCGCCGCCCTGGTGCCGCAGATCACCTGGGGCACCAGCCCCGAGGACGTGATTCCGATCACCGGCACCGTGCCCAACCCGGCCGACATCAAGGACGAGGCCAAGCGCAAGGCCGTCGAGCGCTCGCTCGACTACATGGGCCTGGTCGCCGGCCAGAAGGCCACCGACATCGCCATCGACGTGGTGTTCATCGGCTCGTGCACCAACGGCCGCATCGAGGACTTCCGCGCCGCCGCCGAGGTGTTCAAGGGCCGCAAGGTCGCCAAGGGCGTGCAGGTCCTGGTGGTTCCGGGCTCCGGCCTGGTCAAGGAGCAGGCGGAACAGGAAGGCCTGGACAAGGTGTTCCTCGAGGCGGGCGCCGAATGGCGCGAGCCCGGCTGTTCCATGTGTCTGGCCATGAACGCCGACCAGTTGAAGCCCGGCCAGCGTTCCGCCTCGACCTCGAACCGCAACTTCGAGGGCCGCCAGGGCCGCGGCGGGCGCACCCATCTGGTCAGCCCCGCCATGGCCGCCGCCGCCGCCATCACCGGCAAGCTCACCGACGTACGCTCGCTGTAAGGGACCAGGGATATGGAAAAGTTCACCACTCTGACCGGCGTCGCCGCGCCGTTGCCCATGATCAACGTCGATACCGACATGATCATCCCCAAGCAGTTCCTGAAGACCATCAAGCGCACCGGGCTGGGCAAGAACCTGTTCGACGAGATGCGCTACACCCAGGACGGCAAGGAAGTCCCCGACTTCGTGCTGAACAAGCCGGCCTATCGCTCGGCCAAGATCCTGGTGGCCGGCGCCAATTTCGGCTGCGGTTCGTCGCGTGAGCACGCGCCCTGGGCCATCGGCGATTTCGGCATCCGCTGCGTCATCGCGCCCAGCTTCGCCGACATCTTCTTCAACAACTGCTTCAAGAACGGCATCCTGCCCATCGCCTTGCCGCAGGAGCAGGTGGACAAGCTGCTGGACGACGCCTCGCGCGGCTCCAACGCCATCGTCACCGTCGATCTGGCGCGTCAGGTCATCACCGGCCCCGATGGCGGTTCCATCGCCTTCGAGGTCGATCCCTTCCGCAAGCATTGCCTGCTGAACGGCCTGGACGACATCGGTTTGACGCTCCAGCGCGAGGAAAAGATCGCGGCGTTCGAGGAAACCCGCAAGACGTCCTCGCCCTGGCTGTAGCCATAGGATTTCGTATATTTCCGTCGCTTGACGGAGCCTCGCCCGCGCATTAGGCAGGGCATCCGCTCGATATATTTTACCTTCGGGAGACTAGTATGGCCGCCAAGAAGCTTTTGATCCTTCCCGGTGACGGCATCGGCATCGAAGTGATGGCTCAGGTCCGCCGGATCATCGACTGGATGGGCCGCAAGCGGAAGATCGAATTCGAGATCACCGAGGGCCTGATCGGCGGCTCCTCCTATGACGTGCACGGCACCCCGCTGTCCGACGAGACCCTGGCCGACGCCATGGCCGCCGACGCCGTGCTGCTGGGCGCCGTGGGCGGTCCCAAGTGGGACGACCTGCCCTTCGACGTCAAGCCCGAGCGCGGCCTGCTGAAGATCCGCAAGGAAATGGGCCTGTTCGCCAACCTGCGCCCCGCCACCGTGCTGGAAGCCCTGGCCGACGCCTCGACGCTGAAGAACGAAGTGGTCTCGGGCCTGGACATCATGATCCTGCGCGAGCTGACCGGCGGCCTGTACTTCGGCCAGCCGCGCGGCATCGAGACCCTGGCCGACGGCACCCGCAAGGGCTACAACACCCTGGTCTACACCACGCCGGAGATCCAGCGCATCGGCCGCGTCGCCTTCGACCTGGCCCGCAAGCGCAACAAGAAGCTCTGCTCGGTGGACAAGGCCAACGTGCTGGAATGCACCGTGCTGTGGCGCGAAGAGATGATCAAGCTGCAGAAGGAAGAGTTCCCCGACGTGGAACTCACCCACATGTACGTGGACAACGCCGCCATGCAGCTGGTGCGCAATCCCAAGCAGTTCGACGTGATGGTCACCGAGAACATGTTCGGCGACATCCTGTCCGATTGCGCCGCCATGCTGACCGGCAGCCTCGGCATGCTGCCGTCGGCCTCGCTGGGTGAAGCGGACGCCCAGGGCCGCCGCAAGGCCCTCTACGAGCCCGTCCACGGCTCGGCCCCCGACATCGCCGGCAAGGACATGGCCAACCCGCTGGCCACCATCATGTCCTTCGCCATGTGCCTGCGTTACTCGTTCGACATGGTCGCCGAGGCCGACCTGATCGAGAACGCCGTCAAGAACGTGCTGAAGGGCGGCCTGCGCACCGCCGACATCATGCAGCCCGGCAAGGCCAAGGTCTCGACCACCGTCATGGGTGAGGCCGTGGTCCGCGAGCTGGACAAGCTGAACGCCTGATCGCCTTCCGGGTTTGGCGACAGAACGAGACGGCGGCCCCTCAAGGGGGCCGCCGTTTTGTTTTAAACACTCCTCCCCCCGCCATAGGTGGGGGGAGGTCGGGAGGGGGCGCGATAGTGCTGATTGAACTCCAGCCGTCCTTATGAGGCGAAGGGATTCATCCCTTCGCGCATCCCGGATCCTTATAGAAAAACTGAAGGTGCGGAAGCTGTGCTTCCGCGTGGGTGCGGGCGGCAGCCCGCTCGCGAAGCGGTCCCCGCCCCTACTGCCCGTCGTCGCCGTCGGTGGGGAAGTCGTCGTTCTCGGCCGCCGCCGCGTGGGCGATATCGCGGCGGACTTCCGGCGAGTTAAGGATGGAATCGATCCGCGACGCGGTGTCGAAGGTGGTGTCTTCCTGGAACCACAGATCAGGCACGGCGCGCAGTTCGACCATGCGGGCGATTTCGTGGCGCAGGAAGGCCTTGGCACGCTTCAGGCCTTCCAGGATGGGCTTCACCTCGCCGCCGCCCAGCGGCACCACGAAGACGGTGGCGTTGCGCAGGTCGGGGCTGACCCGGACCTCGGTGACGGTGATGGGGCGGCCCTGGAGGTCGGGATCACGGAACTCGCCGCGCTCGATCACCATGGCGACGGCGTGGCGCAGTTCCTCGCCGACACGAAGCTGGCGTTGGGACGGTGGCTTGGCACCCCGGCTCATGGCAAAGACTCCGCCGCGAGGGACACGATCACCCCCTTAGAGGGTGACCGCGATCTCCTCGATCTCGAAGCACTCGATGACGTCGCCGACCCGGATGTCTTCGTAATTGGTGAAGGACATACCGCACTCATAGCCCTCACGGACGTCCTTGACGTCGTCCTTGAAGCGCTTGAGCTGGCCCAGGTCGCCGGTGTGGATGACCACGTTGTCGCGCAGCAGGCGCACCTTGGCACCGCGCTTGACGGTACCCTCGGTGATCATGCAGCCCGCCACCTTGCCGACCTTGGTGATGTTGAACACCTCGCGGATGGAGGCGTAGCCCAGGAAGCGCTCGCGCAGTTCCGGCGCCAGCATGCCCGACAGCATCTTCTTCAGGTCGTCGGTGACGTCGTAGATGATCGAGTAGTAGCGGATGTCCACGCCGTCGCGGCGCGCCATGTCGCGGGCCTGGGGATTGGCGCGGACGTTGAAGCCGATCAAGAGGCCGTTGGAAGCCTTGGCCAGGGTGATGTCCGACTCGTTGATGGCGCCGACGGCGGCATGCAGGATGCGCACCTTGACGTTCTCGTTGCCCATCTTCTCCAAGGTGGAGGAGATAGCTTCGATGGAGCCCTGCACGTCGCCCTTGATGACCACGGGCAGTTCCTGGGCCTCGCCCGACTTGATGGCCGAGAACATCTGCTCGAGCGTGCCGCGCTGGGCCAGCTTGGCCTTGGCCTCGCGGTCCATGCGCTGGCGGTAGCCGGCGATCTCGCGGGCACGGGCCTCGTCCTCGACGGTGACGAAGTCGTCGCCGGCGGCGGGCGTGCCCTGCAGGCCGAGAACCTCGACCGGGGTGGAGGGACCGGCTTCCTTGATGGAATTGCCGTGATCGTCCACCAGGGCGCGGACGCGGCCCCATTCGGCGCCGGCCACAAACACTTCACCGACCCGGATCGTACCCTTCTGGACCAGCACGGTGGCCACCGAGCCACGGCCCTTTTCCATCTTGGCCTCGACCACCACGCCTTGGGCGGCACGGGCCGGGTTGGCCTTGAGGTCGAGGATTTCGGCCTGGAGCAGGATGGCTTCTTCCAGCTTCTCGAGGTTCATGCGCTTCTTGGCAGACACCTCGATGGCCAGCACGTCGCCGCCCAGTTCCTCGGTCACCAGTTCGTGCTGTAACAGCTCCTGGCGAACCTTTTCGGTGTTGGCGCCCGGCTTGTCGATCTTGTTGATGGCGACGATGATCGGCACGCCGGCGGCCTTGGCGTGGCGGATGGCTTCCACCGTCTGCGGCATGATGCCGTCGTCGGCGGCCACCACCAGCACCACGATGTCGGTCACCTTGGCGCCGCGGGCGCGCATGGCGGTGAAGGCTTCGTGGCCGGGGGTGTCGATGAAGGTGATCTTGTCGCCCGAGCTCATGGTCACCTGATAGGCGCCGATGTGCTGGGTGATGCCGCCGGCTTCGCCCGACACCACATCGGTGGCGCGCAGCGCGTCGAGCAGCGAGGTCTTGCCGTGGTCGACGTGGCCCATGACGGTGACCACCGGCGGGCGGGTGAACAGCACCTCGTCGGTGTCGGCCTCGCCCTCCAGGCCGACCAGGACGTCGGCTTCGGACACGCGCTTCATGTTGTGGCCGAATTCGGTCACCACCAGTTCGGCGGTATCGGCATCGATGTTCTGGTTGATGGTGGCCATCACGCCCAGGCGCATCAGGCACTTGATCACGTCGGCGCCGCGCACCGCCATGCGGTTGGCCAGCTCCTGCACGGTGATGCTTTCGGGCACGATCACCTCGCGGATGACCTTTTCCGAGCCCTTCTGCATGTGCTTGAGGCGCTCGCGCTCGCGGGCGCGCTTGACGGCGGCCAGGGAGCGGCCGCGCTCGGAGCGGTCGTCGTCGGTCAGCGCGTCGGTGATGGTCAGCTTGCCGGTGCGGCGGCGCGGCTCGGTGCGCTTGACCGGGGCGGGCTTGTGGGCGGCGGCGCGCTTCTTGGCGCGCTCCTCTTCCTCTTCCTCTTCCTCGGTGCGGGCACGCGGAACGGCGGGA